>NZ_CALUYG010000055.1 GCF_944324935.1 uncultured Desulfovibrio sp. | reverse complement strand
CTCTTGCTTATGGGAATCATGCTGAGAACCTGAGGCAGACGCAGAAGGCCGTGGACGGGAATGGGTGCTTGATGCTGTTTCATAAAAAAATCTCCTGAATCTGGTTGGACTTCAGGAGAATCTGGCACACGTCAAACAATTCCCGTGAGGGAATCGGACGGGAAAATGACGGGAAAATCTAAAAAAGACGGGAAAACAGCAGGCTGGTCACGCCTTGATTATGGCATATGTCTCCGCTTCCTTGAGGAGCATATCCATCAAATTGCGATAGGATTTGTCGTCCCTGTACTCTTTGCCCGCAAGCAAGCGTCCCACATGCGTCTTTCTGCCCTGCGGAGTTTTGTGACTGGTCTCGGATTTTTGAGGACCACACCAATACAGGAGAACATAAGCGATGACTGAAAGAGGATACTTTTCTTTCATGGCGTCACGGACGGCGGCGTCCGGCCTTCCTTCCCAGAATGCTCCGGGAATACGGAAAACAAGTTTTTCATCCTGCGGTGACCTTTCACACAGGGGAACTGCCGCCGCTTTGTCGGCAACGGACGATTCCGGCGGAGCTGCCCGTAAAAGGGATTCCACAAGGGCGCGGGTGATGCCTTTCACTTCCTGGCGTAAGGGATAATAACGGAGATATCTGATAGCAATGTCCCTATCCACCATTATGGTATCGGTAAAGATATGCGCGATGAAGTGATAACTTGAGGCGGGAATGGAGAATATCGGTTTCTCAAAGAGAGGCGAGTCCGGTGAATACTGCGCGAAGATGTCTTCTGTTTTCAGTCTCTCCAGACTGCTGAACAGAAATTCTCGTTCCTCGGGAAAGACAGACGCCGTATCTTCAAAGGATTCTTCAAGAATGACATTCAACCCATATTGTAGGGAGGTAACAGGAACAAGCGTTGATATCTTTCTGAAAAATTCCATCACATCAAAGCCAAGCAGATATGTCTGAATGCCCGCCCCCAGTTCCGGCACTGAAGGAAATTCCGGCATCTGCGTTCCATATGCGACATGATTGCCCGCAACAAATGCCTGCCAGCAATTTTCATAGGTCGTATGCCATAGCCCCAGAGGCTGAACGGCGTCAGGCCAGAGTGCCTGGGCAAGCATTTCACCTTCTCTGACTGTCAGGCCATACGCCTGCCGCACTCTGCCTATGGTTATGTTCTGTCGGTCTGTCATGGAGGAAAGGATACCCTGTCGCCCAAAAATGGACAATAAAAAAACAGCGGCAGGGATAGTCATGTACCTTCCGTGCCGCTGTTTTCCTGTAAAACCTGTTTCAGCTATACCACGCCCGGATCATGTCCATGTCGTCATAGCCGTATTGTCTCATACGCTCCTTTTCTTCTTCACTCCAGCCGGTGTCATTGCTCGTCACCTGCGTCTCGTCTTCTATTTTCCCGATGGAGATACAAACATCACGGTCTGTCATGGTGTCCTTTTTCATACTCCCTCCTTATTTCTTTTCTGCTGTGTGTTGCGTAATCCGTCCAGATAGTCCGCCCAATCCTGCATCATCTTTCGGCGCTCAGGCAGATATTCCGCATAATTGTATGCCGCACGCACTTCGTCCTGCTCCCCGTGGGCAAGCTGCCTCTCAATCCAGTCCCGGTTATAGCCGAGTTCGTTGAGCAGTGTGGATGCGATGGAGCGAAAACCATGCACGCTCATTTCGTGCTTCTGGTAGCCCATGCGCCGAAGCGCATTAAGCATGGTCGCATCGGAAATGGGCCGTACCTCCGTGCGGATGGAGGGAAAAAGGAATTTTCCCTCCCCGGAGTATTTTTGAAGTTCCCGAAGAATGAACATTGCCTGCCGGGACAGGGGCACAAGATGCTGACGGCGCATTTTCATGCGTTCCGCAGGGATGCGCCATTCCCCGGACTCAAGGTCGAATTCCTTCCATTGGGCAGCCCGCAGTTCCGTGGGACGGGTGAAAACCAACGGAGCCAGCTTCAAGGCACAGACCAGAGGAAAATAGCCTTCGTAGGCGTCGATATCCCGCAAAAGCTGGCCGACTTTTTCCGGTTCCAGCACCGCCGCGCGATGGACCGTTTTTCTCGGCCTCAAGGCTCCCCGAAGATCGGCTGCGATATTGTGCTTTGCCCGGCCCGTGATGACCGCATAGCGGAATACCTGATTGATGATCTGCAGCACTCTCCGGGAAGTCTCATAGTTTCCCCGCTGCTCCAGAGGCTTGACCACCTCCATGATATCCCGTGTTTCCAGTTTGGCGATGTGCATTTTGCCAATACGTGGAAAGATGTAGGTTTTCAGCCGGTACATGACGGTTCCCTGATGCTTTTCAGAAAACTCCGCCATGCGGGTTTCATGCCATTCTCTGGCGATATTCTGGAAGCTCTCGCGTTCGGCTGAGATTCTGGCCTTCTTTTCTTCCCGTTTCTGCTCGGAAGGATCAACGCCTTTGGCCAGCAGACGCCGGGCATCCTCGCGTCGTTCTCTGGCGTCCCTGAGCGAGACGCTGGGGTATTCCCCGAAACTGAGCAGTTTGCTCTTGCCGTCAAAGCGGTAAGCCATCCGCCAGAGCTTGCTGCCGCTGGTGGGCAAATAGAGGAACAGGCCGCCGCCGTCGAAATATTTGCGGGGCTTTGAATCGGGTTTCAGACTGCGGATGTGGGTATCGGTAAGAGGCATGGGCACTCCCTGGTTGTCGTTGGACGGAGAGATACCCACATGGACAAAAATATGTTTGATTCCGGCCGGTTATCCGTGTAGGTATCGGAAATGTCGTACCACATTCCTACCTACGGATATACCCACAAATTTCATGGATGCAAGCGGACGAGGCTGGATTTCGGGAAACCGTATTGGAATGAAAAAACAAAGAATGCCAAGGTCTTTTGGACTTTGGCATTCTTCTTTGTACCTAAATTTGGCGTCCCCAAGGGGATTTGAACCCCTGTCGACGGCGTGAAAGGCCGTTGTCCTGGGCCGGCTAGACGATGGGGACGCTCAACAGGAAGAGACTCTACGCATGAAGCCCTGTTCTGTCAACAAAAAAATCAAAAAAATTTATCCCTAAAAAATCCATTAAAATTGCGTAGTTGGCCAGAAGTTGGAATGCTTGCGGCCGGTGGCGTCACAGGCCCAGCCCGCAAACCAGCCGGCCAGCGAGCAGGCGAAGCCCACGAAAAAGGGCGGGATGCGGGCGGCCGTTTCGCCCAGCAGCACGGTAAGGACAGGCGTTACGGCACTGACCGTGGCCTCCGGCGTGGCAAGGGAGTAGACGAAGGCGGAAAAGCCCTCGTGGCTGAGCAGATACCAGGCCAGGCAGGCCGTGAAGCCGCCGGCGCAGCTCAGCCAGGCGGCCAGGCTGCTGCGCTTGCCGAAGCGTACCAGCGCCACATAGGCCACCAGCACGGTCGCGCCGACGATGCTCCAGCTGGTCGTGCAGAGCAGGGCGATGAGCTGTCCCTTGATCTGGGCGCAGCCGCCGCTGAGCAGCACGCAAAAGATGATGCCCGCAAGCCATGCCGGACGCGATGCCTTGCGCCCCGGCAGGTCTTCGGCAATGGCGGACACGGCGATGTGATAGATGGCCGTTGCCGTGGAAAGGGAGGCCGAAGTGATAGCCAGCACAAAGATCTGGAGGCCGACTTCCGGCAGGAGTTGCCGGACGAGCAGGGGCATGACGTCATCCGGCGGCACGCCTTCCGGCAGGATGAGGCGCGCCAGCGCGGCCACGAAGTACGCGCCGCCCACGAGCACGGTGAGCACCAGCATGGCCAGCGGGGTGATGCTGCCCACCTGCCGGGCCGAGGTAAGGGCAAAATGGCGCTGGATCATCTGCGGCTGGGCCCAGACGGCGATGGAGGTGACGATTACCAGCGAAATGATGAACCAGCCCTGCTGGCCGGCGGAAAGGGCAAGAAAGCCCTCATTGGCCAGCGCGGTCGGCGGCAGCTCTTGCAGGGCGGCCATGCCGGCCACCGGCCCCCCGACTTGCTTGAACACCGCCATGACCAGCATGCAGATGCCCACCAGCATGATGAAGCCCTGCATGGCCTCGGTGTACAGGACGCCGCGCAGCCCCCCTACATAGACGGCGAAGGCCACCAGGAGGGCCACCAGCCAGATGAGCAGCCAGACCGGCAGCGGCAAAATCTGGGCCAGCAGCAGGGCCGCCCCCTTGATGACCGCCGAGGCGTAGACGCCCAGAAAGACGGCAAAGAGCAGGGCAAGGAACTTCCCCAGTGCCGGAGAGCGATGCCCCCGGGCCAGAAGCTGCGACGGCGTACGGGCGTTGAGATTGCGCTGGCAGAGGCGCGTTGGCCAGGCCAGGAAGCGGTAGACGATCCAGGTGCCGAGCCAGACGTTGCCCGCGGCCACCAGCAGCATTTGCAGGCCGTAGGCATAGGAAAGCCCTCCGAAGCCGACCAGTGCCACGGCGGAGATATAGGTCGCCACATAGGCCAGCGCCTGTACGGCAAAATTGATCTTGCCGGTGTGCATGGCGTCATGTCCCTCACCCTTGCGGGCAAGATAGACGAACAGGCCGATGTAGCCCACCCAGATAAGGATATTCAGCAGCGTTTGCATCAGCAGCCCTTCCCTTTGCGCAGCTTCAGGCGCAGCAGCCCCCAGAGGGAGAAGAGCAGGGAGAAGAGCAGGGACGCCACGGCCAGTTGGACGGCGGCATCCGCCTGCTGGAACACGGCAAGGAAGGAAAGGGGTTCGGCATTCATGGTGACCTCTGTGTGCGAAGCGACGCGGCGTGCCCGTGCAGCGCGTCGCGTCAGGGAGTGGAAACAAAAAAACGCCGACCGAAGTCGGCGTTTTTTTGACATATCAGGCTTTTACGGCTCTGGCAACAAAGGCCAGCACCTGTTCGTACAGATCCGGCTGAGCGTAGGGAGTGAGCACGCGCGTTCGGTTGGCGCCCACCATGAGGGAAATGATGACCTGTGCCGTCCCCTTGGGTTCCACCCGGGCGATGCTGCCGTCGGAGATGCCGCGGGCAATGAGACCTTCCAGCTCCGAATGCACCTGGGAAAACATGGAATCCATGAGGTCGCGGTCGGTCTTGGTCTTCATGTCGCTGTAGGGCGAACATCGCACCAGCACCAGCCAGTTGGAATTCTTGTCCACGGAAAAGTCGAGATAGGCCTTGCAGAAGCACATGACGGCTTCAAAGCCGTTGTGCGCCTCCATGCTGGATTCGCGCAGCACGACCAGGAAGTTTTCCAGCACGTCAAGACCGGAAGCGAGAAAAAGCTTTTCCTTGTTGCCGTAGTGATGCGTCAGCAGGCCGAGAGCCACCCCGGCACGGTCGGAGATCTTTTTGAAGGTCGTCTCCACATACCCGCACTCGCCAAAAAGTTCCTTGGCCGCCTGAAGCAAGGCTTCTTTCTTGTTTTTGCTCGCCATCGTCGGGACTGCACCTGTTGAGGTTGAGGGGGAATGTCTCCGACCTGACTGTGTACGCAATCAATCCCATAAAGTCAAGCCCGATGCGGCCTTGCGAAGCGCGCGTCAGCTTGTTTTTCGGCTGCGTCTGAAGGCGTTTTGCGCGTAGTCACCCAGCTGTTCAAGCCGGTTGTCCACCAGCGCATACAGACTGCCGGGGGTGAAGGTGGCGTTTTTGCGCCGCCGGCCGCAGGGCATGCCCGTCAGCAGGGTCAGCGCCTCATCGATGCGCCGTACGGGATAGATGGCGAAACGCTTGTTCTCGACGGCCTCCAGCACCTCGGGCGACAGCATGAGATGATCCACATTGTCATGCGGGATGATGACTCCCTGTGTGCCCGTGAGGCCATGCCGCGCGCATACCTTGTAAAAGCCCTCGATCTTGCGGGTCACGCCGCCCACGGCGAGGATCTGGCCGGAATGGTTCACCGCGCCGGTCATGGCCAGATCCAGCCGCACCGGCACGTCGGCCAGTGCCGACAGCAGGGCGATGAGCTCCGCTCCGGAGGCCGAATCGCCCTCGATGCCCGCGTAGCTCTGCTCGAAATAGAGCGAACCGGAAAGCACCAGCGGCTTCTTGCGGGCAAACATGTCCGTCAGGAAGCTTTTGAGGATCATCATGGCCTTGGTATGGATGGGACCGCCCAGCTCGGCCTCGCGCTCGAGGTCGATGATGCCCTCATGGCCCACGCCCACCGTACAGGAGATGCGGTGCGGCAGGCCGAATTCGAAGTCCCCGTGCAGGGTGACCGAGAGGCCGTTGACCTGCCCGACGGCCGAACCGGAGGTGCACACCTTGATCATCTCGCGGTCGTATTCCTCCATGAAGATGTCTTCCACCAGATTAGCCCGGTAAGTGCGTGCGGCGTAGGCGCGTTCGAGGATCTCCCCGCTCACCTTGTCCTTGCCTTCCATGCGGGCCAGAGCGGCGGCCTCGATCATCTGTTCGCGCAGAAGCGGGAACTTGAGCGAAAGCTTGCGCTGATCCTCGCAGAGGTGCGAGCCCAGATCCACCAGCCAGGCCAGCGCGCCGCGGTCGAAGGGCGGCAGGCCGGCTTCCTCGGCGATGCGGGCAATGGCGGAAAGGTAAAAGCGTATCCCCGCCGCCGAGCGGTCCATGCTGTCGGACATCTGCGCCTTGATGCGAAAGAGCTTGGCAAAGCGCTCGTCGTTGTCGAGCAGGGTCTCGTAAAGGCCTTCGTCCCCGATGAGCACCACCTTGAGGCGGAGCGGCAGGGGCTGGGGATTGATGCCCTTGGTGCGGATGGCCGTATCCGGCATGTCGCCCCCGTCCTCGATGCGGGCCTGGCTGGACCGCAGGGCACGCATGAGGCCTTCCCAGGCGCCGGGATGCTGCAACACGTCCTCGATGCGGAGCACGAGGAAACCGCCGTTGGCCTTGTGCAGGCTGCCGGCCTTGATGAGGGTGAAGTCCGTCACCAGGGCGCCCATTTCGGACTCGCGCTCGATGCAGCCCAGCAGATTGACCGACGTCGGATGATCGTCCACCACGATGGGCGCGCCGCTGCCGTCCCCGTTATCCACAAAGAGGTTGACCCCGTAGCGGTACAGGCCGGGATCGGGGGGCAGGTTCTGCGGCGGATGAGGGGCCTCTCCGCTGCCGGGCGTCCCCGCCGGGGCCTCACGCGGGAGGAAGAGGTCCGTATTCTTGAGCATGTCCTCGCGCAGGGCCGCGAAGTAGCTCTCAAGCCCCTCGCAGGCGCAGGCCTTGAGCAGACGACGGCACACCGGGGCCAGCTCGGCGTCGAGCACCTGCTCCATGACCTTGCGCTCCAGATCCCGCTCATCGTCATGGAAGGATTCCTCGGCCCTGCTCAGCTCCCGCATGAAACCGGCCATGGTCTGCACCAGCGTTTCGCCGCGCCGCTTGAGCTTGGTGCGTACCGCGTTGTCCAGGCTTTCGTATTCCTCGTCGCTGAGGCGCTTGCCCTTGAGCAGGGGATAGAGCGTCAGGCTGCCGCCCTCGTCCATGTCCAGATTGAAGCCCTTGTGCGCGGCCACGCTGTTCATCTTGCTGAGCAGGCTGTTACGCGCCTGCTGAAACTTGTCCATGAGCTTGGCGCGCTGCCGCATGAAGGTATTGCCTTCAAAGCGCCGCGGCAGCTCGCGGCTGATGGCTTCCACGGCGGCGGACAGGCTCTCCTTGAGTTTGCGCCCCTGCCCGGCGGGCAGGGAAAGGAGGAGGGGACTGTCCGGGTCGGCGAAGTTGTTGACGTAGACGAGGTCGGGCGGCAGGGCCGCCTTGCGGGCCTGCGGTTCAAGGTAGGCAAGCAGGGTATAGGTACGCCCCAGATTGCTCTCGCCCGAGACATAGATATTGTAGCCGGGCGTCTGGATGGCCAGCGCCAGATCCATCGCCTGCAGGAAGCGGGGCTGGAAGGCGTTGCGGCTGCCCGCGCCGTTGCGCGGACGGGGGATGCTGCCGCTGTCTTCCCACGGGATGCGGGTGGGATCCATGATGGCGTGCAGACGGGAAGCGGGCAGGGGCGATACGGGCGGCATGGCGTCTACCTGTTGCAGTAAAGTCGTTCAAGGATGTCGCGGGCGCCCTGATCCAGCAGGTGGTCCGCCAGATCAAGCCCGGTCTGCCGGGCATTGCCGGCGTGACCGTCGCGACGGGCACGGAGGATGCGGCTGCCGTCCACCTCGCCCACAAGACCTTCCAGAGTGAAGTGGCTGTCGTCCGTCATTTCCGCATGCGCGCCGATGGGGACCTGACAGCCGCCGTCCAGCCCGGCGAGGAAGCCGCGCTCGGCCTCCACACAGATGCGGGTGGGCGTGTGTTCGAGACGGGCCAGCAGTTCCAGCGTGGCCGTATCGTCGGCACGGCACTCTATCCCCAGCGCGCCCTGTCCCACGGCCGGCACGAAGCGGTCCGGGGGCAGCGGCTGCATGTAGGGCGTCACGAGTTCCAGCCGCCGCATGCCGGCCGAGGCCAGCACGATGGCGTCGTACTCGCCGTCCTCCAGCTTTTTCAGGCGGGTATCCACATTGCCGCGCAGGGAGACGATCTTCAGATCTGGGCGCAGGCCCAGGAGCTGGGCCTGACGGCGCAGGCTGCTTGTGCCCACGCAGGCGCCGTGCGGCAGCGCGTCCAGCCCCGCGTGACGGAAGGAGAGGAGGCAGTCCGTGCAGACTTCCCGCTCAGGCACGCAGCCGAGCGTCAGACCGTCGGGGAGCTGCATGGGCACATCCTTGATGCTGTGCACGGCCAGCGTCGCCCGGCCGTCCAGAAGGGCCTCCTCGATCTCCTTGACGAAGAGCCCCTTGCCCCCTACCTGCGCCAGCGGCACATCGAGAATGATGTCGCCGCGGGTCTTGATGACGGCAAGCTCGATGTCCAGCCCGGGGGCAAGGGCCATGAGGCGGTTTTTCACATGTTCGGCCTGCCAGAGGGCCAGCCGGCTGCCGCGGGTGGCGATGGTCAGTCGTGCCATGCGCCCCTCCTAATGTCCGCAGCTTGCGCAGTTGCCGCCGGAGCAGCCGGCGCAGCCGCCACCACCGCCGGTAGTGGCGCAGGACTCGCCGCCGCTCTGGCTGACGCCGTGCACGCAGCAGCAGGACATGAGCTTGTGCGTCTGGGCGGAACCGCAGTGGGGGCAGGGCGGGGTACTGTCGTCAAAGACCAGTTCTTCGAATTCCTTGCCGCATTTGTCGCAGGCATATTCGTAAATGGGCATACAGAAGACCTCATGCTGTGGCGGCCGCTGCGCGCAGGACCGCCGGATTTTCAAAAAGATAGTGATCAATGAGCCGGCAGACAAGATGCCCGGCAGCCATGTGCAGCTCCTGCACCAGCGGCGGCGGCGCAGGGGGCGCGCACACCAGGACGTCGCTGTATGCCGCAAGCGCCTCGCCGTGCTCGCCGGCCAGCGCCACCACGCACATTTTCCGCTGTCGCGCCGCCTCAGCCGCGGCGGCAAGGGCGGCGTCGTGCCCGGGGGGAGAAAAGATGAGCAGCCCGTCCCCTGCCGCGCCCAGCGCCTCGATCTGCCGGGCAGGCGGACAGGAGACGAACGCGCTCCGGGCCTCAAGCGACGAGGCGGCATCCTCCGGCAGCAGCACGGCGGCGGGCAGGGCGGGGCGGTCCAGAAGATAGCGCCCCGTCAGCAGGGCAAGCATCTGGCGGGCAAGGAGGCTGCCGCCGCCGCTGCCGCACAAGAGCAGCTTGCCGCCGGCGGCGAGCCCCAGGGCAATGCCAAGGGCCGCCCGGCGCAGCAGCGGCGCGGCTTCCTGAAAAAAAAGGCGGCGCACGCGCGCGCCCTCCGCAAGATAGCTTCCCACGGGATCAGAGGGCGTCATGGCGTCCTGCGCGGCATCCGAAAAAACCATGTCCGTCTTGTACGGCAAAGCCCGCTCTCTGACAAGTCGCGAAAAAAAGCGGGACGGACTTGCAGTCATGCCGGGCTTGACATAAGATGCGCCAATGCACGAAAGCGCCAGCAAGCACATACTTCTTGTCGTCAAGGCCAACAGCGATGAAGCCGCTGCCCTTGCCGGAGACATCGCGCAATGGCTGCGGCAGCGGGACTGCCGCGTCAGCGAATGCCGGGCCGGCATCGGCTCGCCGGCCTATGCCGACCCGGAACTTGCCCTTGTGGTCGTCCTCGGCGGGGACGGTACCATGCTCGGCGTGGCGCGACGCATGGTGGGCAGCGGAGTACCGCTGCTCGGCATCAATTTCGGCCGGGTCGGCTTTCTGGCGGAAGTGCAGCCCGATCAGTGGGAGCCCTGCCTTGCCGCCTGTCTGGCCGGTGAAATGCCCCTGCGCCCGGCCTCGGCGCTCGCCTGGCGGCTCATCCGGGATGGCCGGGAGGCCGCGCGCGGCCATGCCGTCAACGATGTTGTGCTGGGGCGGTCCTCCCTGTCCCGTCTGGTCAGTCTGGGCATCTATGTGGATGACGAACACATGTGCGATCTGCGCAGCGACGGCATCATCCTCTCCACGGCCATCGGCAGCTCGGGCTACAGCGTCTCCGCCGGAGGGCCGCTGCTCTATCCCTCGCTGCGATCCATCGTCTTCACGCCCATCTGTCCCTTCCTCAATACCATCCCGGCCATGATCTTTCCGGGCACGGCGCTCTTTTCGCTGGACGTCCTGCCGGGCAGCACGGAAAGTTACCTCACCATCGACGGACAGGAAGGCATCGTCCTCAGCATCGGGGATACGGTGGAAGTCACCGGCAAGGATGACGCCGTCCTCTTTGCCGGGGCGGAAGTGCCTTTTTTCGAACGCCTGCGCACGCGAGGCTTCGTGACCAACTTCGCCACCGGCGGGCGCAGCCTCTAGGAAGCCCATGCGACGCACCTTTCTCGAGCGGGCAGCCGACATTCGTCTCGGGCATGACGCCGCCCTCGACGCCTGGATCCACGGCCTCATGGTGGACAACAACATCGCCCACACCCTGAATCCCGACATCATTGCCGGGCCGGAACAGCTTTCCTTCATGGTCTGTCTTGAGGAGGGGCAGGTCTATCTTCCCTGCCCGGACACGGTGTTCCGACAACTCCAGAGTCGCGACAAGACGGCGCTGCGGCAGCAGTATCAGGCCATCTGGGAGGAGACGAAGCGGCGCGTGCTGCGGATCCCGTCCCCGCACAAGCGACGCCTGCTGCTCCAGTTCTGCCGCCTGCGCTACCGGCAGGGTACGGCGGCCGGGACGCTCCTGCCCACACGGCTGGCCAAGCGCATGGCGGCGCTGGCGCTGACCCTCGACGATCCCTGGGACGACCCGTGGCGATCCCGCCGGCAGGCGGCCCATCGGCGTCAGCGCCACCTGCTGGAGCTGCCCGCCCTTCAGGATGCCCTGGATGCGCTGCCGCCCGACTTTTCCCGGGGGAACAGTCTGCGGGCCGAAGGGGAGCGCCTTTCCCGCCATGCCCTGGCGCGACGGCTGGTGCTGGCGCTGGCCGGCGACGCTATCGCCGCGCAGGCGGCGGACAGTCCGTCGGCGCTCACGGCGACGCATCTCCAGCCCCTGCTCGCCCATGCGGATCAGGAGATGGAGACGGCCTGCCGCGTCCTGCTGCAGACCGCCGGCAAACGCGGCACGGTCCTCCTCCTCTGTGATGCGGAGGGCGGTACGGTCTTTGATCTTTTCCTTGCGGACCTCTGCACGGAGCTGGGCATGCGCGTCGTCTATGCCGTCAAGTCCGCCTGCTGCGACATGGCCCCCGTTCTGGACGACCTGGAGGATGACCCCGGCCTGCGGGGGCTTGTCCCGCGCGAGGGCATCCTGCATGACGAACGGGCGAGCAAGAACGACCTGCTGCGTCACCTGCGCGCGCACCGGCTCGCCATCATCCATGACGGCACCAGCGAGGCCCTCAACCTTTACCGGGTCTCCGTCACCTTCTCCCGCGCCTGGAAGGAGGCGGATCTCATCCTGGCCAAGGGCCGCGCTTCGGCGGACATCCTGCTGGGCACGAGCCACCAGTTCACACGGGACATCCTCTGCTTCTGGCAGGACGGACAGGGCCGCCACAGCGCTTTCCGGCCACACAGCCCGCAGGCGCACAAATTCAATGAACAGGACATCGCCGCTCAGGCCGAGGGCATCATCAACGACATGCGCGCCGCTCGGCGGGCGGGCAAGAACGTCATGTTCTACAGCTGCATCATCGGCAGCATCCCCGGGCAGACGCATACGGCCGTGGAGCTGGCGCGGGCCTTTGTTGACAAATTGCGCCGACAGATGGACAACACCCTCATCATCAATCCGGCCGAGCACTTTGTGGACGGCATGGACGGCGACGACCTCATGTACATGTGGGAACGCGTGCAGCGCAGCGGCTGCATCGACATCTGGCGTTTCCAGACAGTGGAAGACATCGAGGAGAGCTTTGCCCTGCTGGGCCGCAAGATGCCCGCCGCCTGGACGGGAAAGGACGCGACCTACTCCACCGGCTGCACCAAGGAGATGCGCATCGCCCTGGAGATGCAGGCCGAGAACCGGGAGATGCAGATCATCGGCCCTGAAGCGCGAATGTTCATGCGGCGCGGCGAATACGGGGTCGGCAAATATTTTGATGCCGCCCTGACCAGGCCGCGGCACGAAGCGTAGGGCGGCAGCGCATTGTTGGGGAAGGGGACCCCCTCGCGCCATATCCCCGCAGATTTCACGGCAACATGCCTAAAACGCGCGGCCGGCAGCGGCCGCATTTTATGGAGTACAGTCCCTATGCCAGCTTATGAAGCCGTCATCGGTCTTGAAGTGCATGTGCAGCTTGCCACCAGGTCCAAGTTGTTCTGTTCCTGCCCCACCACCTTCGGGCAGCCGTCCAACAGCAACGTCTGCGAAGTCTGCGCCGGCATGCCCGGCGCGCTGCCGCGCGTCAACCGGCAGGCCGTCCATTACGCCACACTGGTGGGGCTGGCCACCCATTGCGCCATCAATGACCGTTCCGTCTTTGCCCGCAAGAACTATTTCTATCCCGACCTGCCCTCCGGCTACCAGATCTCCCAGTTCGACCTGCCCATCTGCGAGCACGGCCATCTGGACGTCGAGGTGGACGGCGCGCAAAAGCGCATCGGCATCACCCGCATCCATATGGAGAACGACGCCGGCAAGAACATCCACGCCCAGGGGGAAAACGTCAGCTACGTTGACCTCAATCGCGCGGGCACGCCGCTGGTGGAAATCGTCTCCGAGCCGGACATGCGCTCCTCAGCCGAGGCCGTGGCCTATCTCAAGGCCTTGTACGCCATCGTGACCTATCTGGGCGTCTGCGACGGCAACATGGAGGAGGGCAGCTTCCGCTGTGACGCCAACGTATCCATCCGCCCCGTGGGCTGCCCCACCTTCGGTATCCGTACGGAGCTGAAGAACCTCAATTCCTTCCGCAACGTCCAGCGCGCCATCGACTACGAGATCGGCCGCCAGCAGGACGCGCTTGCCGACGGGGAAAAAATCGTGCAGGAGACGCGCCTTTACGATGCGGTCAAAAATGTGACCGTCTCCATGCGCGGCAAGGAAGAGGCCCACGATTACCGCTATTTCCCCGACCCGGACCTGCTGCCTGTCCGCATCTCCGCCGAGGAGATGGCCCGCTGGAAGGCCGAACTGCCCGAACTGCCGCAGGCGCGGGTACGCCGCTTCGTGGAGATGACGGGCCTCCCCCTGCCCGAAGCGGAAGTGCTGGTCCAGAGCCGGCTCATGGCCGACTTTTTCGAGGAGGCCGCCCGTCTGGCCGAGCCGCGCAAGGTGGCCAACTTCATGCTGGGCGCGCTGCTGCGCGAGCTCAACGCCGGCGGCGGCAGCCTTGCCGACTGCCGCATGACGCCCGCCGCCCTAGCCGAACTGGTCAACATCGTAGACAAGGGCCTCATTAGCGCCAAGATCGCCAACGACATCTTTGCCGACCTCATGCGCAGCGGCGAAATGCCCGAAGCCTATGTGAAAGCCAAGGGCCTCGTGCAGATATCCGACTCCTCGGAGCTGGAAGCCGCGGTGGACAAGGTGCTGGCCGACAATCCCGCCGAGGTGGAGGCCTACCGCGGCGGCAAGACCAAGCTTATGAGCTTCTTTGTGGGACAGATCATGCGCGCCACCAGGGGCAAGGCCAATCCCGCCCTGGTCAACGAACTTCTGCAGAAGAAGCTAGGTTAGAGCGTTTTGCCGTTGAAAAAGGCAAAACGCGGGGCGACACAGCTCCGCCCGGCCCAAACCAAACGGAAAAACAGCGTTTTTTCCGTGAAACGACGGACCAGCGATTCAAACGAGCCGGTTGAACCGGCATGGCGTAGGGCCGACCTTTCTCGTGGAGCTGACCTGCGAAAAAGGGCGGCTTTGCCGCAAACTGGATGATGGCCCCCGAAAGAAGGGGCGTACAAGCCAGCAGAGCAGGCAGGGAGACGTACGTTTCCCTGCCTATTTTTCTTTGGCTCTTGACTAGATAGTGCCGTCAAATTATGTTTGCCCACAAAGATATGCACCTGATTTGAACGGCGGCAAGAAAAGAGGAGCATCTTTTGGCATACCGTGTGGCAACTCCCCGCCAGCGCTTGAGATGCAGAAAAGCATTCTCGACAAGATGCCTGACTTTGTAGAGCTCTCTGTCATAGTTGCGTAATATTTTACGACTTTTCTTTGGCGGGATGACAACCTGGCAACCGGATTCACCCGCTTTGCGGAGAATATTCTCCGTATCGTAGCCTCTATCAGCCAAAAGCGCTCCGGCACTCAACCCGTCAATCAACGCACAGGCCTCTTTGCAATCAGCTCGGGTACCCTCTGGAACAATAATTCTGACCGGCATACCATGCGCATCCACGGCCAGATGTATTTTTGAGTTGAGCCCCCTTTTGTGCGGCT
>NZ_CALUYG010000054.1 GCF_944324935.1 uncultured Desulfovibrio sp. | reverse complement strand
GGCTGCGCGGCGCGGAGGTGTGCGCCGTCTGCGGGCCGGGGTGTCCGGCGCTGCCGCCGGAGATCCGCCGTCTGGACGTGACGACGGCGCGGGAGATGTTCGCCGCGGCGGAGGACGTCTGGCCGGAGATGGATATGGGCTGCTTCACGGCGGCCGTGGCTGATTTTTCCCCGGAACCCTACGGGCCGGAAAAATTCAAGAAGGAAGGCGCGCGGGACGGCTTCAGCCTCCGTTTCCAGGCCAATCCCGACATCCTTGCCACCCTTGCCGCCCGGCGGCGGCCGGGCCAGAAGACGCTGGGCTTCGCGGCCGAGACCGCGCCGGACATGGAGGAGCTCATGGCGCTGGCGCGGGCCAAGCGCGCCCGCAAGGACGCCGATCTGCTGGCGGGCAACCGCATCAACGGCGAGGGCAGCGGCTTCGGCAGTCCGACCAACAGCATGGCCGTCACGGACAGGTGCGGTCACGGCGAGATCTGGCCGCAACAGGCCAAGGCCGACGTGGCCTGGGAGCTGCTGTCATGGCTTTTGCGTCTGTAAGCCCGCTGGCCGTCCCGTGGCGGCGGCTCGGCCTGCACTATCTGCTGTCGCCCGTGGATCTGCCGCCGGAGCTGTCCCTCACGGCGGAACAGGCGGTCGTGGAGGCCGGCCCGCGAGCCGGCGGACAGGCCCGTTCCGCCCCGCCGCGGCGGTCCGCCGGAGGCGCTCCGGCCCGTGGACCCTCCCGACCGGGCGGGCGGCCCGCCGTCCATCCCGACCAGAGGCCCGTCTCCGCCGCGCAGGCGACCTCCCGGCGTGCCGCCGCGCCGCCGGAGACCGCTCCCGCCCGCGATGAGGCGGAGTGGCGGCCGCTGGCCCCGGCCCTCTGGCCCGCCCCCTGGCAGGAGCGCCTTGCCCGTACGCGGCCCGGTCTGGTGGCCTGGACCTACTGGAACCTGGGCAGCGATCTCTGTGACGGCGGACAGCCCGGCAAGGCCGAGCGCGGCCTGTTTTTCCGGCGTCTCTTGCAGGACCTCGGCCATCCGCAGGGCACGCACACCTTCTGGCCCGTCTGCCTGCCGGCGGACGACCGGAGCCTGCGGGCCGACGCCGACGCGTTCTGGTCGGGGCTCCAGGCCCTCAAGGCCCGGGGCGTCATCATCATGGGCTCCGCCGCCGCCCGCGCGGCGGGGCTGCCCGGGAAGCTCGAACCGCTGAGCCACCGGCTCTTTCGCGGGCGGCGCGTCTGGATCCTGCGGGATGTGGACCTGATCCTCGACGACGCCCGCTGTTACGACAATATGCTGGCCTTCCTGCGAAACGCCTTGCAGGCTTTTCTTCCGAGGTAGACATGTTCATCCCCATCAGTCTTATGCTGGCAGGCATGGCGCTCGGCTTCTGCCTGCGCAAGGTCGGTTGTCTGGCGCTGGTGCAACGCGCCATCACGCCCACCATCCTGCTCTTGCTCTTCGTGCTTGGCGTGGCCGTGGGGAGCGATGCCGAGCTCATGGGCAATCTGCCCCTGCTGGGCGGCCGGGCGCTGGCGCTCACGCTGGCGGGCGTGGGGGGGAGCATGATCGGCGTCCTGCTGATCCGGCGTCATTTCCCGGGCGCGGGAGCGGGACGGCATGCGCGCGCGCCCATGCCGGGGGATATGGCCGGCAGTCCCGAGGATGCCTCGGGCATGGCCACCGCCTTCGAGGACGCGCCCGTCCCGCCGGCGGCCGCCCGTCCCGGAGAGGAGCGTCCGCATGGGCGGTAGTCTCGTCATCCTCTGCTGCTTCTGTCTGGGAACGCTGTGCGCCTGGCTGGGCTGGCTGCCGCGGGGGCTGCCGGCGCACGACGCCACGCTCTACGTCCTCTATGCGCTCATGCTGCTGGTGGGTTTTTCCATCGGCTATGACCGGCGTCTGGGGGAGATCCTGCGCACCCTGCGGCCCCGCGTGCTGCTGCTGCCGCTGGCGACCACCGTGGGGACCTTTGCCGGCACGGCTCTGGTGAGCCTTTTCATGGTCTACAGCCTGAGCGAATGTCTTGCCGTAGGCTCGGGCTTTGCCTATTATTCCCTGTCCTCGGTGTTCATCACCCAGTACAAGGGCGCGGAGCTCGGCACCGTGTCGCTCATGGCCAACATCCTGCGTGAACTCATCACCCTGGTCTTCGCGCCGTTGCTGGTCCGCTGGATCAGCCCGCTGGCGCCCATCTCCTGCGGCGGGGCCTCCACCATGGACACGACCCTGCCCGTCATCGCCCGCTGCGCCGGACAGCAGTGGGTGTTCGTTTCCATCGTGCACGCCATGATCCTCGATTTCAGCGTGCCGTTCTGGGTGACGTTCTTCTGTACGCATTAAGAGGAGGAGGCCTCATGTCCCGCATGCGTCATGCCAAGACCCGTTTCCGGCAGTTGCTTGAATCCCCGGACTGGCGGGCCCACCTGCCCGCGATCGCCGGCGAGGGCCTTTCCGCCGTGGGGCCGCTGCTCTCCTTCCTGCTGCTGTCGCCCTGCCTGCGCCATCGGGCCGCCGTGGCGCTGGGGGCCGTCGTTGCCGGGCTGGAGCGCGAACAGCCCGAAGCCGTGCGGAACATCATGCGCCGCCTCATGTGGCATATGAACGAGGAGTCCGGCAATATCGGCTGGGGCATCCCCGAAGCCTTCGCCGAGGCCTGCTGCGCGTCGGAACTGGCGGCGAAGGATTTTCACCGCGTCCTCATCTCCTACATCATCGAGCTGGAGAAGGACGACAATTATTGTGATCACGACGTGTTGCGCCGTTCCTGCTTCTGGGGGATCGGCAGGCTGGCGCAGGTCCGCCCGGCGCTGGCGGAATGGGCCCGCCCCTGGCTGCGCCGGGGGCTGGACGATCCCGATCCCGTGTGCCGGGGCATGGCCGCATGGGCACTGCGGCAACTGCCGCCGGACATGATGGACGCCCCTCTGCTGCGCCGGCTGGCCGAGCAGGGGCCGGACGTCGCCTGCGAGATCTTCGACGGCGAGGATATGCGCGCCACGTCGGTAAAGGCGCTGGCCGCCGGCGGAAAGTAGGGCTTTGGGAGCTGCCCGCGTGGGGGCGGCCGGCGCCGCTCGTTTGGATGGTCGATGCTCTTGCCGCGTACGCCCCGGCAAAAGCGCGCCGGGGGAAGGGGTGATGTGCCCTCCCCCCGGACGAAAAGGCGAGTGCCCGCGATCCTAGCGCGGTTCGATGACCTCCACGCCGTCCATGTACGGCACGAGGACCTTGGGCAGCACGATGCTGCCGTCCTTCTGCTGGCCGTTTTCCAGGATGGCGGCCAGGGCGCGTCCCGTGGGCAGGCCGGAGCCGTTGAGGGTGTGGACATAGGCGCTCTTGCCGCCCTTGGGCTTGAAGCGGATGTCCGCGCGCCGCGCCTGGAAGTCCACGCAGTTGGAACAGGAGGAGATCTCCCGGTAGGTGTTCTGACCGGGCAGCCAGACTTCGAGGTCGAAGGTCTTGGCCGAGCCGAAGCCGAGGTCGCCGGTGCACAGCGTAATGACGCGGTGGGGGAGCTCCATCTTTTCAAGGAGATTGCGGGCATGGCCCACCATCACGTCCAGCTGATGGAAGCTGTCGTCGGGATGGGCGAAGCGCACCATCTCCACCTTGGTGAACTGGTGCAGACGGATAAGGCCGCGCGTGTCCTTGCCCGCGGAACCGGCTTCGGAACGGAAGCAGGGCGTGGCCGCACAGTAGGCGCGCGGCAGATCGGCTTCGTCCAGCACTTCGCCGGCATGGATGTTGGTCAGCGGCACTTCGGCCGTGGGGATGAGATAATACCCCCAGTCCGGCATCTTGAAGAGATCCTCCTCGAATTTGGGCAGCTGGCCCGTGCCGGTCATGGTCGCCCGGTTGACCATGTACGGCGGGCAGACTTCGATATAGCCCTCGTTCCGCACATGCTCATCCAGGAAAAAGTTGATCAGCGCCCGGTCAAGACGGGCGGCCCAGCCCAGCGAAAGCGCAAAGCGGCTGCCTGCCAGCCGGGTGGCCCGTTCGAAGTCCAGCCCGCCCAGCGCCGTGCCCAGCTCCCAGTGCTCCTTGACGGGGAAATCGAAATCCCGCGGCGTCCCCCAGCGCAGCACTTCGGGGTTTTCCGTCTCGTCCTTGCCCACGGGGGTCGTGGCGTCGGGGATGTTGGGCACGCCCATGAGCCAGGCTTCCACGGCGGCCTTTGCGTCGGCGGTCTGCGCGTCCAGGGCCTTGATGCGGTCGGAAAGCGCGCCGAGCTCTTCCATCATGTGCGAGGCGTCCTTGCCCTCACGCTTGAGGGCGGCCACCTGCCCGGACGCCGTATTGCGCTGATTCTTCAGAGTCTCCACCTCGGCGAGCAGGGCACGCCGCCGGCCATCCAGAGCCAGAAAGTCCTCCACGCGCAGGCTGGACTGACGGTCGGCCAGCGCCTTGGCAAGCACCTCGGGATTTTTCTGCACCAGTTTAAGATCGATCATGGGAACTCCTGCTTGGAAAATTTGTGAGCAAAAGCTACCACGGCCCATAATGCCTTGCAAGACGCGCCCTTTCCCTATATCCTCGAAAAAGCCGCCGCACCGGGAAGAGCGCATGTCCGGCGATGCTTCCGCCGGCGGACGATGCGGCATCCGCCCCCTGCGCGGCCTGCCGGCTTTCGGACCATGACATGAGAACCGGCCTGCCCGGCGCTGCCGACGCATCCGGCCCGCTTCCCCAGGTCTTTTTCGCAGCCGTCCGCCCCGTGCGTCTGACACGGCCGGGACGGCGGCGCTCACCCCTTGACGAGGAACCCATGAAATTCGCCAGACTTCCCCTTCTGTTGTCCCTGTTGCTCGCCACCCTGCTGCTGACGGCCTGCGGCCCCAGCAACACCGTGCCGCTGGTGGCGTCTACCGTGCCCAACAACATATTGCCCGCCCCCAATGCGCCGCGCGTGAGCGTGGTGGTCTTTGAGGACAAGCGCGACAGTCAGGATCTCGGCGTGCGCCGTGACGGGACGGCCTTTGTGGGCAGCCAGGATGTGACCCAGTGGGTGAGTCAGGCCCTGGCGGATGAGCTGCGCCGCTGCGGTCTGCAGGTCTCCTACGCGCTGACGCCCGACCAGGCCCGCAGCGGCAACCCTGACTACATCGTGACCGGTACGCTGGACAAGGCCTGGCTGCGCGAAGTCTCGGCCACCGAGCTCATCTGCAACATGAGCGCCTCCTACCGGGTGGCCAGCCGCAGCGGCAAGCTCTCCAACCGGGAAACGCTCAACGCCGCGCAGACGCGTAACGATCTGCCGTCCGGCGATATGGCCAAGGACCTTATGACCTCCTGCCTGCGCGATCTCGTACAGCCTATGGCCAGCAAGATCCAGACGATCATCGGCCAGAAGTAGGATGACGTGCGGCGCAAGCTGCCCAGACGCTTTTTTCTGCCGGTCGTGCTGTTCCTGCTCTGCCGGCTGCTGACGGACCCCGGCCCTGCGGCCGGGGCCGTCGTTTTCACGCCGCGGATAAGCAGTCTGCCCACCACCGGCCCCTCGCCGCGCATCCAGGTTCAGCTGGACGTGCCTCCGGATGCCGCCCTGTCTTCCGATGCCCGCGTCGCCGATCTGCTGCGCCGTCGCGCCCGTCTCTGGCTCGCGGGCCTCCAGGCCGGCGCGGACAGCCTGGCACACAACCGCGCGGCGGCCCGCTACTTCATCGGCCCCGACGCCAGGCTGATCCTTGCCGCCATGCTGTACGGGGCGACGGGCCCTGATGAGGCCACGGGCGGACATATCGACTTCATTCTGGAACCGGCCCCCTTCGGGCAGGTGCTGGAACGCGCGCTGCGGCCGGGCCCGCTCTACGGCGCATGGCAAAGCCTGCTGGACGAGCTGCGGGCGGCGCTCGCCCGCACGCCCGCCCCCGACAGCCCGGAAGAAGCCCGGCAGGCCGCGTGGCTGCGGGCCCTGCTCGGCCCGGCGCGTCAGGCGCTGGCCGCGGCGGACGGGGCCTGGCTGGCCTCGGCCGATCAGGCGCTGGCCCTGGAACATGCGGCAACGCAGGTGGCGGAGAGCTCCCTCCTCTGGCTGCTGCTTGCCGAGGCCGCCTTGCAGCGCGATCAGCCGCAACGCAGCGTCGGCGCCTGCGGACGCGCCCTGGCGCTGGACCCGCGTCTGGCGCGGGCCCGCTATATCCGGGCGCTGGGCTATTGGCGGCTGCACCAGCTCGCGCTGGCGGAAAACGATCTTTCCCTTATCCTGCATGACGCGTCGCACGCCTCCATGACGCCGTGGCTGCGGGCCCGGGGGGCCATTCGCATGCTGCGCGGCAATACGACGGGCATGTGCGAGGATTTCCTTGCCGCCTGCGTGCGGGGCGGGGACTGCGACGGGCTGGAAATGGCCCGGCGGCAGGGCCTCTGCCGCGAGGAACGATCCGCCATGATGGCCGACGGCTCGTCCGGGCCGCAGCCCGGCGCGGAGGAGCTGCCGCCGGAGGTCCGTCGCCGTGCCGACTATCTGGGCTCGCTGGTGCTGGCTTTCCTGGGGGCGCCCGTTGCGCCCGCTCCGCTGGACAACGCCACGGCCACGGCGCTGGGCTTCCTGCCGCCCGACTCCAGCCAGACGCCATCCTGTCCGCGCTCTCCATCGCGGGCGCTGAGGGCGCTCGCCGCCCGCACGCTGCCTGCGGGCAGTCAGCTGGACGGTCACGATCTGCCGCTGGTGGAGGAAGACCCGCACTGGCTGGACGCCCGTCGCCGCGGGACGGCATGGGCCGAGGACGTGCTCGGCCTGCTGGGGGTGGATCCCCGTCTTTCCCGTCTGCCGGAAGAGGAATTGCGGGACAGGGCCGAAGAACGCGTCCTGCACGCGCTGGGCCTTGCGCCTCTGCGGGCGCTCGCGGTCGAACAGTGTGCACGCCGCCTCTGGGCTGTCCCCACGCAATGGGAGGTCGGTGCGCCCGTGTCCGACGCCGTGCTGGCCGACCTCTGGGCCGTCGTGGACGCCACGCGGGCCCGGGCCAGGGAGGTGCGCCGGCGGCTGCCGGAACAGGTGACGGCTGCGCCGCCGACTGACACGGAATCCGCTCCGCCGGAGGCGGCGGATGAGCTGCGCGGCATGACGCCGCGGCGGCCGGCCTGCCCGCTGCCCCGTGGGGGCGGCAGTCTGGCGGCGGCATGGGGCCGCATCTGGGATGACGCCTGGGCCGTCCGCATCAAGACGCTGGCCTATGCCCTGCGGGATGAAGAAACGCCCGCCGCCACGGAACGGGAAGCAGCCGCGCGCCAGGTGGGGCCGCCACCGCCGCCGCGCCTGCAGGAGGGGCGCAGAGGCTATCCTCCCCGCTGGGACTGGATCCTCTGGCCCGGGCGGGCGGAATGGCGGGGCATGCCGTCCGCCGGCTACAGGACATATATTCGGAGGCGCTGATGTCGCAAAGTCCGTTGTGCAAGGCCTATGGTCATGTCTACCCCTGCGGGGACGCCCTCTACGGAGCGCTGGCGCGGGCCGTTGCCGGCGCTATGGGGCAGGATGAGGAGGAGGCCGTGCTCGTGCGGGAAGGGGATATGGCCCGCATCAGCTTTGAAGGGATATATTTTCCTGTCGAGGAGGTCGTGCAGGCCCTGCGGGAACACCTGACGCCCGCCATGCGGGGCAAGCTGGACTATCTGGATCTGGAGGACTGGCGGCTCACCCGCTACCGCCTGGAAGAGGGCGAGGTGCGCCCCTCCTCGGCCCCGCTGAACAATGTGCTGGCCTTTTCCGGGCATTGAGACATCGACAGCAGGGCGCGACCGAATAGCGGCCCGCCGGGCCGTGCCTGTCAGAGGATGTCAACAAAATTTGTAAATAATTTCAAATGATAATGAAGAAAATCCGTACACGCCACTTGCCTTTGGGGGCTCGCCCCGTGTCCCTGCGCTTTCCTCGGTAAAAGCGCGCTGGGGAAGGGATGGGCTCCCTTCCCCCAAAAGCAAGTAGTAGCACGGATAGCGGGGATGGCCCCGGCGATCAGGCGTGGCCCACCAGCGGCGGGAGCTGGCCTTCCTTCACGTTGCTGACCCGGTAGATCTGCACCGTATATTGCCCTGCGGGACGGCAGAAGGGGCAGCCGTCCGTCATCAGCAGACAGGAGCTGTCCAGCTCCAGCGGATCCACGCCAGCCTGTGCCAGCAGGCGTGTGGCCCGGCCGGGATCCCAGAGTACCGGCGCGCCGCAGCGGCCGCATTCCACGAACAGCAATTCCGGGTCCACCGGCCGCCGCCGCAGCGGGGCGGGGACCCGGAACCAGCGCCGGGTATCCTTCGGGCGGCGTGCCGGTCGGGGAAAACGCCGCAGCGGCGCGAAGCGCCTGCCCAGTTCCCGGCGTCCGCTCGTGCGGCTGCCACCGAGTCGCTTGCCTTGCGCCGGTCTGCCGGATACACTCGCGCCATGTCTGATCTTTCTGGTCATATTCGTCTTTTACCGCCTGAATTGCGCAATCAGATCGCCGCCGGCGAAGTGGTGGAACGCCCTGCCAGCGTGGTCAAGGAACTCGTGGAGAACAGCCTGGATGCCGGGGCGACGCATATCGACGTCTGCCTTGAGAACGGCGGCCAGAGCCTCGTCCGCGTCCAGGACGACGGTCGGGGCATCGCGGCAGACGAGCTGGAACTGGCCGTCACCCGGCACGCCACCAGCAAGATCGCCAGCATGGACGATCTGGAGCATGTCCTTTCCTACGGCTTCCGGGGGGAAGCCCTGCCGAGTATCGCCTCGGTGTCGCGTTTCAGCATGACCTCGGCCCATGCCGATGCCGGGGAGGCCCCGGCCTGCCGCGTGCAGGTTGAGCACGGCCGGCTTGTCGCCGTGGAGCCCGCGGCCCTGCACCGGGGCACGCTGGTCGAGGTGCGCGACCTCTTCGTCAACGTGCCCGCGCGTCTGAAATTCCTCAAAAGTCCCGCCACGGAGCTCAAGCGCGCGCAGGACTGGCTGACCCGGCTGGCGCTCGCCCGCACGGACGTGGGCTTTCGCCTGCGCGCCGGGGAGCGGACGGTGCTGGATTTCCTGCCGGGGGAAACGCTCATGCAGCGTCTGGCCAAACTCTGGCCGGCCCTCATCGTGGAGGCCCTGCGTCCCTTTGACGAGGAGCGCCACGGCATCCGCGTCCACGGCCTGGCCGCCGCTCCCGGCGTCAGTCAGGCGCGCGGCGACCGTATGCTGCTGTACGTCAACCAGCGCGCCGTCACCGACAAGCGTCTGCTGGCCGCACTGCGCGAGGCCTACAAGGGCCGGCTCACCAGCCGGGAATACCCGCAGGTCGTGCTTTTTGTGGAGATTGATCCCACGGAGGTGGACGTCAATGTCCATCCGGCCAAGAGCGAGGTCCGTTTCCGGGACGAATCCGCCGTGTTTTCCGCTGTGCTGCACGCCGTGCAGAGCGCATTGACCGATGATCTGGAGAAGGTGCTCGACGCGGCCGGGGCCCGCCTTTCCGGGCAACGGCAGGAACCATACACTCTTGCCGCCGCGCAGGCAACCGCCCCCCGCCCGCGGGGCTTCTGGGGGACGCTGGACACGCCTCCGCTGCTGCGCCGTCGCCCTGAGGAGGCGGACGGCCTGCCGGAGGCGGAGAGCCCGTGGCGGGTGACGCCCGTGCCCCCGCGCGGCGGCCTGCGCGAGGATGCCGCGCCGTTGTCGTCCGTGCCCTCGTCGTCCCCGTCGTCCCGGTACGGGGAGGCCGTTCCCCATGCCCGGGGCGGAGCGCCCGCGTCTGACCGTGCCGCTGCCGTCGTGCCGTCTGATCCGGCAATGTCGTTCCCGGACGTTCCGGCCCCCGCGTCACCGGCGGATGCGCCATGGGGGGGGACCGTCAAAGAAGCGGCAGCAGGGGACGGCATCCCCGAGGCGATGGCGGCGGAAGAGGCCGCCGGCCAGCGGGAGCCGCTGCGCGTGGGCGATCTGGCCTATCTCGGGCAGGTGGCCGACACCTATCTTTTGTTGCGGGATGCCGAAGGGGCCCTGCTGCTGCTCGATCAGCACGCGGCCCATGAGCGCGTGCTCTATGCCCGGCTGGAGCAGGGAGCGTTCAGCGGGGCGGGGCAATGTCTGGCCCTGCCGCTGGAGCTGCCCCTACAGCCGGTGGAGGAGGAGCGTCTCTTCGCCCTGCGGCCGCGCTTGCAGCGTATGGGCTTCACGCTGGAGACCAGCCCCGGACGGCTGACGGCACGGGGCATCCCGCCGCATCTGAGCCGGGCCGAGGCCCGCGATTTCCTGCGCGAGGCGCTGGCCGGACGCAAGGACGACACCACGGCCATGTTCATCTCCCTGTCCTGCAAGAGCGCCATCAAGGCCGGACAGCGCCTGACCGACGATGAGGCCGTGGGGCTGGTGCGCCAGTGGTTGCAGACGCAGCAGCGCGAATACTGCCCGCATGGCCGCCCGGCTGTGCTGCGCTGGGATGCCGGGGCGCTGGAACGCCTGTTCAAGCGCAAACAGTAGGGTGGCGGGACGTCGTGCCCGGCGAGGAAGAGAAAAAAGAGGGCAGTCCCGCAAGGGCTGCCCGTTTTACGCTATGCCTTTGAGGCAAAGTCACTTCGTATCCCTGCCTCTTCCCCCAAAACACGCAATAGCTCGTGCTGACAGGCCCTAGTTGCCGTAGCGCGCTTCGATGTCCGCGGCGGCCTTTTCCACGCCTTTTTGCATGTCGGCGCGGGCGGCCAGGATGCGGTCATGCAGGGCGCTGTCTTCCACGGCCAGGATCTGGGCGGCCAGCCAGGCGGCATTGCGCGCCCCGGCCTTGTCCATGGCCACCGTGGCTACGGGGAAGCCGGGAGGCATCTGCACCGTGGCCAGCAGGGCGTCCATGCCGCCCATGACCCCGCCAGAAACCGGAATGCCGATGACCGGACGGGCGGTGCGGGCCGCCACGGCCCCGGCCAGGTGAGCGGCCATGCCCGCGGCGCAGATGAAGACGCGCGCGCCGGCGGCCTCCTGCTCACGCACGAGCTTTTCTGTCCGTTCCGGTGTCCGGTGGGCGGAACTGATGGTGAAATGGTGGGAAATGCCCAGCGAGCGGAGCACCTCCACACAGGGGCTGACCTTTTCCTCGTCCGAGGCGGAGCCCATCATAATGACGACCTGAGCCATGTTTTCTCCTTGTGTTCCTTCCTGTGCGCCGGCGGGGTCCGGGCGTGCCGGGCCTTATGCCCCGGCCTTGCCCGCCAGCCGGTCGATGCCCTTCTGGCCGATGTCGCCGCGGTACTGGCTGTCCGGCATGTCGATCTTCTTCAGGGCCGCATAGGCGGCGTCGCGGGCCTGGGCCAGCGTGTCGCCCAGCGCGGTCACGCAGAGCACGCGGCCGCCGCTGGAGACGATCTTCCCGTCCTTGAGGCTGGTGCCGCTGTGGAAGACCTTGACGCCGGGCAGGGCATCCGCTTCGTCCAGTCCGGCAATGGGCATGCCCTTGGGATAGGAGCCGGGATAGCCCCTGGCGGCCACCACCACCCCCAGCGCCGTACGCGAAGTGTAGGAAAGGCTCGCGGGGTCGAGGCGTCCTTCCACGCAGGCCAGCATGACGGCGGCCAGATCGCCTTCAAGCCGCATGAGCAGGGGCTGGCATTCTGGATCGCCGAAACGGGCGTTGTATTCCAGCACGCGCGGGCCGTCGGCTGTCATCATAAGTCCGGCATAGAGGATGCCCACGAAAGGATGTCCGTCCGCGGCCAGTTCGCGCAGGATGGGCCGGGATACCAGGTCGGCCATGCGCCGGGCTTCGCTGTCGGGCAGCACCGGAGCCGGGCTGTACGCGCCCATGCCGCCGGTATTGGGCCCCTTGTCGCCATCGAAGACGGCCTTGTGATCCTGCGCGGAGGGCAGCGGTACAGCGGTCTTGCCGTCGCAGAAACAGAGGAAGGAGGCTTCTTCACCGATCAGGCATTCTTCGATGACCACCTGATCCCCGGCGGCGCCGAAGGCCCGGCGGCGCATGATCTCCTCCACGGCGTCCAGGGCTTCCCCGGTGGTGCGGGCCACCACCACGCCCTTGCCCGCCGCCAGTCCGTCGGCCTTGATGACCAGGGGCGCGCCCTTGGCTTCCACATAGGCGCGGGCCTTGTCCGCATCGGTAAAGATTTCGCAGGCGGCGGTAGGCACGCCGGCGCGGCGCATGATGTCCTTGGCGAAAGCCTTGCTGCCTTCGAGGCGGGCGCAGTAGGCGTCCGGGCCGAAGCAGGCGATGCCCGCCTCCCGCATGCGGTCCGTGATGCCGAGCGTCAGGGGCAGTTCCGGTCCCGGCACCACAAGATCCACCTTTTCCCGGCGGGCCAGCGCCACCAGCCCGTCCACGTCGTCCGCGGCCACGGGCACGTTGCGCGCCCCCTCGGCCGCCGTGCCGCCATTGCCCGGCGCGACGAGGATCTCCGTGACCGACGGGCTTTGCCCGAGTTTCCAGACAAGCGCATGTTCCCTGCCGCCGGAACCAATGACCAGTATACGCACGATGCCTCCCGCAGTTTTCCCGAGATGTCTCCCGGTCTCTTGGGTATGAAAGGGTTGTCGTCCTGTCGTCATCGGGACGGCTTCCGGGAAGCCTCCCCAATGAAAAAAGCCGCCCGGAAAGCGGTTTCCGGGCGGCGGAAAAGGCTAGTTGTTGGGGGTGACTTCAAAATCGCTCATGTCCGCCGGCGTATTGGGATCCATCCTGGTCACGTCCAGCGGATAGGCCGTGATGATGCACTGGCGGCCGCCCACGCCCAGCGAGGGCGAGGAGTTCAGGCCCACCACCAGATCCAGGATGCCGTCGTTGTTCACGTCGGCCAGATCGGCCTGGGCCACGGACCCCCGGATGCGGCGGGTCTTCCACTTGAGGGCGAGGCCCACGCCGTCCCAGAACAGGGCATGGATCTCGCCCTGGGGGAAGAAGCGGTAACGGTCGAAAAACTGCGAGGCCGTGGAGATGGGCTTGTTGATGATCAGGCAGTTTTCGCCGGTATTGCCGATGTCGGCCACGATGAGACGCATGGGGGCATAATAGCGGCTGGGGAGCTGATAGTTCTTGTCCACGCCGAGGCCGGGCATGCTCTTGTAGTGATCCATACCCGCCGCGGAGCCGGAGAAGCGCTCCATCGTGGTATGGATGAGCGTATTGTTGCTGCCCTGGAAGACCTTGAGGCGTTCATCCGGGGTCAGCATGACGAGCTGGTCGCTCTTGTTGCCGCGACCGGCCGGGATCCAGGCGCAGTTGAAGACGTTGGCCCCTTCGGGCAGGTCGATACGCTGACCGAGGACGTAGCTGTCGCCGCTCTTGTGCAGGACGAAGACGCCGCGGCCAAAGAGATTGACCGAATCCCAGCTCTGCCCCACGAGCACCGGCGCGAAGGAGGGCGGCAGCTTCATGACGCTGGCGAAGTAGGGGATGCGCTTGCTGCATTCCTTGAGGCGGTTGCCCTTGAAGGAATAGAAGTAGGAGTAGGGGCGGTTGTCGTTCTCGTCATATGTGGCGATGACCAGATCCTGCGCGCCGTCGCGGTTGAGATCCATGGCCCGCATGGAAAAGTTGGCATTGGTGCGGTTGATGGTGACTTCATGCAGGGGGGTGAGCTTGCCGTCCCGTCCCCACTTGTACATCATAAGTTTGTGGTCGGTCAGGATGGCGACCTCGTTTTGTCCGTCGCCGTTGAAGTCGGCCACGGCCATGTCCACCATGGCTTCGGGGATGCGCTGCGAGCGCAGGCGCGAGCCGTCGCTCGTGCCGGCGCCCTGATAGCGGAACTGCGGATTGAGGTAGGCCTGGTTCTGCCCGGTCTCATTGACGATGATGTCGCTGCTGCGGCCGCCGGAGGCCGCACGTCCGCCGGCCACGCCGCCCATGCCCAGGACTTCCGAGGCAAAGGCGCTGGCCAGCTGCTGGGCGGAGCTGTTGAGGCTGCTCACCGGGCCGGAGCTGGTCTTGCTCCACTGTTTGCCCGCCTTGTCCACGCTGTGCAGGGTGATGGTGCTGTCGTTGCCGACCACGCTCACCTCGCCCCAGACGGCGTAATCCGCCCCGCCAAGAGCCCCTTTGGCCTGCGCGGCCGAAGTGGCCTTGGTCGTGCCGACGCGGCCCTGCGCCACGCCGGGACGGTTGAGCCGGGAGAGCAGGGAGGACGGCAGCGCCTTGGACAGATAGCCGTAGCTTTGCGGCGCATTGACCGTGAAGGGCAGCAGCACAAAAGATTTCTGGGCGGCCTGGGCCGCCGTCGCCTGAAGGCCGACCAGCAGCATCAGGCAGGCCATCAAGGCCAGTCGCATGGCGAATTTCATTCATATCTCCTTGCAAAGAAGCGGAGCCGCGTCACACGGCGTCGAATTGCCGGCCGGACAGCCGGAGGCCAAACTATAGCCGTACTTTGCCCGGGGCGCAACATGGCCGTGACGGCGCAAAAGACTTGCTCCACGGCGGCGGAGAGGCTATGCACACGGCATGGATACCTCGGAAACCACTGCCCCCGCGGCCGCCGGACGCTCCTTTCGTCTGCTCTGTTCTCCGGAGGACATGCCGCGTGTGGAAGCTCTGCTGCGGGCCCAGGGCTACCGCTTCGCGCCGGAGCCCTTTTCGCCCTTCTGTCGCCGTCTGCTGCATGAGCCGCGTCCGCTGGGCGCGTCGCTGGCCGCCTTTTTCGGCTACATCTACATCCAGGACCGCTCCTCCATGCTGCCGCCGCTGGCCCTTGACCCGGCCGAAGGGAGCAGCGTGCTGGACGTCTGCGCCAGCCCCGGCAGCAAGACGGGCTTTCTGGCCCAGCTGGTGGGCAGGAGCGGCTTCGTGCTGGGCAATGAGCCTTCCCGCGCCCGACTGGCCACGCTGCGGGCCAATATGCACGCCTGCAATCTGCTGTCCGTGGCTACCTGCACCCATGAAGGCCAGGCACTGCCGCTTCGTCCCGGCAGCTGGCAGGCCATCCAGCTCGATCCGCCCTGCTCCGGCTGGGGCACGGCGGAAAAGCATCCGCGCGTCATGGAACTCTGGCAGGGCGAAAAAGTCCAGCCCCTCGTGGGCCTGCAACGTCTTTTGCTGCGGCACGCGACCTCCCTGCTGGCGCCGGGGGGGAAGCTGGTCTACTCCACCTGCACCACCAATGTCGCGGAAAATGAGGAGCAGGTGCGCTTCGCCGAGGCGGAACTGGGGCTTGAACGTCTGCCGCTGACGCCCTTCCCGGGCTTTGTCTGGGAGGAACTGCCGGGCGGCGAAGGCACGCTGCGCGTGGACGGACGCCGCTCCGCCGCGCAGGGCTTCTATGTGGCCCTGTTCCGCAAGCCGTACAGCGCCGTGGCGGACACGCCGGAGCCGGCCCCGCCGTCCGAGGCTCGTCCTCCCCGCCGGGGCGGCAAGGCCCACGCGCGACGGGAACAGCCCGGGCAGGAACTGCCCCGTGAGGCGCTGGCCGGGCCCTGCTGCGATCCCGCCCTGTTGCCGCCGGGCCGGGTCATGCTCTACGGGGATCAGGTGCGATTCCTGCCGGAGGATGCCGGCCGTCTGCTGCCGCCGGATATGATCTGGCAGGGGGCGCTGTTGGGCAAATTCGCCGGCGGACGCCTGCACCCCGCACCACGGCTGCGGGCCCTGCTGCCGCGCCGCCCCGACGCCGGGACGGCCTTCGTGCTGGACAGCCCCGACGAACTGACGGCCCTTTTGAGCGGCCAGAGCCGCCGGACCGAGCTCGAAGGCCGGGAGGCCGCACTCTGGTGGCAGGACCTGCCGCTGGGCCGGGTCTCCCTCAAGCAGGGCCGGGTAGTGGCGACGTTTTCTTAGGGGCTGCTAACACAAATTTACTAATTATTTCAATATATACATGAAATAAGATATACATTCTCCGCCTACCCTAACGGGCGATACGCCCCTTGTCCCAGCTTTTTCCCCTGATAAAAGCGCGCTGGGGAAGGGATGGGGGGCTTGGGGGGAAGGGAAACCCGCTCCCGCGCCGGCGGAGGGGTTTCC
>NZ_CALUYG010000053.1 GCF_944324935.1 uncultured Desulfovibrio sp. | reverse complement strand
CTCTCAGTGATTTTATCTCACTTCACAGCACCGTGTCAACAACTTTTTTTTCGTTTTCGTGAACTTTTTTCATCGAAGCGGCAAAGTCGTTTTCCTCAGCGCGGTGCGTGAAACTACTCAAAGCTCAACCCGCTGTCAACAACTTTTTTCCACTTTTCGATTTTTTTCATCCACTCGACGCGTTGTCGTCGTTGCGAGGTGTTAACCTAGTCAAAACCACTCTCGCTGTCAACAACTTTTTTGCGACCTCCGAAAAAATCCTTGCGGAACCCTTTCGTCCGCCCGTCGTCCACGGCGCTCGCTGTGCCATTGTCAAAGCCCGCTCCGTCCGGCCCTTGCGGCGTCCGTCCGGCGCGAAAAGTGTTTATGGACCCTTTCGCGCCAAAGGTCAAGGCAATTTTTCTCTTTTTTGAAAAAATCATCTTTTCTGCATTATTTCAAAAAGTTAAAAGGAGTTTTTTTTGACGCCTCATCGTCGTCCAACCACCTTTTTTCCCTCTTTTACCGGGGAATGCGGCGCGCGCTGGCCTGCTTTCGCTGCCGCGCCGTCCAGAAAAGCGGCTTGAGTCGTCGTGTCCAGCCGCTGGTAAGCCTGACGAACTGACCCACAAGAAAGGCGGAAAGCACCGTCCCTTCGCGCAGGCCCACGATCTCTCCCAGCACTGCCAGCGCCAGTGCGGCGGCGCTGATGACGAGCGAGATATCAAAAAGGATCTTGATATTGGCGAACATCTTCCGCGTCTTGTAGGCGATGGCGATGACCATGCCCTCGCCCGGCAGCACGGTGGCGTTGCAGACGATCTCCAGACTGACGCCCAGCCCCAGGACGGCCGATCCGGCGACGCACATGAACACCTGCCAGATGTAGTTGTCGGCTATGAGCGGAGTGGTCGCCCACATCCAGAAGTCGATGAAGATGCCGAAGACCAGCACCGCCGGCAGTTGCAGCATCTGGACAATGCCGAACTGCTTGCCCAGCAGCATTTTCTGGATGACCAGAAAGATGATGTTGCTCAGGAAGGTGAAGGCCCCCAGACTGAGCGGCAGCATAAAGGTCAGGGCGTACGGCAGACTGGTGATGGGCGAGGTTCCCAGGTGCGCATTGGTGATCAGGGCCACTCCCAAGGCGCAGACAAACAGGGCCACGCACAGGCCCCCGTAGCGTTTGGCGATTTCCTTTTTCGTTTTCATCCCCTCAACGTACGCCGATGACAGGGTATTTTCAAGCGGCGGGGAAAAAGGCTCATCTTCTTGCGCCGGAGGCTGTCCCACGGCGATGCGGCAGACAGCCCGGGGAGGCATGAGCACGCCCTTTCGCCGTTGCCCCTTCGCCGTACGACGCGGCCAGGGGAAAAGCCGGGCGACGAGGATCAGTTCATAAGCAGGCCGAGGTGTTGGTAGGCCTTGGCCGTGGCCATGCGACCGCGCGGGCTGCGCTTGAGGAAACCGCACTGGATGAGGTAGGGCTCGTAGATGTCCTCGATGGTCCGCACCTCTTCGGAACAGGCGACGGCCAGCGTCTTGATGCCCACCGGTCCGCCGTCATAGTGCCGGATGATCACTTCGAGCAGACGCCTGTCCATCTGGTCGAGCCCCAGCGGGTCCACATCCATGCGCTGCATGGCCTCGGCGGCCTGGGGACCGGTAATGCTCTCCTGCCCGTGGACGAGCGCGAAATCCCGCACCCGCCGCAACAGGCGGTTGGCGATGCGCGGCGTGCCGCGCGAACGCCGCCCGATCTCCTCCGCCCCGTCGGGGCTGATGGCCACGCCAAGGATGCGCGCCGTGCGCGTGACGATGCGGGCAAGATCCTGTGCCGTATAGTATTCCAGCCGGGCGACGATGCCGAAACGATCGCGCAGCGGCGAGGAGATGAGCCCCATCCGCGTCGTCGCCCCGACCAGGGTGAAGGGCTCCAGATCTATCTTGACGGTCCGGGCGGCGGGCCCCTGCCCGATGACGAGGTCCAGCTTGAAATCTTCCATTGCCGGATAGAGGACTTCCTCCACGGCGATGGGCATGCGGTGGATCTCATCGACGAACAGGATGTCGTTGCGGGAAAGATTGGTCAGGATGGCCGCCAGGTCGCCGCTGCGCTCCAGCACGGGCCCGGAGGTGCAGACAAGATTGACCCCCAGCTCCGAGGCCATGATCTGGGCCAGCGTCGTTTTGCCAAGACCGGGATTGCCGAAAAAGATGGTGTGGTCCAGCGCCCTGCCCCGTTCGCGGGCGGCGTCCAGATAGACGCGGAGGTTGGCGCGCAATTCATCCTGTCCGATGAAGTCCGCCAGCGAACGCGGACGGACGCTTTCCTCCAGCGCGCCGGCCTCCGCGGGGCCAGCCGCGCCGGGGACATGAAAGAGATCCTGAGCCGTCGGCATACTGATACGCTTCTCTCCCTGTATGACATATGGCGCCCGCTGCCACGCCGCGACGCCGCGTGGTGCTGACGGAATCCGAAAGGAGCGCCCGGGACTATGCGCGTCCGCGCGCCAATGCCTTGAGCGCGGCCCGCAGCGCGCCGGACACGTCAAGATCAGGCTCCGCATGCAGGATGTCCCTGACCAGCGCGGCGCATTCCTCTTCGCCATAGCCAAGATTACCCAGTCCGTCCAGCACGTCCCGGAAGACCGAACCCGGCCGGACGCCGCCGGAAAGCACGGCCGCTTGCGGCGCGTCCTCCACCTTGAGCTTGTATTTCAGCTCAAGAAAAACATGCTCCGCCGTCTTCTTGCCGATGCCGGACACCCGCGTCAGGGCCTGCACGTCATCCTCGAGGACGATGCGGCGCAGATCGTCAGGCCGGAAGATGGACAGGATGCCCAGCGCCGTACGCGCGCCCACCTTGGAGATGGAGAGCAGCACCTCGAAGGTCTGCCGCTCCTCAAAGGTGGCGAAGCCGTAGAGCTCCTGCGCGTCCTCGCGCACCACCAGCGAGGTGTAGAGCGTCAGCGCTTCGCCGCGCCCCGGCAGGGCCGACAGGGTATGCGACGGCAAGGCCACCTCATAGCCCACGCCCCCCCGTGTCACCACAAGGCAACTGCTGCCCCAGACCTCGGCCTGCACCCCTTCCAGATAGGCGATCATATTCCTCTCCTTCACTCCGGCGGCATCCGCCCGCTACCGGAAGGACACGCGCCCATGCGGCTTCCTTATGAACGCGGCCAAATCTCCCGCTTATTTTTGAGAGCGAGGGGTTCCCCTTCCCCCCATAAAAAACGCCGTCTTATTGTGCCGCCGCCTACCCGCCGATGCCCTGCATGCTCTTGAGGGCCACGGCAGCGCCCTGCCGCGCGCGCAGGATGTCCGCACCCAGCGGCTTGTGGCGGCAGGCGGCCCGCACCATGCGCGCCAGATACGCATCGGCAAGGCGGGGATGGCGCAGGGCGGGGCGCAGCGCGTATTCCCGGTCGGCGAACAGACAGGTTCGCAAACGGCCGTCACTGGTCAGCCGCAGGCGGTTACAGGCATGACAGAAATGATTGCTCAGCGGCGTGATGAAGCCCAGCCGCCCCTTGCCGCCCGGCAGGGAAAACATGCGGGCCGGGCCGGCGCTCTCCGCTCCGCTCTCGGCGGGGATGAGCTCCGTGCAGGCCCTGGCCGCGGCCAGCATGGCCTCGGCAGACCAGAAATAGTCCTCGCTCCAGAGCGTATCCCCGCCCATGGGCATGAATTCGATGAAGCGCACATCAATGGGCAGCGTGCGCGCGGCGTGGACAAAGTCCGCCATCTGCCCGTCATTGATGCTCCGCAGGCCCACGGCGTTGATCTTGACGCCGATGCCGGCCGCCAGCAGGGCATCCAGCGCCTCCAGCACGACGGGCAGCGTATCCCGCCCGGTCACCCGGGCAAAGGTCTGCCGGTCGAAACTGTCCAGCGAGAGATTGACGGCGCTGACCCGTGCGGCCCGCAGAGCGTCGAGATGCTGCACGAGCAGGCTCCCATTGGAGGTGATCCGCAGGTCCATGTCCGGGAACTTCCGCCGCAGCATGACGAGGAAATCGCCGCAGCCCTTGCGGGCAAAGGGTTCGCCGCCGGTAAGACGTACCTTGCGTACGCCAAGCCCGTACATGATGTCCACCATGCGCGCCATCTCCTCATAGCGCAGGATATGCGGATGCGGGATGAAGCTGTGCCGGGCATTGCTGTGGCAGTACAGACAGCGGAAATTGCAGCGATCCGTGACGGAAAGGCGCAGATAGCGCACCACTCGCCCGCGCCCGTCGGCAAGGCCGCTCATGCCGCGCCTCCCTGCCGGCGGTTGCCAAGACGGCATTTTCGATTTACAGAAGCGGCCATGAAACACCTGCTCATCGGGGCCATCGTGCCCATGTATTGCTTGTTGGCCGCCCAGCCGGCGGCGGCCTGGGACGGCTTCGATGCCGATTCGACGGAACTGGTGGAGATCATTCCCGACGCCCTGCCTGTTGAAGGCGAGAACGTGGACGTCCGCGACTATACCACCGACCAGACGACCACCTGCCTCGTCAAGTCCGTCACCCGCAACAGCCGCACCGTCGAGGTGGTGGTCCGTACCCCGGAAGGGGGGACGCGCACCCTCGTCATGGAAGGACGCTGATCCGCCCGCTCCCCTGCCGGATGCCGGCAGGCTGTCGGACGGGCCGGCGGCAGGTCCCCGCTCTCTTCCGCTACGGTCCCGGCAGGTCCCGCCAGATCGGGGCATATGCCGGCGCGGCCGCCAGACGGACGGGGCGGCTTTCGTTCCCGGTCAGTTCTTGCCCGGCTCGTGTCCCGGCAGCACCACGCTCATGCTTTCGGCCTGTCCCTGTCCCTTGGGACAATTGTCCTGCAGGTGGCAGATCTCGCAGCCCCCCTTGAAGGGATAATGCGTCACCAGCGCGAACCGGCGATTGAGGGTGGGCTGGCCTTCCTTGTATTCCAGCCCCAGCCCGGCCAGGGCCTCGCGCAGGGCTTCCGTGGGGCGCGGCGCGGGCGCACAGCCGGCGTCCTCCACCTGCGGCAGGAGCTGCTGTACGGCGGCCATGCAGAGGAACTGGGCCAGATTGTTGTCCTGCCAGCCTTCGGAAGGCGACTTTTCCCAGGTGGCGTCCACGGCCTGCTCGATGCTCTCCGGCAGCCAGACCACCAGATAGGAGATCTTGCCGGTCGTCACTTCCACCACCCGCAGCTCCTGCATCCATTCGCCCCAGAGCTTCACAAGGCGCTCCAGCACGGCGCCGCCGAGCCGGGTCTCCTGACTGAGGGTCATAAACCCTTCCATATCGAAATACGGGGTAATGCTGTGTTCCTTGATGACGGCTTCGCTCACGACGGCTCCTTGGGGTTGGCGGTGCTTTTTTCCGAATATTGTATTCACCGCCGGCCCAGCGTCAAGGGAAAAGCGCGGCCGCGGCTTTACTTCGCGTGAGCTCTTCTTTACCATTTATCCGTTCCACCAGCCAAGGAGAACCCATGAGCAACGATCATCCTGAAAAAATCCGCTATATCTACAAGATGAATCCTGAAGCGCGTCTGCAGACCGCGCATGGCGTCTGGGGCGGCATCAATCATCAGGGGGAACTGGAGCTGAATTTCTATCACGAGAGCAACGCCCTGCCCGAGACCACCGAATGTCTTGTGGCGCCGGACGGTTCCGTAGGGCCGGAGATGCTCTCCGATGCGGATATGGAAGTGCAGCGCATCACCCGCCAGATCCACTCCCGCGTGCTGCTGAACTACGATACGGCGCGCGTGCTGCTGGAATGGCTGGAGGAGCGCATCTCCTACCTTGAGATGGAGGAAGGCGAAGGGCCGGGCTTTTTCGGCGGCAACCGCTCTTCCGGGCTGGAGCAGTAAGCGGGCATGAAAGAACGCACCTACCACATCATCACCTTCGGCTGTCAGATGAACGTGCACGACTCCCAGTGGCTGGGGCGCGCGCTGGAGGCACGCGGCTTTGCCGCCGCCCCGCTGGAAGAGGCCCAGGTAGTGATGGTCAACACCTGTTCCGTGCGGGAAAAGCCGGAACTCAAGGTTATGAGCACGCTCGGCCGCATCCGGCAGGCCACCGGCGGCTCGCCGCGAGTGCTCGTGGGCGTGACGGGCTGCGTGGCGCAGCAGCTCGGCGACGCCCTGTTCCGGCAGCGTCAGGTACGCCTCGTGGCCGGCAGCGACGGCATCAGCGGCGCGCCCGCCGCCATCGAACGCCTGCTGGACGATCCCGCCCTGCGGCTCTCCCTGCTGGACTTCACCAGCCAGTATGAAGAACGCGAGCCGGGCGCTCCGCTGCCGCGAGCGGCGGCGGGGCACGTCAACATCATGCAGGGCTGCGACAACTTCTGCGCCTACTGCATCGTTCCCTATACCCGGGGGCGACAGAAATCCCGCGCCACGGCCGCCATCCTTGAGGACTGCCGCGCCCTGCTGGCCTCCGGCGCAAGCGACATCACCCTGCTGGGACAGAACGTCAACGCCTTCGGACAGGACAGAAGCGGCGACGGCACGAGCTTCCGCGCCCTGCTGGACAAGGTGGACGCCCTGCCCGACCTGGCCCGCCTGCACTATGTGACGCCGCATCCCAAGGACATGGGCCCGCGGGATGTGGCGGCCTTCGGCGAGCTGGCCCACCTCTGCCCCCGGCTGCATCTGCCTCTCCAGGCCGGTTCGGACAGGGTGCTCGCCCGCATGGGCCGCAAGTATGATGCCGACCGCTTCCTCCGGCTGGTGGAGGCACTGCGCCGCGCCCGCCCCGACATCGCCCTTTCCACGGATCTCATCGTCGGCTTTCCCGGCGAGAGCGAGGAAGATTTCCAGGCCACGCTGGATCTGATGCGGGCCTGTGACTTCATGGCAAGCTTCTCCTTCTGCTATTCCGACCGTCCCGGCACGCGCGCCAGTCGTTTTCTGGACAAGATCGCCCCGGACGTGCAACAGGACCGCCTCCTGCGCCTTCAGGCCCTCCAGGACGAGCTCGGCAGCCGCTGGCTGGCGGGACGCGTCGGGCAGGAAGCCGACGTGCTGCTGGAAGGCCGCAGCCCGCGCGACGCCTCCGCCGGCGACGGCGAAAGCTGGCAGGGCCGCGATGCCTACGGCGCGCCCGTGCATGTGACGTTGCCAGCGGGCGACCATCTCGGCCGAATGGTGCGCGTCCGCATCGAGCACGCCCACCGGCACAGTCTTGTGGGGGCCGTCAGCGAGGACCGTCCATGATAGAGATGCGCGTGACCGGTCTGGGGCTGGATGCCGGCAGCCGGACGCCCGTCGTGCATCTGCGCGACGTGGACGGCGAGGCCAGGCTGTCCATCCTCGTGGGGGCCATGGAAGCTCTTTCCATCTCCCTCATGCTCAACGGCGAACAGCTCCCCCGCCCCCTGACCCATGACCTGTTGCTCATGTGCCTCAAGGCATTGGGCGCGCGTCTCGGCGGCGTGGAAATCTGCGACATGCGCGACGACGTCTACTACGCCGCCCTCAACCTCCGGCTGAAGGACAAGGCCATCCGCCTGGACTGCCGGCCCTCGGATGCCGTGGCCCTTGCCCTGCGGGCGCAGGCCCCCATTTTCGTCAAGGCTTCCCTGCTGGCGGCCGGCAGGGAACAGGCCGCACGGGCCGGCGATGCCTCCCCGCCTGACCGGGCAGCCGCCCCCCAGCGACCCGACGCCGCCGCGGACATGGCCCGCCAGGCCGAGGCCCGGCGCAACGCCGATGCGCTGAACGGCCTGCTGCTGCGCGGCCGCACGCTGCCGCATGCCGACCCCGATGTGGAACGCCGCTACCGGGAGCTGCTGCGGGTGCTCGAGCCTGTCACCCTCCGCAAGATGTAGCCCCCGGCCCGGCCTAAAGCTTTGATTTTCCCCTCCGATAGGGAGCTTAACGGATGGGAAACTCATGCTGGATTATCGCCGCTTCAAGGAAATAAACGATCTCTTCGCCGCCGGCAGGACAGAGCAGGCCCGCCACCTGCTCATGGAGCTGCAATCTCGCTGTATCGCCCTGCGCGACGAGATGGAACGCCTCAAGGTGCAGATCCGCACGTTTGAGGACATCCTCTATCTTTCCAAAAACCTCAGCCGGGAAAACGGCTTCTACTGGCTCACCACACCCGGCGTCCGGCAGGGACCGTTCTGCCCGCAATGCTACGATACGATGGGGGCGCTCATCCGACTGGAAAAGGAGGACTACGCCCTCTGCTGCCCCTATTGCGGACAGCGCCATGCCCTGCCGCGACCGCCCGTGGCGCACGCCCCCGCCGGACGCATGGCCCGCATCATCCCCTTCGTCCGCTAGCCCTCGTCCCGGCGCGCCGCCGCATCGGCCGCGCCCTCTTGCAGTCTCCCCCGTCCCCTCGTATACTTGACAAGGAGCGTCATTGCGTCGCTCCTTTTTCCTGTGATGAGGCATCCATGAGCGTACCGACCAGACAGCCTTCCGTCCTCCTGTTGTGCAAGAGCGAACAGGCTGCCGCGGTGGACAAGCGCGCCCTGCGTGATGCGGGTGTGTCCAGCATCCGTACCATGACCTCCGGCCTTGACGCCGCGCGCATCATGGCCGGCCTCGAACCCGACAAGCCGCCCCTCACTCCCGATATCGTCGTTTGCCAGCACAAGCTGGACGATATCGACGGCGAACAGTTCTGCGCCCTGCTGCGCCTGCATCCGCGCCTGTTGGGCACGCCCATCCTGCTGCTTTTGCCCAACGACGATGAGGAAGCCCAGCTGCGCGCCCTGGGCTGCGGCGCCAGCGCCCTCATGGGCCGCCCCTTTTCCGTGGATGCCCTGCGAAAGAACCTGCAGGCGCTCATGGCCTACGACCAGCGCATGGCCCAGCTCGACAAAGGCCGGGAAAACGCCGGTCAGCAGGCCTTCGACGATGCGCTCGCCACCTATGGCGTCCTGCTCAAGCCGGTACGCACGCCGGACGACTATTTTTACGTCGGCATGCGCTGTCTTGAGGAAAAACGCTGGAACGCGGCGCTCAGCGCCTTTCAGCGCAGCCTCCAGGGGGCGCAGATCCGCGGCGAGGCCCTCCTCGGCATGGCCGTGGCCTGGCGCGGCAAGGGCGATCTCGTGCGCTGCCGCCGCTGCCTGGAACAGGCATCCCTCACCTTTGCGCTGGCCAAACGCTGGCACAATGCGCGTACGGTCTTCGTGCGCCTGCTGCGCGAAGATCCGCAGGCCCGGAGCCCCTTTCTCACCGCCGCCCAGCGCCTCATGCGGGAAAACCGCTATGCGGACGCGGCCCGGGCGCTGGCGGCCGGCATCGATCTGACGCCGCCGCAGCTCGTCGGGACGCGCCTTGCCCAGATATGTATGGCCTCCGGGCAGCCCCAGGCCATGTTCGACCAGCTCCGGCAGCATCTGGACGGCGAACTGGGACAGCAGGCCGCCGATCTGAGCACGGCCATCCGCTGCCGCATGGAGGATCTGCAAAAACAGCAGGCGGAACGCCAAAAGCAGAACGCTCAGGAACGCCAGCGGCTCATCGCCCGCGAGATGCGCGCCCGCGCGCGCGAGAATGACGCCGCGGCCGCCGGGACGGACGGTCCGCCTCCCGAGCAGCCCGTGGCGGCCCCCTTTGAGGCTTCCGAGGACGGCCCAGCCCGCAGGGGCTCGCCGGAGGCCTCCGCCCGGCAGACAGCCTCGCCATCCGGCATGGCGTCGCCTGGCGGACAGGCGCTGCCCTCGCTGCCGCCCGCGCCCGCCCCGGCCTTCCTTGCCCCCTTCTCGGAGGAAGATGCCAGCAGCACCCTCTTTCAGCGCCTGCCCGGCGTCAACGAACTCTGCTCCGTCATCAAGTGCACCTGGAAACTGGCCCGGCGGAACAAAGCCGGCCGGAAGAAGTAAGCCGCCTCCCCGGCCCCGCGCCAGCCCGACCCTCCGCCAGACGCAAAGCCCCCTCCCTGCGGCATGTCGTGGCAGACGGCAGGAAGGGGGCTTGCCCCGGCCAGCGGCCGGCATGCCGTTGGCGGCCGCCTCAGCTCTGGGCGCCCTGTTCCGACTCCCGCAGATCGCCGCCAAGCCCGCAGGCCCGGCAGGCAAGGCCGTCCACACGACGCAGCGACGAGGCCGCCCCGGCTTCGCGCGGCGGATTCGCCGACGCGCTCTCGCCATCGGCCTGGGACGCCGGCGGCGTTTCCGGGCCGGACCCCGCCTGCGCCCGCTGCTCGAGCCCCGTGTGCGCCACGGACATGAACAATTTGATGCGGTTGAGCTGATTGGCCTCGCTGCTGCCGGGGTCATAGTCCACCGCCATGAGGTTGGCGTGGGGCCGCAGGCGCTTGAGCTCCTTCATAACGCCCTTGCCCGTGATGTGGTTGGGCAGGCAGCCGAAGGGCTGGAGACAAAGTACGTTATTGACGCCGTGATCGATGAACTCCAGCATTTCCGCCGTCAGAAGCCAGCCTTCGCCCGCCTGGTTGCCGCGCGAGATGATCCCTCGCACGCTGCCCGCCAGATCGCTGATGCGTGCGGCCGGCAGAAAGCGGCTGCCCTTGAGCGCCTGCCTCATGGCCTTGCGCAGATGCTCCACGCGCTGGATGAAGAGCCAGCTCGTCAGGGCGGGCAGGATGCGGCCCCCGAGGCGCTGCCACGAATAGACCGGGTCCATGGAGCAGTAGAGGAAGAAATCCATCAGATCCGTCAGCACGGGCTCGCCGCCTTCCTCGCGGATATGCTGCGCCACCTGATTGTTGGCGTCGGGGTGATACTTGAGCAGGATCTCGCCCACAATGCCCACCTTGGGCCGCGGCACGCCATCCAGCCGGATACGGGAGAAGTCCCGCACGATCTCGTGCATATGCTCCCGGAAGACCGTGCTGTCCCCCCAGACCGAGCTGGACCGGGCCCGCCGCAGCCACCTGTCCAGCAGCTCGTCGGTCTCGCCCTCGTGCAGCTCGTTGCTGCGGCAGGACATGCTGACGCGCTGGAGCATGTCGCCGTACAGACACCCCAGGATCATACGGTGGAACAGCTTGGCCGAGATGCTGAAGCCGGGATGCCGGTTGACGTCGCCGCTGGTCATGGTCAGCACCGGCACATGCCCGAAACCGGCCTCCTGCAAGGCCTTTCGCAGCAGCGCCGGATAGTTGCTGGCCCGGCAGGGCCCGCAGGTCTGCGCCAGCATGAGCGCCGTACGGTTCGGGTCGCACTGCCCGTTCTTGAGCGCATCCAGCAATTGTCCGATGACCACGATGGCCGGATAGCAGGCATCGTTGTGCACATAGGTCAGCCCCAGCTCGATGGCGTGCGGGCTGACCGAGGGCAGCACTTCCAGATGATAGCCGGAATGATTGATGGCGCTCTTGAGGATATCGAAATGCAGAGGGGCCATCTGCGGCGCAAGGATGGTGTGCGTCTCGCGCATGGCCTTGGTAAAGACCGGCCGCGGCGCGGGCTTCGCCCTTTCCGTACGACGCACGGCCGCCTCCCGCCGCTCGCGCACCGCCGCCAGCAGCGACCGGATGCGGATGCGCGCGGCCCCCAGCGACGACCCCTCGTCGATCTTGATGAGCGTATGCAGCTTGCCGGCCCGCTGGAGCAGCTCGGCCACCTGATCGCTGGTGATGGCGTCCAGCCCGCAGCCGAAGGAGGTCAGCTGCACGCTTTCCAGCTCCGGCGTATCGCAAACCAGCATGCTCGCCCGGTACAGCCGGGAATGATAGCTCCACTGGTCAAGCACCCGCAGATTGTCGTCCAGCCGTCCCAGATGGGCCACGCTGTCCTCGCTGAGCACCGCCGCCCCGAGGGAGGCGATGTAGTCCGGCAAGCCGTGGTGCACGGCCGGATCCACATGGTAAGGCCGCCCGCACAGCACGATGCCCAGCCCGTTGGACCGCCGCACCAGTTCCAGCACCCGCTCGCCCTCGGCACGCAGCTCGGCGCGGTACTTCTCGAATTCCTGCTGGGCGGCGCGCCCGGCCTCGCGCAATTCTCCCTTGGGCAGGCCGAATTCTTCATGCATGCGTTCCACCAGCGCATCCAGGCTCTGCAGGGAGACAAAGGGCGTGTGCAGATGAACGTCCTGCTGCCGCGCCTCATCGATATTGAGGCGGATGACCTCGGGATAGCCGGAGACCACCGGACAGTTGTAGCCGTTGGCCTTGGTGATGGCGTCGCCCCGCTCGCGCGGCAGGCAGGGGAAGAAGATGCGCCTGACCCCCTGCTGCAGCAGGGCCGTCACATGGCCGTGCGCCAGCTTGGCCGGATAGCAGACCGTCTGCGACGGCATGGAGGACAACCCAAGATCGAAGACCTCCTTGCCCGATTCCGGCGACAGGATGACCCGGAAGCCCAGCCTGGTGAAAAAGGTGAACCAGAACGGATAATGCTCGAAAATGTTGAGCACCCGCGGGATGCCGATGATGCCGCGCGGCGCGTCCGCCTCGGGCAGCGGCGTGTAGTCGAAAAGCCGCCGGTTCTTCCAGGCGTAGATATTGGGCATGGGCCGCGCGTCCTCGTGCGCCGCGCCAAGCTGGCTCGCGCCGCGTTCACAGCGGTTGCCGGCCACAAAGCGCCGCCCGTTGGAAAAACGGTTCAGGGTCAGGCGGCAGTGGTTGCCGCAGCCCTTGCAGCGCAGATGCTTCGTCTCGATGCGCAGGGCCCGCAGCGTTGCGGATTCCAGCGGGTGACGGCCGCCCTCTTCCACCGGACGGCGGGCCGCCAGCAGGGCCGCGCCATAAGCGCCCATGAGCCCGGCGATGTCGGGACGGAAGACCTCCCGCTGCAACAGACGCTCCATGACCCGCAGCAGGGCGTCGTTCATAAAGGAACCGCCCTGCACCAGCACCCTGTCGCCCAGCTCGTCGGGACTGCGCAGCCGCAGCACCTTGTACAAGGCATTGCGTACCACGGAATAACACAGCCCGGCGGCGATATCCCCGATGTCCGCGCCCTCCTTCTGGGCCTGCTTGACCTTGGAGTTCATAAAGACCGTGCAGCGCGATCCCAGATCAACGGGATGCCGGGCAAAGAGCGCCGCCCGCACGAAGTCCTCCATGCTCAGGTTGAGACTCTGGGCAAAGGTCTCCAGAAAGGCCCCGCAGCCGGCCGAGCAGGCCTCGTTGAGGGTCACGCCCGCAATGCAGCCGTCTCTGGCCTTGAGGCACTTCATGTCCTGCCCGCCGATGTCGATGACGTAGGTCGTCTGCGGCTCCAGCCGGCAGGCGGCCTTGAGATGCGCCACGGTCTCCACCTCGGTGAGCGAGGACCCCAGCGCCGCCTGGGCGAAGGCCGCGCCGTAGCCGGTGCAGGCGCTGTCCTCGATCCAGGCGCCCTCGGGCAGGGAATCCGCCAGATCGGCCACATACGGCAAAAGCTCGGCCAGCGGATCGCCCTGATTGCGACGGTACCAGGTGGTGATGACCGAGCCCTCCCGGTCGGTCAGAACGGCCTTGACCGTGGTGGAGCCCAGATCGACCCCCAGATAGAGCGGGCCGCGCGCATCCTCCAGCTGACGACGGCTCACCGCGCCCGCCGCGTGGCGCTGCCGGAAGGCCGCGTACTCCTCCTCATCTTCAAAAAGTGGCGCGAGCGTGGCCGTGCGTTCGCCGTCCAGCGCCCGGGTGCGGGCGCGTTCGGCCAGTTCCTCCACCCGCAGCGGCGCGGACTGCACGGGTCGCGGCTGCCCCGGCAACGCCATAAGGCTCAGAGCCGTGCCCCGCGCCACGATGTACTGGGCATCCGGCACGTCCATGACCTCTTCCGGCTTCAGCTGGAGCGTCTCGATGAAGCGTTGCCGCAAGGCGGAAAGAAAGTGCAGCGGCCCGCCCAAAAAGGCCACCCTGCCCCGTATGGGATGCCCGCAGGCCAGCCCGCCGATGGTCTGTTCCACCACGGCCTGGAAGATGGACGCCGCCAGATCCTCGCGGGCCGCCCCCTCGTTGAGCAGCGGCACCACGTCGGTCTTGGCGAACACCCCGCAGCGGGAGGCTATGGGATAGATGGTCGTATGCTTCAACGCAAGTTCGTTGAGGCCCGGCGCATCCGTATGCAGCAGCACGGCCATCTGATCGATGAAAGCCCCGGTGCCGCCCGCGCAGGCCTCGTTCATGCGCAGATTGTCCGACCCATCGGAAAAATACAGGATCTTGGCATCCTCGCCGCCCAGCTCCACCGCCACGTCCGTTTGCGGCGCCAGCACCGAGATGGCCCGCGAGGTGGCCAGCACCTCCTGCACGAAAGGCAGCTCCAGCGCCTGCGCCAGCTTCAGCGCGGCCGAGCCGGTGATGGCGGCCCGCACCCGCAGCCCGGGGTATTTGGCCGCCAGCTCGTCCAGCAGGGTGCAAAGGGTCGCGCGTACCGCCGCGCCATGCCGCTGGTAGCGCGCTTCCAGCAAATCGCCCGCCTCATCCACCAGAGCCAGCTTGACCGTGGTGGAACCGGCATCCAGTCCCAGATAGAGCACGGAATCGTCCATGTCCGCCAATCCTTGCCGCCGTGGCGGCCTTTTCACCCTGTGCGGGTGTGCGTCTCAACAAAATATCTTTGGCGCGGCGTCGCTCAGCAGGCGCAGCCCTGCCGCTGCCGCCAGCTCCGCGCCGCCGCATCCAGTACGGTCATGGCCATGTCGCCCATGTGGTTCTGTACCCGCGGGGCCTGACACAGCAGCGGCACCAGCGCCGACGAAAAGCGCCTGTCCGCCACCAGCAGAAGCACGAAGGGGCCCAGCGCGCTCACCAGACAGCACTCCAGCTCCGGCGCGTCCTGCGGTATGCCGGTCATGTCGCTGATGATGCCCTTGATGATCCGGAATTTGGCCGCGACAACCCGGCGCATGACCTCCTGGAAATACACCGTGGGCGCCACGATCTCCCGGGCCCAGGCGCGCATATGCCATTGCTGCGGCGCCGCCAGCCCGGCCATGAGCGCCCCCACGATGCGCTGCATCTTCTCCCGCGCGGGGATGGCCTCCCCCGCCAGATTATCCAGGAACTCCCTGTCGATGATGCGGTTGTGCATGTCTTCCAGAACGGCCAGGTACAAGCCCTCACGACTGCCAAAATGATAATTGATGGCCGCCATGTTGATGTTGGCCGTCTCGCAGATCCGCTTTGAGGTGGTCTGCGCAAAACCGTTTTCCGCCATGAGTCGGCCGGCGGTCTCGATGATGCGGGCACGCGTCTGCTCGCCGTCCACCCGTCCTGAACGTACGGCCGGGCCTGTCTCGCCCGCCGGGATGATCGTGTTTTTGCTGGGCATGTTGTTCTCGCTTCCAGACCGAAGACACCGGAGAAGGACTCTCGCCATCACAACGGCGCACGCGCAAGATTATCTAATTCAAATTTAAATTTCAACGCGGCGAATATTTCATTTTGTTACAAAGTGTGATGACGCGGTGTTGCGGGGAAAGGGGGGACTTTTTGCAAAACGTCCCCCCTTTCCCCTTCAAAAACTCTTGCCGGGGAGGATGACAGGGAGGAGCCGCCCGGCAAGGCGTCCCCTGACCGCCGGCCCCCCAGAGGGGGTCAGCGGCGGGCGGTGCTGCTCTTCTTTTTTGATTGGGTCGCGGGATGGCGGCTTCGGCCCGGCGTCCCGGCCGGGTCGCCTGCGCGGCGGGCGGCAGGGGATAAGGGGCCTGGGCGGCCCCTTACCCCCTACAACCCCCAACCCCGCCTTCTGGCAGCCTTCCCTTACAAGGAGCGTGTCACGCCAGATCTATCCCGTCCCCCCTCCCTGCCGCGCGTCATAGGGCCTTCGCCCTTCCGCTGTCCCGTGCACGCACGGGACGAGCGTCCGGGCGGCGTCGGAGCTTCCGCCCCTGCGGGGCGGCGATCTCCTCCGCGCCATGACGCGCTTACGACTTCAAAAAGGATGACGGAAAACCCACGGAAACGGAGGACGCCACGTTGCGCAATGGGTGAAGGCAACGATTTTCCCCCTAGGGTCAGGACTCATTAAAGGTAAAAAATGACAATGGCAGCAATATGGATTGCCGAAAGGAATGTATGGGC
>NZ_CALUYG010000052.1 GCF_944324935.1 uncultured Desulfovibrio sp. | reverse complement strand
AAGTTTTTCAATGTTTGCCCACACCTTGTCGGAAATATCATGCCTCCGATGTGCCGCCATATGGTCTCTCCTCATTGTAAGTGAAGATATTATAACATACTTTTAGTTTGACGACACTATCTAGGGGGATATGATTTTTGCAAATGATGTCAATGGATAAAACACATGTGCTGTACCCCCCCCGCGTCTCTTTGGGGCGGGGCCGGCTCGTTCCCTGGCTCTTCCCCGCAATGGGGGAGTGGAGGAAAGACAAGCGACCCGAAAGGCGGCCCGGCAGGGGAGACGACGACTTGCGGGAGGAGCGGCGCACAATACGAAAAAAGGCAGTCGGTCAAAACCAACTGCCTTGTTTTCTGCTGGCGGAGAGGGAGGGATTTGAACCCTCGATACAGGTTTAAGCCCGTATACTCGCTTAGCAGGCGAGCTCCTTCGGCCGACTCGGACACCTCTCCAATGTGACTACGCACATTGCGAAAAGTACCTTACCTTTTGGCAGGAAAGCTGTCAAGGCATTTTTCGGGCCGGCGCGTCTGCCGGACGGGCCGCGGGGGATGCGTTGACCCCATTGTCCGGCTTGCGTATATTGACCGCTCACCTATTGCGAGGAATGCCATGAGCGAAACAAGCCTTTCTGTGAATGCCCCGGAAGAGGGCGAAGCCACCCGCGCCGGCGTGGATTTTGTCCGTGCCGCCATCATGGATGACAATGCCTCCGGTCGTTTCGGCGGCAAAGTGCATACGCGCTTCCCTCCCGAGCCCAACGGCTACCTGCATCTGGGACATGCCAAGTCCATCTGTCTGAATTTCGGCGTGGCCCGTGAATTCGGCGGGCTGTGCAACCTGCGCTTCGACGATACCAATCCTGCCAAGGAAGATACCGAATATGTGGACGCCATCCGCGAGGATGTGTGCTGGCTGGGCGGGGACTGGCAGGACAGGGAGTTTTACGCTTCCAACTATTTTGAGCGGCTGTACGGCTATGCCGAGGAGCTGATCAAGATGGGCAAGGCCTATGTGGACGACTTGAGCGCCGACGAGATCCGCGAGTACCGCGGCACACTGACCCGTCCCGGCAAGGAGAGCCCCTGCCGCGAGCGCAGCGTGGAGGAAAATCTGGACCTCTTCCGCCGGATGCGCGCCGGGGAATTTGGCGACGGCGAACGGGTGCTGCGGGCCAAGATCGACATGGCCTCGCCCAACCTCGTCATGCGTGACCCCACCCTGTACCGCATCCGCCATGCCCATCACCATCGTACGGGCGACGCCTGGTGCATCTATCCCATGTACGACTTCACGCATTGTCTGTCGGATTCCATCGAGGGCATAACGCATTCCCTCTGTACACTGGAATTCGTCAACAACCGCGAACTGTACGACTGGGTGCTGGACACCCTGGGCCTCTACCATCCGCAGCAGATGGAATTTGCCCGTCTGAGCCTCACGCACACCGTGCTCTCCAAGCGCAAGCTCATCCAGCTCGTGCAGGAAGGCCATGTGCGCGGCTGGGACGACCCGCGCATGCCCACGCTTTGCGGCCTGCGCCGGCGTGGCGTGCCGCCGGAAGCCCTGCACGACTTCTGCCGGCGCATCGGGCTTGCCCGTGCGGATTCCACCGTGGAATATTCCCTGCTGGAATTCTGCATCCGCGAATACCTCAACGCGCACACGGCGCGGGTCATGGCGGTGCTTGATCCGGTGAAGGTGGTCATCGAGAATTACCCCGAAGGGCGGGAAGAATCCTTCGATATGCCGTATCACCCGGAAGATGCCGCCTACGGCACGCGACAGGTCCCCTTTTCGCGTGAACTCTGGATCGAGCGGGACGACTTCCGGCAGGATCCGCCCAAGAAATATTTCCGTCTTGCGCCCGGGGCCGAAGTCCGTCTGCGTTACGCCTACTTCATCACCTGCCGCGAGGCGGTGTACAATGCGGACGGCGTGCTGAAGGAACTGCGCTGCACCTATGATCCTGAGAGCCGTGGCGGGCAGAGCCCGGACGGCCGCAAGGTCAAGGGCACTATCCACTGGGTCAGCGCGGCGCATGCGCTGCCGGCCACGGTGCGTCTGTACGATCATCTCTTTGCGGCGGAAAATCCCAATGCCATGCCCGAAGGTCAGACCTTCCTGGATGCGCTCAATCCCGATTCCCTGAAGGAAGTGACCGCCATGCTGGAGCCGGCCCTGGCCGGGCTGCCCGTGGGCCGGACCGTGCAGTTTGAACGTCTCGGCTATTTCTGCAAGGATGCGGACAGCAACGACGCGCGCCCGGTCTTCAACCGGACAGTGGGCCTGCGCGACAGCTGGGCCAAGATGGAAAAGAAGGCCTGAACCGGGCAGGGCTTGACAAGGCGGGCCATCCGGCGTACACATCAACTCTCGACGGGTCGTTAACTCAGTAGGTAGAGTATCTGCCTTTTAAGCAGAGAGTCGCAGGTTCGATCCCCGCACGACCCACCATGAGCATCAGGCTCTTGTGCATGGCACAAGAGCCTTTTTCTTTTGGCAAAGCGCAGGCCGGGACGGGGCGCGCAGCACAAAAAAGCCCGCCGGGAAAACCGACGGGCAGGATGCCGAATGGCGGAGAGGGTGGGATTCGAACCCACGTACCGGCTATTAACCGATAACTCGATTTCGAGTCGAGCGCGTTACGGCCAACTTCGCTACCTCTCCGCTCGTATATATTGGCTGAGCCACAGGCCGAAAATCTTCTTTAGCCTAAAACGGCCGCCCTGACAAGTGCTGTTTTGGGCGGGGCCCCGGCATCAGTGACCGATGACCTCCATGACCTGAAGGGCCTCCGGTTGTTTGGCATTGCCCTGCAGGGCGCGGGTGGCCATCTCCTCGGCCTTGATGCGCTTGCCCCACTTCAAGTACATGAGCGCCATGCGGCCGAAGGTGTTGGGGTGACCGCCGAAGGTCCGCAAGATGGCCTTGTAGACCGCTTCGCACTTTTCAAATTCGTTGATGGCCGTATAACAGTTGACCGCGCCCACATAGGCGCGCACGTCCCGGGGATGCTTGGCGATGGATTCTTCAAAGATCTCACCGGCGTCGGCGTACTGTTTGGCCGTCTGGAGCAGCTGCCCCACCTGCACGAGGATGTCCGGGTCCTCGCTGAATTCCTCGGCGGCGCGCTTGAGGTAGGCGCGTCCCTTGCCGAACTGCCCTTCCTGCAGCAGCATGACGCCATTATGCAGGAGGGATTTCTTGCGCTCCAGCCGGGCTTCCGTTTCCCGGCGGCTCTTGTCCTCCACTTCCTGCTTCAGGATGCGCGCCAGCCCTTCCAGCACCGTGGCCAGCATGAGTTCCTTGCCCTGCTGGTAGGGGATCTTGCGCGGTTTGCCTGTGCCGTTGGGGTCAAGCAGATGCTGCATCCCCTGATGATGGATGAGGGTGTTGAGGAATTCCCCCAGCTGAATGTCGATCTCGGCGCGGGCAGAGCGCATGAGCTTGACTTCCGAATACTGACGCATGGCCGTGGCCATGGCCATCAGGGAGCGGGGCAGCTCGTCGCGACGCAGATAGCCCTTGGCGCGGGCAATATTTTCGCGCAGTTCTTTTGGGGGAGTGTTCAGCATGACATACCATCACCTTTCCAATGTTCCGCCACTTCGGCATGGCGGATGCGCAGCAGTTCGTCCACGGCGCGGGGAATCAGAAAATCCACATTCTGCCGTCTGAGCCAGCGCTCCCGGATGCGGGATGCGCTCACCGCCAGCCACGGCAAGGGCAGGTAGTGGGCCATGCCGCCGCCGGGCAGGGCCATGCAGCGGCTGTCCGGCAGCACGGGCGCAACGCTGCGGGCCCCGGGCCAGAGCGTTCGGGCCGCCTGCGCGAAGGGCTCGTGCGTCTGCTCGCCGCGTGCGACGACGATGAACTGGCAAAGCCGCGGCAGTTCCCGGCCCCGGTGCCAGGTATGCAGCAGGGCAAAGTCCGGCGTTCCGATGACAAAATACAATATGCGTCCCGGCAGGGCTTCGCGATAGCGTGTCAGGGTGTCCCAGGTGTAGGAACAGCCCTGGCGTTCCCCTTCCTCCTCGCTGACGCTGATGCCGGGCAGCCCGCGTACGGCGGCGCGGGTCATCTCCGCCCGCAGGGCAAAGGGCAGCAGGCTGCCGGCCCGCTTGTGCGGCGGCGTGCCGCAGGGGATCAGAACCAGCGTGTCCACCAGCGCACCGAGCGCTTCGCGCACTTCGATGGCAAGGCGCAAATGCCCTATGTGCGGCGGATTGAAGCTGCCGCCCAGCAGCGCGCGTCCCGGCGGACGCTGTTCCGGGGCGTCATGCATGCTATTTGCGGACCTGTCCCTGCCCCAGTACCATGAATTTTGTGGTGGTCAGCTCCTGCACGCCCATGGGGCCATAGGCATGCAGTTTGGAGGTGGAAATGCCGATCTCCGCGCCCAGTCCCAGCTGGCCGCCATCGTTGAAACGTGTCGAAGCGTTGACGCCGACCATGGAGGCGTCGGCTTCCCGTACGAAGCGCATGGCATGGGCGTGGTCATTGGTGCAGATCACTTCCGTATGCTGCGAACCATAGCGGGCGATGTGGTCGAGGGCCGCATCCAGCGAATCCACCACCCGTACCGCCAGCACCAGCGCATGAAATTCCTGTCCCAGGTCCTCTTCCCGCTGGGGGACCGCCGTGGGCCCGAGCAGGGGAAGGGATCGCGCGCAGGCGCGGAACTCCACTCCCGCGCCGCCCAGACGCCGGGCGATGCGCGGCAGGAAGGCCGCCGCCACATCCTTGTGCACCAGCAGGCATTCCAGCGCGTTGCAGACGCCGGGCCGCTGCACCTTGCCGTTGTAGACGATGTTTTCCGCATCATCCAGCGAGGCCGAGGCATCGACGAAAACATGGCATACGCCCTTGAAATGCTTGAGTACCGGCATGGTGGCCGCCTCGGTCACGGCGCGGACCAGATTTTCGCCGCCACGCGGGATTAAAACGTCGATATAGCGGTCAAGCTTGCACAGGGCTGTCACCGCGGCATGGTCCGTGCTGGTGACGAGCTGGGCGGCCTCCGGCGGCAGTCCGGCGGTCGACAAGGATTCTTGCAAGATCTGCGCCAGAGCGGTATTGGAATGGATGGCCTCGCTGCCGCCCCGCAGGATGACGGCATTGCCGGCCTTGAGGCAGAGGATGGCCGCATCAATGGTGACATTGGGCCGGGCCTCGAAGATCATGGCGATGACGCCCAGCGGCACGCGCATCTTGCCGACCAGCAGGCCGTTGGGGCGCTGCCACTGCCGGTCGAGCGCGCCCACGGGGTCGGGCAGGGCGGCCACATGCCGGCAGGCCCGCGCCATGTCCGCGAGGATGGCGGGAGTCAGCGTCAGCCGATCCAGACGGGGCGCATCAAGCCCTTTGGCGCGGGCGGCCTCCACATCGTTGGCATTGGCCGCCAGCAGCGCGTCGGCACGCTCTTCCAGCAGGCGGGCGAGCCCTTCCAGCGCCGCCACCTTGGCCGCCGGAGCGGCTTTGCCCACCACGCGCGAAGCCGCGCGGGCCCGCTCGCCCAGCCGGGCCATTTCTTCCGCAAGCGTCATGTCATCTCCCTTGCTATCGGTAACGGGTGAATTCATTCAGTATACGCGCAGCATGGGCCGAGGGCAAGCCGTGGCGCGGGCGCAAATTATTTTGACAGGTCCGGTCTTGTGACCTATTCTCAAGACCTTGGGCGTCCGCTCCCCGGGAGCGCGCCAGCCCGTATTTTGCGCCAAAGGAGCCCGTTGATGCAACCTACTCTCACCAAGCCCGGCCCCACGCCTTCCCCGACCCTGATGACTGACCTGAGCGCCGAAGTCGGCGCCGAGAGCGCGCCGCTCCTGCGATTCATCCTGCGGCATGCCGGCCTTATCGCCTGCGGCGTCGGGCTGCTGGTGCTCGTGCTGGTCGGCGCCGGCATCTGGAGCTGGCGCAATGAAGCCGCCCGCGAAGAGGCCCAGGCCGAACTGGCGCGCCTTTCCCTCTCCCTCAAGGGGGAGGAACGTACGAGCGCGCTCGGCGAGCTGGCGAAACGAGCGCCCGCGGACATCCGCTTCGCCGTGCTGGCGGCACAGGCGCAGAGCGCCGCGGAATCGCAGGACTGGACGCTGGCGGCCCGCATCTACGGCGAAGCGGCCCGGCTGGACAGTGAAGGCAGTCTGGGACAGGCCGCCCTGTTTGCCCAGTGCGGCGCTCTGATGAACGCCGGCACGCCCGAAAGCGCCTCCGAGGCGCTGGCCGTGCTGCAGGCTCTTGCCGGTCGTGTGGAGGCCGCCCGTCAAGGCGCCCTTCTGCGGATGCAGGCCGAGGCCGCCCTGGCGGCCGGACGCCCGGAAGTGGCCGCCGCCGCTTTCGACAAGCTGGCGAAAGACGGGGACAAGGACGATCAGGCCTACTACAGCTATCGTGCCGCCCAGTTGCGCGGTACGAGCACCGGGGCCGCCGAAGGCGGAGCGCAGACGCCCGCCGCCCCTGAAACGACGGAAAAGCCGGCGGGCTAACGCACGCCCATTCCCGACATCATATTTGAGGAGAGGCCATGAGCAAAAATCCCTTGCTGGACGGATGCCGCGGCGAGCGCCATCTGTTGCTTGGCAATGAGGCCATTGTCCGCGGCGCGCTGGAAGCCGGCGTGCACATGATTTCCTGTTATCCGGGCACGCCCTCGTCCGAGGTGCCGGACACCTTTCGCCGTCTTGGCGGCGAGGGGCGCTACCGGCTGGAATACTCCATCAACGAGAAGGTGGCCTTCGAGGTGGCGGCCGGGGGCGCGCTGGCCGGGGCCATGAGCCTGGTCACCATGAAGCATGTGGGGCTCAATGTGGCGGCCGACCCCCTGTTCACGGCCGCCTATACCGGCATGCCCGGCGGGCTGGTCATCCTGAGCGCCGACGACCCCGGCTGTCACTCCAGCCAGAACGAGCAGGACAACCGCGCCTATGCCCGCGCCGCCATGCTGCCCTGTCTGGAGCCCGTCTCCGCGCAGGAGGCGCGCGACATGACCCGTGAGGCCTTCCGGCTGGCGCGCGAGCTGCAACAGCCCGTCCTGCTGCGCACGACCACCCGCGTGAACCATATGCGCGGCGCGGTGGAGTTCGACGATCTGCCCGCCGCCCAGCCGCTGGTGTCGTTCGAGCGCGATCCCGGGCGCTTTGTGCCCGTGCCCGCCGTGGCCCGCAGGCGGCATGCCGTCGTGCTCGAGATCATGGAAAAGGCCCGCGCCCTGGCCGAGAGCAGCCGCTTCAATACCGAACGCGCCAGCAACGCGGCCACGCGGCTGGGCATCATCGCCAGCGGCGTGGCGCGCAATTATCTTGCCGACGCCCTGACCGCCGGCGGCTGGGACGACAAGGTGCGAGTGCTGGAGCTCGGCATGACCTGGCCCCTGCCGGAAAAGCGCCTTGTGGCCTTTATGGAGCAGTGCGACCGCGTGCTGGTGCTGGAAGAGGGGCCCGCCCTGCTGGAGCGCGACGTGCGCGCCCTGGCCCAGCGCGAAGGCTGCAAGGCCCGCCTGGAAGGCAAGACGGACAACCTGACCGAGCTGGGCGAGTTCTCCACCACGCTCCTTTTGCGGCGGCTGGCCGAATTTCTGGACTGCCCCTGCCCGGTCAAGGGCGGCAACGCCCAGGCCCTGGAGCTGCCCGGACGGCCGCCGAACCTCTGCGCGGGCTGCTCGCATCGGGCGGTCTTCCATGCCGTGCGGCAGGCTTTCGGCGACGAGGCCTACTACTCCAGCGACATCGGCTGCTATACGCTCGGCATGCTGCCCCCCCTCAGGTGCGCGGACTTCCTCGTCTGCATGGGGTCGTCCATCTCCGCGGGCAGCGGCTTCGCCCGGGCCTCCGGCAAGACGGTGGTGGCCTTCATCGGCGATTCCACGTTCTTCCATTCCGGCATGACCGGGCTGGCCAATGCCGTGTTCAACCGGCATGACCTCATCGTGGTCATCCTCGACAACGGCACGACCGCCATGACCGGCCATCAGCCCAATCCGGGCATGGTCCAGGACATGCTGGGCGACAGCGCGGTGCACATGGATATCGAGGCCATCGTGCGCGGCATGGGCGTGAGCTGCTGCCGCAAGGTCAGGGCCTTCAACCTCAAGGCCGTCTCCGACGCGCTGCAGGAAATGCGCGCGCAGACGGGGGTACGGGTGCTCATCGCCGAAGAGCCGTGCGCGCTCTATGCCCGCCGCCAGCTCAAGAAGGCGCAGCCCCAGGTCGCGGTGGTGAAGGAACAGGGGCCGGATGCCGTGCACTGCCTGGAGACCCTGGCCTGTCCCGCCTTCTGCCGGGATGGCGACGCGCTCGCCGTTGATGAAAGTCTCTGCACGGGCTGCATGGTCTGCCTGCAGGTCGGCCCCAAGTCCTTCAAGGCCAGACGGCGCGACGCCTAGTCCGCCGTGGTCCAACACGAGGTTTTCCATGAGTACAGACAAGCAGAAAAGAATGCGCATCTATTTCACCGGCGTGGGCGGCCAGGGCACGCTGACGGCCACGACGCTGCTGGCGCGGACGGCGCTGGATGCCGGACTTGAGGTTGTCGCCGGCGAAGTGCATGGCATGGCCCAGCGCGGCGGCGTGGTGGAGTCCGTGCTCCTGCTCGGCGGCTGGCGCTCCCCCAAGCTGGATCTTGGCGAGGCCGATGTGCTGCTGGGCTTTGAGCCTCTGGAGACGCTGCGCGGCCTGCCCTATCTGCGGGCCGGAGGAGCCGTCTTCTCCAGTGCCGATCCTCTGCCGCCCCTGAGCGTTTCGCTGGGGGGCGCCCGCTATCCTTCCCCGGAAGAGGTGGAAGCTCAGACGCGCCGGGTGGCCGGTCAGTGTCAGTTCGTGCCCTGCCGTGAACTGGGCCTCAAGGCCGGTTCGGTTCAGGCGGGCAATACGGTGCTGCTCAGCGTGGCCTGCGCGTCCGGCGTCCTGCCTTTCGGGGTGGATGCGCTGGAAGCGGCCATCGGCAAATATCTGCCGGCCAAGCTGCAGGCGGTGAACCTGAAGGCCCTGGAACTGGGCATGGCGGCGCTGCGGCTCTAGCGCCGGTTCGCTTTCACCGCTTTCCTCCGTCCTTTGAAGGCGCGGTATGAGGAGGAGCGGGCATGGCATCTGCAAAAAAGGGAGGAGTCCCCACGGGGGCTCCTCCCTTTTTGACGGATGTCGTCAGGGCCGGCGCCTCACTCCAGCTCGGGATAGCGCTTGATGAAGCGGTTCTCGTAATCGTCCAGCGCCTTGGAGACGATCTTGGAAAGGCCGATGAGCGCCACCAGGTTGGGCAGCACCATAAGGCCGTTGAAGAGGTCGGCCAGTTCCCAGACCAGCGTCACCTTGAGGGTCGCGCCGAGCACGATGAAGCACATGACCAGCAGGCGATACGGCGTCAGGGCCTTACGGCCGAACAGATACTTGATGTTCTGCTCGCCGAAGAAGTACCAGCCGATGATGGTGGAAAAGGCAAAGAAAAAGAGGATGATGGCCACATACGCATTGCCGAAGCTCCCCAGGGCGGAGCTGAAGGCCCGCTGCGTCAGCACCACACCGGTGATGCCGTCGTCCATGACCCCGGTGGAGAGCACCACAAAGGCCGACAGGGAGCAGATGATGACCGTGATGAAGACGCCCATGATGGCGGCAAAGCCCTGCATGACCGGGTGGAGCACCTTGCTCACCGCGTGGGCGTGCGGGGTGGAGCCCATGCCCGCTTCGTTGGAGAAGAGCCCGCGGGCGATGCCGTAGCGCATGGCTTCCTGAACGGTCACGCCGGTCACGCCGCCCACGGCCGCCTGGGCCGAAAAGGCGTAATGGAAGATGTCCTCAAGGCATTGCAGAAAGGCCCCGGCGTGGGTCGCCAGAATGTAGACGCCCCCCACCAGATAGAGCGCGGCCATGATCGGCACGAGCTTTTCCGTAACGGCCGCCAGGCGTCCGATCCCGCCGAAAAAGATGATGCCGGCCAGCACGGCCACCCCGGCCCCCACCACGGGCGCGGGCACGGCAAAAGCCGAAGCGAAGGCGTCCGCGATGGAATTGGCCTGCACCATGTTCCCCACACAGCCCAGCGCGATGATGATGGCCACGGCAAAGAAGGCGGCGAGCGTCTTGCTGCCGAGCCCCTTGCGGATGTAATAGGCCGGGCCGCCCACCACATGGCCGGCCTCGTCGCGATCCTTGTAGGTGATGGCCAGGATGGCTTCGGCAAAGATGGTCGCCATGCCGAAGAAGGCCGCGACCCACATCCAGAAGATGGCGCCGGGGCCGCCGGTCACCAGCGCGGTGGCCATGCCGACCATGTTGCCCGTGCCCACCTGGGCGGCAACGGCGGTGGCCAGCGCCTGAAAGGAGCTCATGCCCTGACCGGAGGCCTTTTCGCCGCGCAGGGAGAAGCCGCCGCAGACGTGACGGACACAGGCGCCGAATTTGCGTACCTGCACCGCCCGCAGGCGCAGGGTGTAGTACAGGCCTGTGCCGCAGAGCAGAGGGATGAGGCAGTACGGCCCCCAGAGGAAAGAGTTGATTTTCTGGACCAGCTGGGTGAGTGCATCCATGTTTTTCTCGCAGAAGGGCGGCGGTGGTGCGCCGTTCCCGTTGAAGGTTGACGACAGCTCCCGGCGACGCGGACAGCCCCGTACCGGGCGGGTATCGTTTTTGTAGCGCAAGGCGTCCGCGCTGAAAAGATGCCGCAGCCGCTTTTTCGATGCTGGCAGGAGAGGGGGCTTGCCTTGGCCCGCTTTTTGCTTTTCCCCTCCCGATAGTGTCGCCCGCCTGTCCGCGGCCTGCCCGTCGCCAGGGGCGCCAGGAGACGTCAACCAAGGAGTTATCATGCAAGATGCAATGTTTAGCAGCCTTTTCGGGGCGCTGACCACCGAGCACCGCATGAATTTCATTGCCAATAATTTGGCGAACGTGAATACCTCGGGCTACAAGCAGACCAAGCTTGCGTTCAAGGACACCATGGCCTCCTTTGCCCATGATGAGATCCGTGAACCGCTCATGCATCTGAAAAGCGACCCCCTCTTCCCCGAACCCAAAAACATGGTGCGGCCGCGTATCGCGGTGTCGAAGATCGACTTTACGCAAGGCTCCATGCGCTTCACCGGGGATCCGCTCGACCTGGGCATCGCCGGCGAGAATGCCTTTTTTCGGGTGGCGACGCCCAATGGCAACAATTTGACGCGCAGCGGACACTTTGTCCTGTCCGGCGACGGAACGATCATGACGCCGCAGGGCTGGCCTCTGCAGGGCGTGGGCGGCAACATCGTCATCCCGGCGGGCACGCGCAATATCGCCATCGCCAGTGACGGCACGGTCTCCGCCGACGGCGACGTCGTGGGCCAGATCGCGCTCGTGCAGGTGGACAATCCCCAGAACCTCCAGAAGCTGGGGAAAAACCTCTACCAGGCCTACGACAACGTGCAGGTGCAGGAAATGGACGCCTACGCGCAGGGCGCGACGGTGGAACAGGGCTACATCGAGGCCGCCAACGTGGATGTGGTTACGGAAATGGTGAACATGATCGAAGTGCAGCGGCAGTTCGAAGCCTACCAGAAAGTCATGCAGTCCACGGATGCCATGGACAAGCAGGCCTACCAGCAGGTGGGCAGGCGTACCAGCTAGGCGCGGGTGGCGTGATATGATGCCGGCCGCCGGCGCAGGCCGCCTCTCGTGCGGGAGGCAGCCGCCCCGCGGCATGGCGCATTGATGAAAAAGACAACAGCACGCACGCGTGCGGAAGGAGCGATGGCCTTATGATGCGTTCTTTGTGGACGGGCGCCAGCGGCATGGTGGCGCAACAGTTGAATATTGACGTCATTTCCAACAACCTCGCCAACGTGAACACCACGGGCTTCAAGAAGAGCCGCGCCGAATTCGAGGATCTCATGTACCAGAACATGAAGATCGCCGGCTCCATCACCGAAGGGGACAACATTCTGCCCGTGGGCATCCAGGTGGGCATGGGCGTACGTCCCACGGCGGTGCACAAGTTCTTCACCCAGGGGGACTTCCAGAACACGGGCAACGCCCTTGATGTGGCCATCGAAGGGGACGGCTTCTTTCAGGTGGATGTCAACGGCGAGCTGATGTACACGCGCTCCGGTTCCTTCAAGCTCAACCAGGACGGTACCGTGGTGACGGCCAACGGCTACATCCTGCAGCCGGAATTCGCCGTCCCGGCGGAGACCAAGAACATCTCCATCTCCGCTTCCGGGCATATCGCGGCTCTGGATGCCGAAGGGCAGGAGATCGCCGCCGCGGAAATCCCGCTCTACACCTTCATCAATCCGGCGGGCCTGGACGCGCGTGGGCGCAATCTCTACACCCCCACCGAAGCTTCCGGCGATGAAGTGGAAGGCGTGCCCGGCACGGACAACGTCGGCACGCTGGCGCAAGGCTTCCTGGAGATGTCCAACGTGGAAGTGGTGGACGAAATGGTCAACATGATCGTGGGCCAGCGCGCCTATGAAGTGAACTCCAAGGCCATCCAGACCTCCGACTCCATGCTGGGAACGGCGGTACAGCTCAAGCGCAGCTAAGGTTTTGCCGGGGGATGATGCGCGTGTACAGACGGGCAACGGCATGGCCCGGCCGTGGCTGGCCTTCTCTGGGCGCTCTGGCGGTACTGGCAGGCGTTTTCTGTCTGCTCATCGTCTGGCAGATGGTCCTTGGGACGGCCTGCCTTGCCGCCGGCGTCCCCGATGCCGTCTGGCAGGACAACGATCGCAACCATCGCCGTTCGCCCAGCCAGATAAAGCGGCAGCTGCGTTCGCCCGACGTGCGGGCCGCCCGTCTGCCGCTGGCCGCGACGGACAGGGTCGGCGACGAGGCCGGGGATGCCGCGCTCGCCGGGGAGCAGGCCGCGCGCTCGGCCCGGGTCCGTTCGCAGATCGCCCATGCGCCGGCCCCGCCCGCCGAGGCATCGGATCTGCAGATGCTGGGGCAGAACGACTGGCGGCTGAAGATCGAAAGCGCGGCGGTGGCGCTCAATGATTCCGTCTTTCTGGGGGATATCGCCACGCCGCTGGGGCATATGGACGAGACCCTCTGGCAGGATCTGAGCCGCCGGGCCCTCTGGGCCGCTCCCGAGCAGGAGGGCAAGCCCATGCAGGTCAACCGCTCGCGGCTTGCGCAGGCCCTGCGGCAGGCGCTGGGCAAGGATATCGCCGGACGCTGCATCCTGCCGACATCGCTGGTCATCCAGCGGGGCGGGCTGGTCTTTCGGGAGGATGTGCTGCGGGATTATGTGGTCAAGAGTTTGACGCCGCAGCTGTCGGCCATGCCGGGCGAGGCTCAGCTGACGGAGTTCCGGTTGCCGGAATACATTTTTCTGGAGCATGCCCAGCAGCAGATCCAGCTGGAACCCGGCAAACTGGCCCCGGGGCGCATCACCCTGCGTTTTGCCGTCAAGGAGGCGGACGGGACGGTGCTGCGGCGTGTGGCCGGGACGGTCAACCTGCAACTCTGGGTCACCGTGCCCGCCGCCATGCGCGTTATGAGCAAGGGAGAGAACCTGACGCCGGAAGCGGTCACCTTCATGCGGGTCAATGCCGCCACGCTCAAGGATATGCCGTGGGATGGACAGGGCGGGCCGTGGCGGCTGGCCCGAGGGCTTTCCGCCGGAGAACCCATTTTGCAGAGTGATCTTCAAAGCCAGCTTATGGTGCGGCGCGGCGATGTGGTAACCCTCATCTACGCCCGCGGCAACCTGCGCATGACCACGCAGGCGGAGGCCCTGAGCGATGGCGAGCCAGGCGCCACCATCGCGGTGCGGAATTTGCAATCCAAGAAACAGGTGTACGCCAAGGTCAAGGACGGCGGCACTGTGATCATCGAGTAGAGGAGAACACGGTATGAAGACTCGTTTTGGCATTCTGGCCCTGGGGCTCGTCTTCATGTTCTGCAGCGCCTGCGGCAACGGCGGCGCAAGCCGCCGTCCGGGGTTGCAGAATCCTGTGGGCCCGCCGCAGGAATATCCGCAGGAGACCAGCGGAGCCAACAACCCCGGCTCCCTGTTTGCCGCCAGTGACGGCGACACCCTCTTTTCCGATGCCCGCGCGCGCCGCGTGGGGGATATCGTGGTGGTGAAACTGGTGGAAAACACCAAGGCGCAGAACAAGACGGAAACTCAGGCGACGAAGCAATCCAATAATAGCTATTCCGTCAACGCTTTTTTCAATGTACCCAAGATCGCCGGCGTCATTCCCGTCGGCACTCCCACGCTGGATACCAGCGCGACGAGTGATTTTACCAGCACTCAGGGTAAGACCAAGCGTGAGAACTATGTGACCACCTCCATGGCGGCCCGCGTCATTCGCGTGCTGCCGGGCGGCATGCTCCAGATCGAAGGCGCGCGTGAGATCCGCGTCAACGAGGAAACGGAATACATGGTGGTGCGCGGTCTCATCCGCGCCAAGGATGTGGATGCCGAAAACAGTATCCTGTCCACGCAGATCGCGGATGCGAGCATTGAGTACTACGGCAAGGGCGTGCTCACCGACAAGCAGAAGCCCGGCTGGTTCACGCGGCTCATGGACAATATCTGGCCGTTCTAGCGCACTTGCGCAAACGGACATGCAAGGGGCGGGATCTTCCCGCCCTTTTTTTATCCCTTTGAGGATAGGGGATCGCTCCCTTTATCAGCAGGGTATGGATTACCTATATATTGCATAAAGACTGCAATAGCCGATATGTGAAAATTTTTTGCAGAGGAAGCGCATATAAAATATCAGGTCGTTTTTGGGTGGATAATCGATATTGCACGATATAAGGGCGCATCTTGCATGAAGATGTGCCCTTATATATTTTATATAATGATTTCCTAACCTTTTTCTAGACTTATTTTTCTCGCCAAAAGAAAAATTTCAGCTATGGTGAAAGGAAATGGAGAGAAAGTGGGATGCTGTCATTGCCGCATGCCATGTCCGTATTGCCCGTGAAAAACGGCAGCCCAGCCGCGAAGCTGGCGGAGGCGTGGGCGGCGGGCCTGCGCGCTTCAGGCCCGGCGTCGCTGCTGCGCCGCCAGTCCCAGCAGGATGGCTCCGGCCTGCGCCACATTGAGCGAGTCGAAGGGGCGGGCCAGCGGGATATGCAGCATGCGCGAGCAGCGTTTGCCCACGCCGGGGCGCAGGCCCTTGTCCTCATTGCCGAGCACCAGCACGGCAGGCAGGGTCAGGATCTCTTCAAAGGCGTTGACGGCCGCCGATCCGCCGCAGCCCGCGCCGTAAATGGTCAGTCCCGCCTCTTCGGCGCTGTCCAGCGCATGGCCCAGATTGTCCACGCGGGCGATGGGCAGCCGTTCCAGCGCCCCGGCCGCCGCGCGTTGCGCCGCGGGGCCGAGATAGGCGCTGTTATGGCGCGGCAGCAGGATGCCCGCGCCGCCCAGGGCATACAGGCTGCGGCAGAGGGTCCCCAGGTTGCCGGGATCCTGCACCTGGTCAAGGGCAAGCAGTAAGGGCAGGGGCGCGTCGCGCACGGCGTCGAGGACGGCCTCCAGCGGCTGGAACGTCGTGGCGGCAAGGCGGGCCACCACTCCCTGATGATTGACGTGTTCCGCCTGTCCCCGCTGCGCGCCGCGGCACAGCCGGTCAAGAGCGGCTCCCTCCACCAGGGAGTAGCGCAGGTGGTTCGCCCGGCAGAGCTGCTGGATCTGCTGCGCCTCACGGCTGCGCAGGCCCTTACGACAGTAGACGGTGTCGACGCGTTGCGGCGTGTCGAGCAAAAGCTCCAGGACAGGCTTGATGCCCGGCAGGAGCGGGGCGGAAACGGTATCTTTCATCACGGCCTCCGGCAGGCGGCTGAAGGTGAGACGGCATCACGGCCGTAGGAATTTCGTGTCTACGCAGCTTCGACGGCAAAGGCAAGCTGCACAACGGGGAGGCTACATGAAGGCGTTTTGCGGGAAAAGGGGATCAGGACATTTGCTGTTGCTGTGCGCCGTGCTGGCCACGCTCCTGTTGAGTGCATGCTCCTCCCGGCAGGGGGGCGGGCAATCCGATATGCCGGCGCTGCTCATCCCCGAAAATGAAGACAGTGAACCCCTCACCTCCACCGAGGTCGCGGCCCTGAAGAGCACGGGCCAGATCGACCGCAACGTGCCGGCCTCGGCCATGCCGGCCGTCACCGCCCAGTATAAGCACTTCCTGCACAAAGGCCGTCGGACTATGGAGATCTTCTCGCAGCGGTCGGGCAATTATCTTGGCTACGCGCGGCGCGTCTTTCGCTCGCGCGGCATGCCGGAAGAGCTGGCCTATCTGGCCATCGTGGAAAGCGGCTACCGGGCTGACGCCAAGTCCCGCGCCGGGGCGGCCGGGGCGTGGCAGTTCATGCCCTATACCGGCATGAAATATGGTCTGACCCAGGACTGGTGGATGGACGAGCGCCTTGATCCCTACAAGGCCACCGAAGCCGCGGCCGATTATCTGCAAAAGCTGTACGGCGATTTTCGCGACTGGCCGACCGCCATTGCCGCCTACAATGCCGGCGAAGGCAAGATGCGTCGCGCCAAGGAGGGGACAGGCGCCCGCAATTTCTATGAAGTCTGCGAGCGCAATGCCCGCCTTGACGACAAGGCGCAGCTCCGCCCCGAGACCATGCAGTATGTGCCGCGTTTCGTGGCCATCAGCAAGATCATGCGCAACCTTGGTCCCCTGGGCTTTGCGCCGGTCAACCATGACGCCATGCCGCAGGTGGAGCGCCTGACCGCCCGCCCCGGGACGGACCTCATGGCCCTCAGCAAGGCCTCCGGCATGAGCTGGTCGGACTTCCAGTCCTACAATATGCACCACCTCCAGCCCATCTCCTCCACCGAACGCTCGACCTTCGTCTATGTGCCCCGCGTGCGCTCGGCCCAGGCTCAGGCCTTTCTGCAACGCTCCGGCGGCGCGTACGCCAGCTGGCGGCCGGCCAAGGTGGCCACCAGTGCCGACAGCTGGGACAAGATCGCTCGTCGCAGCGGCGTCAGCGTGGCGCAACTGCGCGCGGCCAATGGCGGCAAGTCGAAGATCTATCGCGGCGAAACGGTGCTCGTGCCCCGCAGCGCCGACATGAGTGAACGGGCCGTGGCCGCCGCCGGCGGCGGCAAGGCGGCCCCGGCGGCGGAGCGCCCGTCCCGCGCAAAGCGGGGAGGCGAAGGCAGTCCGGTCGGCGTGCATGTGCTGGCCTCCGGCGAAACGCTTTACGGCGTGGCCCGCAAGTACGGCGTGAGCCTCGGCGAGCTTCAGGCCGCCAATGACATTGACAACCCCGGAAAGGTGCGAGTGGGACAGAAGCTGCGCATCCCCGGTGCGAAGCGGAGCGCCGGGCGGGCAATCGCCCAGGCCGCAGGGGGCAAGAATCCCAGCGGCAGCCTTGGCAAGCGCAAGAGTGGCGGCTCGACGACCTATGTGGTCAAGGCCAACGACAGCCTCTGGAATATCGCCCGCCAGTACAATGTCAGCGTGGATGACCTCAAGCGCTGGAATGATGTGGACGAGCGCAGCCTCCGTGTGGGCGCTACCCTCGTGGTCAGCGCGCGATAGAACGCCGGCAAAAAGGTAAGCAAGCCCCCCTGTCGTCGGCAGGGGGGAGTTTTTTTGTCTTTGACGCAAAAAATGTCTTGACCTTTGGCGCGAAAGGGTCCATAAACGCTTCTCGCGCCGGACGGACGCCGCAAGGGCCGGACGGAGCGGGCTTTGACAATGGCACAGCGAGCGCCGTGGACGACGGGCGGACGAAAGGGTCCAGCAAGGATTTTTTCGGAGGTCGCAAAAAGGTTGTTGACAGCGAGAGTGGTTTTGACTAGGTTCACACCTCGCAACGACGACAACGCGTCGAGTGGATGAAAAAAATCGAAAAGTGGAAAAAAGTTGTTGACAGTGGGTCGAGCTTTGAGTAGCTTCACGCACCGCGCTGAGGAAAACGACTTTGCCGCTTCGATGAAAAAAGTTCACGAAAACGAAAAAAAGTTGTTGACACGGTGCTGTGAAGTGAGATAAAATTACTGAGAGCTGAGGCAAGCGCCAAGGCATGGTTCATTGACAAGTGAATAGCGAGCGGGAAGGAACTTTGAGATTCTGATTTCTGTGCCAACGGAGATCTTTGCAACAGATTTGAACTGGAGAGTTTGATTCTGGCTCAGATTGAACGCTGGCGGCGTGCT
>NZ_CALUYG010000051.1 GCF_944324935.1 uncultured Desulfovibrio sp. | reverse complement strand
AACTGGATGCCTTGTTTCTGGGATTCATCATGTTTGCCTTAATCGTTGAGTCTCTTAAATAGTGTTAACAGGCCCTAATCGATGGGATGGCCGGCCGCCCGGTATTCGTTGAGCTTGTTGCGCAGGGTGCGGACGGAGATGCCCAGCAGCTCGGCCGCCTGCGTGCGGTTGCCGGCCGTGGCTTCCAGGCCCTTGATGATCATAAGGCGTTCCATCTCGTGCAGGGGAATGACCGCACCGGCAAAGGCGTCCGATGCAGGGGCCTGCCCCCCGGAAGCGGGCGTGGCGGCCTCTGGCGCGAGGGAGACCGGTCCGGCTCCATCCTGCGGCGCTTCGCCACCGGCCGGCGCGGGAGCGGCCCTCTCCGCTTGGGCGGCCTCTTCCCCCGACTCTTCGAAAAGCGGCCAGCTGTCTTCTTCCAGAAGGAAGTGGCAAGGTTCGATGGGGCGGCCGTTGGCCAGCAGCACGGCGCGCTCCATGAGATTCTGGAGCTCGCGAACGTTGCCGGGGAAATCATAGGAGGAGAGCCAGTCGATGGCCGCTTCGGAAAGGGAGCTGGGCGGCAGCTGATATTCCCGCACATACATGTCCATAAAAAAGCGGGCCAGCTCCAGCACGTCGTCGCCCCGTTCCCGCAGCGAGGGCAGCCGCAACGGGATGACGTTCAGACGGAAATACAGGTCCTGCCGGAATTTCCCCTGCTTGACCCAGTCCTCAAGATCGCGGTTGGTGGTGGCGAGGACGCGCACATCCACATGGACGGTCTCCGTGCCACCCACGCGGTCGATCTCGTTCTCCTGGAGCACGCGCAAGAGCTTGGCCTGGAGGGCCAGATCCATTTCGGATATTTCGTCCAGCAGGATGGTGCCGCCGTCGGCCAGCTCGAACTTGCCCAGCTTGCGGGAGATGGCTCCGGTGAAGGCCCCCTTTTCATGCCCGAACAGTTCGCTTTCCAGCAGATGCTCCGGCAGGGCCGCGCAGTTGACGGCCACAAAGGGCCCGCGGGCCCGCTTGCTCATGGCGTGCAGATAGCGGGCGAACATTTCCTTGCCGGTGCCGGATTCGCCGGAGATGAGCACCGTCGCCCGCGAACCGGCCACCTGACGCGCCAGCTTGAGGACGCGCGAGATGGCCGGATTGTGGCCCACGATGCGCGGGCCGCCGCCCTGTTCGGCGTACTGCGCCTTGTGTCCGCCGAGAGTGCTGCTGGCCGGGACCGGCGTCGAACGTTGCGGCGTCCGTACCACCGCCTGGATGCGCTCCACATCCAGCGGCTCCAGCCAGTAGTCGCGAGCGCCGAGATGCATCAGGCGCTCGGCCTCCTGCGGGCTGCCCTTGTCGGTGATGACGATGACCGGCGGGAACTGCGGGTCATCCGCGCCCACGGCCAGCAGATCCTCGACCTTGAAGCCCGGCAGGCTGGGACGGGCAAAAATGACATCCGGCCCTGATTTGCGGATAAATACTGAGGCTCCCTTGAGATTTTCCGCAATGCCCAGTTCAAAACCAGCATCGCGCAAGGGAGGAAAAACGGCCGTGATGGCCTGCGCCGGAGCAAGGAACAGCAAACGCCGTGTCGACATAACCCATTGTCTTTACCCCGTTACGTCATACTTTGCAACACACCTTTCCCCTCCGGGGGTGACAAGCCGAAGGGTTTTCAGTACAAAAATCCGCATGGAACAGCAGCATCTTGAAACGCTCCTCACTGCCGTGGCCCGGGGGGAGCTCAGTCCGTCCCTGGCCGCCCGGCAGCTTGCCCAGGTCACTCTTGAAGACAGTCTCAGCGGCCTTGCCCTCGATACGCAACGGGCCGTACGCACCGGCCTTGGCGAAGTGGTCTTCGCTCAGGGCAAGAGCCCGGACGCGCTGCGCGGCGCGCTTTCGGGCCTGCATCAGGACGGCAGTCCGGTTCTTGCTACACGCGTCAGCCCGGAACAGGGAGAGATGCTGGGCAAGGCCTTCCCCCAGGGGCGCTACTGGCCCATGACCCGCCTTTTCCTGCTGCCGCGGCGGCTGCCGGACGGCGCTGTCGTCCCCGCGCCGGAGCTCGGCCCTCCCTGGCCACAGCATGGCGACATCCTGGTCGTCACGGCAGGCGCGGCGGACATCCCCGTGGCGGCCGAAGCGTACGGCGCGCTCCGTTTCTGGGGACGTGACTGTGGATTGATCACCGATGTGGGGGTGGCCGGGCTGCATCGTCTCACGCCCCACCTTCCCGCCCTGCGGGACGCCCGCTGCGTCATCGCCGTTGCCGGCATGGAAGGCGCGCTGCCCTCTGTGCTGGCCGGACTGCTGCGCTGCCCGCTGCTGGCCGTCCCCACCTCGGTCGGCTACGGCGTCGGCGCCGGCGGCAGAGCCGCGCTCTCCACCATGCTGTGCTCCTGCGTTCCCGGCGTGGCCGTGGTGAACATCGACAACGGTTTCGGCGCGGCAGCCTTCGCCGCCAAGATGATCCCTCCCGCCGGACAGCCACAGGACTGAACCTTCCCCCTCCGGCAGGCGGATCGCTCACGCCGCCATCCCGGCCTTTCCCTGCCCCGGCAGTCCGCTGCCGGGGCGTTTTTTTTTCGGCAGCCCGTCCGCATTTGCCGCCTTCCTTCTTCCCTTTTCCTTTCTCGTCCCCCTGCACACCAGCGCGCAACGCCTGCCCGTGCGACAGGCGACGCTCAGCCGACACGTCCTGTCCCCTTCCGTCCGTCTCTTCCACGCGGGACTAACCGTGACGAACAGCGTATTGTTTCAAAAAAATACAATTATTTTCTCTTGTTATTTACATTATGCACATTCTTCTCCTGATATGATCAGCACATTTTGCGAGACGTCTCTCTCGTGCCCTGGCTGGAGGAGGCCCTCGTCCGCCCAGGCGGCCATTTTACGGAAGAAACAGGGTATATGTATATTTTTTCTTTATATATCAATATGTTTTTCAAGATATACACAAAGTGACACCACCTTGTTTTCACAACAACACCGCTCTCAGCACGGAGCGACGCTCCCGACGGCAGCCGCAACGTGGCGAACGGCACGGCGTGCAGTATCCAAAGTTTAAAAAATATTTTATTTCCGTATGATAAAGAAGTTAGTCTCTCTTTTCACACAAAGTTCTTCACACAGAGAACATATATATGAACATGTCCTCCCATTGAGATTGAATAAAAAAAATCAATAAAAATACGTCTGTTACAAGATAATTCACAAATTTTTCTCCTCAGCTTCCCAAACAAGGAACAAAAGGAACGACTCCACCGCAGCAGGCATCCGTCAGTCATCCGGCAAGGCCTTCGCTTTTTTTCAGGGAAGAATGGGGAAGAGGTCACGCGGCGGGGCGGGCGCTTTCCTGCCGGGAGCCCCCGGACGCCGTTTTCCTGCGGCAAACCGGGCCTTCGGTCAGACAGAAACAAAAAAGGGAAGAGAGATCGCTCTCTCTTCCCCTGCCTCCGTTCCCCATGCGGGATCGGCATCTTTTGTTGAAAAAACGTGCACGGACGCCACATCGGGCCGCCCGCCGCCTGGGCCCGGCCGGGCGCGCGGACGGAGCGGCTCCCTTGCCGTCCCGAAACGAAAACAGCCTTACAGGACTACATTGATGACCGAGCCCGAACCTTCCATGCTGGCCGCGATGGCCAGCCAGTCCGGCCCCAGAAAAAAGCCCTCGGACGTCCGCAGCGTAAGCGGACTGCCCGCCGCCACGGGATCCGAGTGTTTGTCGGGCTCGCCGCTGACCACGAGGATTTGTCCCCCGGCCACCCGCTGCCAGACGCCGCTCAACTGGGTGACAGGATCCGCAAGCAACATGTGTCCCTCCCTCACCGGGCCCGGCGTCAGCGCTGCCGCCTGCCCTTGTCGTCGTCCGCGTCCTTGTCCTTCTTCTCTTCCCGCACGCCGGGGGAGGGAGAAAGATCCAGGCTGACGATGCTGTCCACCGTGTAGTCCGCCAGGCTCTTTTCCCCGCGCAGATAGGCGCTTTCCAGCTCCATGATCTCGCGAAAACGCGCCATGCCCCCCTTGGAGACGGGCTTGCCGCGCGGATTGATGGCCTTGACCGGATTGATGAATTTGCCGTTCTGCTTGAGCCGGAAATCCAGATGCGGGCCGGTGGAGAGGCCCGTACTGCCCACAAAGCCGATGACCTGACCCTGCCGGACGCGCTGGCCTTTCTTCAGGCCGCGCGCATACCCTGAGAGGTGGGCGTACCATGATTCCAGTCCCGCCTCATGCCGGAGCACGATCTGATTGCCGTAGCCTCCGGCCCAGCCGCGCTTGATGACCACGCCGTCCCCAACGGCCTTGACGGGCGTCCCCGTGGGCGCGCCGTAGTCCACGCCAAGATGCGGACGGCTGTACCCCAGGATGGGATGCTTGCGGTTGTGGCTGAAACGCGAGGTGATGCGCGTGAAGGAAAGGGGAGCCTGCAACAAGGTCTTGCGAAGGTTCTCGCCCTTGCGATTGTAGTACTGCGGGCGTTCCTTGCCGTCCTTGAAGTAAAAGGCCTCGAAGGTCTTGCCCTGATTGGTGAAGGTGGCGGCCAGGATACGACCGTATCCCTTGTAGTCGCCGTCGCGGTAGCGTTTCTCCACCAGCACGCTGAAGCTGTCCCCAGGCTGGAGATCCCGGATGAAGTTGATCTCCGACCCAAAGAGTTCAGCCAGCAGAATGGCTATTTGCGGACCCTCCCCCATGTCTGCCACGGCCTGGAAGAGGTTGTCCTCTATGCTGGCCTCGATGCTGTCCAGCAGAGTAACGTATTCGATGCGCTCGACCCGGGCGACGGGATCTTCCACCCCTTCCACCACAAGGCGGCGATCGCCGTCGATCTCGTATTCAAAGCGCTTGACCCGGCCGGTGGCATTGTCCGTCACCACCACATAGGGCTGACCGGCACGGAAGGAACGCAGGGAAAAGACCTCCTTTACGGCATTGGCGTACGCAAAGGAACCTTCCGTGCTGACGCTCTCCAGCACGGTACTGAGCGTATCCCCCTTTTCCACGGTACCGTGCTTCACGGCATCCCCTTCAGGGGGGGCGGCATCGGCAAGGGCATCGGGCGCGCTCAGCGGAGTCTTGTGCTCGCCTCCGGCGGCTTCGGGAGCCGGGACGGCTTCCGCACCGGCGGCCGGCTGCTTTTCCCGCGCCGCGTCCGGCGCGACCGGAGTTTCCGAAGAGGCCGTCGCTCCCTCTTCCAGACGAAGAGGCTCCGGCGGCTGCGCGGGCGGACGCTGCCCCTGTCCGCCGGAAATGCCGAGCTGCACGGCGCTGACGATGCCGATGAAGATCAGCAGCACGGCCAGGATGAACCAGAAACGTTTCATAGGATATTCCGTTATCTCTCCCGACGCACTCTATACCCTGCCGCCCTGTTTCTGTCCATCCCCTGTTCACGGGCCTCACCGCCCGCCAGAGGTCGTTGCCCGTTTTTCCCCCGGCGGCCCCGGCCGTGGGGGGGGACTTCTGCACACTTGTTTCGACCGGAAAAATCGCCTATATTCTTCCTTTGCTTCGCGCGAGACCGCGCGGCCGGGAAAGCACCGTGAGCTACAGGCATACACCCCCTTCCCCCTCAGACCTGCTGCGCCGTCTGGACGAGGCGCTGGAGCGCTGCCGCCCGCATGAGCCCCGTCCCTGGCTGCACGGTCTCGATATGCTGGAAGGGGACGGCATGGTGGAGATCGTTTTTCCGCACGCCCTGTACGAACGCTTTTTTTCCCCGCACAGGCAGCTCTTTGAAACGGCGCTGCGGCAGTGCCTTCCGGCAGGCACGAGCATCCGCTACCGTACGGCCGGGCCAGTCCGGCCGGAGGATATCCCCGCCGCCCCCCTTTGCCCGGAGAAGACAGGCGCAAACGCGCCGTCCTTCCCCGGCAGGGAAACGGCGGAGCTTTCCCCGGCCAGCGGACAGCCGCCATCCCTGCCTGGCCCGTCAAAAACGCTGGACGATTTTCTCTGCAATGCCAAGAATGCCTTTCCCCTGGAAGTCATGCGGCGCATTGCCGGCCATCCTCCCGGCGCCGTCTTTCAGCCGCTGCTGCTGTATGGCGGGAGCGGCACGGGCAAGAGCCATCTGCTCTCGGCCGTGGGGACCGGCTTTGCCCGTCAGGGCATGCGGGTCCTGTCGCTGCCGGCGGCACGCTTCTGCCGTCAGGCGGAGGACTGGGCGCGACGGCCGGAAAACTTCTGGCAGGATGTCCATGTACTGATCCTGGATGATCTGCAGGACATCGTCGGGCAGGACCTCTGGCAGAGACATCTTGTGACACTGCTGGATCATTGTCCGCCGCAGCGTCAGGCCCTCTTTGCCCTGACCGGGACGGCGCAGACGTTCAAGCGTCTCCAGCCCCGTCTGGTCGGACGTCTGGAGAGCGGGCTGGTGGCGGAACTGCTGGAGCCGGACCTGGAGATCCGTCTCCGCTATCTGCAGGACATCTGCCGACAGCGACGATTGCCCCTCTCCCGCGAGGAACAGTTGTTCCTGGCCCGGCGCTGCCGACAGTTCCGGCTGCTTCAGGGCATGCTGCTCAAGGTGGCGGCCTTCGCCGAGATGCGACAGGGCAGCCTGAGCAGGGAAGATGTGGAGAATATCGCCCGGACCGGCGGTACGGAACCGGCCATCGGTCACCGGGAGATCGTGGAGGAGATCTGCCGCCTCTATGCCCTGCGCCCCGAAGAAGTGCTGGGCAACGGAAGACGCCCGCAACTCGTGCTGGCCCGACAGATCGCCATGTACGTTTGTCGCCGCCGTCTGGGCCTGTCCTATCCTGAACTGGGGCGCATGTTCGGCGGAAAAGATCACAGTACCGTGGTCCATGCCGTTAAAAAAGTTAAAAAAATGCTGGAAAGTAACAAAGATGTGCAGAACGTGGTCGCCGCCCTGGAAAAAAGTGCGCCATGAGGAACACCATCCCCCGGACACGGGCCGGGAAACGTGCCCGACGTTCCCGGGGAACACCTGCTGATGTCAGTAAAAAATCAAGGGATACAAGCAGGTTGAATACGTTGGCAACAAAATTTGACCGCCTATTACCACGAGGATCTTTTTTATGAAACTTACCGTAAACAAAGAGCGCATCATCGACGGTCTGCTCAAGGCGGCGGCCATCATCCCCGCCAAGGCGGGCGCGGCTTATCTGCGTTCCATCTGGCTGCGGGCCGAGGAAGGACATCTTTCCATCATGGCCACGGATGCCAATATCGAATTTACCGGCCGGTATGAGGCGGACGTGCAGCAACCCGGTCTGGTGGGCGTGCAGGGACGTTCCTTTGTGGATCTGGTACGCCAGCTGCCCGGCGGACCGCTGAAACTGCATCTTGACGAAAGCGGCAGGACGCTCGTGCTGGAACAGGGCCGCCGCAGCTACAAGCTGCCCGTCAACGGCGAGGAGCTTTTCCAGAACTTCTCGGCCTTTCCCCAGGGCAATGCCGTCACCTGGTCCGGCGATTTCCTTCAGGACGTGCTGGACAAGGTGGTCTTCTGCATCAGCGACGATGACTCCATGGACGCCATCGCCTGCCTTTACATGAAGCCTACGGGCAATGGGCGTATCGACGTCTGCGGCCTCAACGGCCATCAGTTCGCGCTGGTGTCCTTCACGCATGACGAGCTGGCCGAACGCCTGCCGCAGGAAGGCGTTCTCGTGCAGAAAAAATATCTGCAGGATCTCAAGAAATGGCTGGGCGTGGATGAGATAGAGCTGGACATCACCGACAAGCGCCTGTACCTGCGCACGCTGGACGGCGCGGAAAGTCTGAGCCTGCCGCGCGCCGGGCATCAGTATCCCGATTACAACATCTTTATGAGCCGGCTGGAAGGGGAGGGCGCAAGCCGTCTGACGCTGGCCCGCAAGGATGCCATGGAAGCGCTGGGACGTATCCTCATCTTCAATACCGAAAGCGACCGCTGCACCTACCTCGACCTTTCGGCACAGGAAGCGGTGCTGCATGCCCAGGGGCAGGAGATCGGCTCGGCCAGCGAAAGTCTGGAGGTCGTCTACGAAGGCGACATCCCGCGCATCGCCTTCCCCACGCGTAACCTCCTGGACGTGTTCGGGCATTTTTCCTCGGCGTCGGTGACCATGACCATGACCGGCGCGGAAGGGGCCTGCGGCATCCGCGGCGAGGAGGACCCGGATTATACGGTCATCATCATGCCCATGAAGGTTTCCGAAACGACCTATTACAGCGAGGAAGACGTCTAATGGCTCCCGAAAATGCCGGCGGCTACAATGCCGCATCCATCACCATTCTCGAGGGGCTCTCGGCCGTACGCAAGCGGCCGGCCATGTATATCGGTTCCACGGACGTGCGCGGCCTGCATCATCTCGTCTATGAAGTGGTGGACAATTCCATCGACGAGGCCATGGCGGGGTACTGCACGTCCATCACCGTCATCCTGCATGCGGACAATTCCGTCACCGTCCGCGACGACGGACGCGGCATCCCGGTGGACATCCATCCCAAGGAAGGCGTACCCGCCGTCCAGGTGGTTATGACCAAGCTGCACGCCGGCGGCAAGTTCGACAACACGAGCTACAAGGTCTCCGGCGGTCTGCACGGGGTGGGGGTCTCCTGCGTCAATGCCCTGTCCGAATCGCTCACCGTGACCGTGCGGCGTGACGGCAAGCGCTACCGGCAGCACTACGCGCGCGGCGTGCCGCAGGACGAACTGACCGTCATCGGGGAAAACGTGGACGGCCACGGCACGACCGTGACTTTCAAACCCGATGAGGAGATCTTCGAGGTGCTGGAATTTTCCTACGAGACGCTGAAGAAGCGCTTCGAGGAGCTGGCCTACCTCAACCGCGGACTGACCATCGAATGTATCGACGAGCGTACGGGTCAGGAGCACGTCTTCCACGCCGAAGGCGGCATCCGCCAGTTCGTGACCGATCTCAACGAGGGGGAAACGCCCCTGCATCCGGTCATCGACTGCGAAGGCATACAGGACAATGTGACCGTGGATTTCGCCATGCAGTACACCACGGCCTACAAGGAAAACATCCACACCTTTGCCAACAACATCCGCACGGCCGAAGGCGGTACGCATCTGGTGGGCTTCCGCACGGCGCTCACCCGCGCCATCAACGGTTATGTGAAGAACCAGCCGGATCTGACCAAGAAGCTCAAGGGCACGGCGCTCTCCGGCGACGACGTGCGCGAGGGGCTCACCGCCATCATCAGCGTCAAGCTGCCGCAGCCGCAGTTCGAGGGCCAGACCAAGACCAAGCTGGGCAACAGCGAGGTGGCCGGCATCGTGGCGGGCGTCGTTTACGACAAGCTCAACGAATATTTCGAGGAAAACCCCAAGGACATCCGCACCATCGTGGAAAAGGCCCTGGACGCCGCCCGCGCGCGGGACGCCGCCCGGCGGGCCAAGGAGCTGGTGCGCCGCAAGGGGGCGCTCTCGGACAACGCCCTGCCGGGCAAGCTGGCCGACTGCCAGAGCAAGGACCCCGCCGAGTCCGAGCTCTTCATCGTGGAAGGGGATTCGGCAGGCGGTTCGGCCAAGCAGGGACGCAATCCCCGCAATCAGGCCATCTTGCCCCTGCGCGGCAAGATCCTCAATACCGAGCGCACGCGCTTCGACAAGATGCTGGCCAACAAGGAGGTGAAGAACCTCATCACGGCCATGGGCGCGGGCATCGGCGAGGGGGATACCGACCTCGACAAACTGCGTTACCACAAGATCATCATTATGACCGACGCCGATGTGGACGGCGCGCACATCCGTACCCTGCTGCTGACCTTCTTTTTCCGGCAGTATCAGGAGATGGTGGAGAAGGGCTACGTCTACATCGCCCAGCCGCCGCTCTACCGGGCGCACAATGCCCGTTTCGAGAAGTTCATCAAGGATGATGCGGAGCTCAACGCCTTTCTGCTCAACCGCGTCAGCGAGGATGTGACCATCGTCGCCGAAAATGGCACGGAATACACGGGCACGAAGCTCCTGGAGCTCATGCGGCACATCGAAAAGCTCGAGAGCCGCGTGACGGACGCCGAGAGCACGGGCATGGCCCGCGATCTCTTCCTTGCGCTGACGACCTATCCGCGCTTCGTGGATGCGGAGCTCATCCAGGCCGGGGACGGGGCCCTGCTGGCCTGGCTCAATGAGCGCGGCTATCTGCTCACCCTTTCCCGCGAGGCCGACGAGGACGGCGAAGAACGCGTCTTCGCGGTCTTCGAGAATACGGGCAGCCACCATACCCGGCGCGGCATGGAATTCTTCGCCTCCCGCCTGTACCGGCAGACGCGGCAGCTCTTTGACGAACTGCGGGAACAGTGCGGGGGCTTTTCCTTCCGCCTGCGCCGCAAGGAAGGCGAACAGACGGCGGACGACGTGTTCAACCTGCTGCGCCTGACCCTTGAAGAAGCCCGGCGCGGCATCAATATCCAGCGCTACAAGGGCCTTGGGGAAATGAATCCCGAACAGCTCTGGGTGACGACCATGAATCCCGAGAACCGCGTGCTTCTTCAGGTCTCCGTGGAAGACGCCAACGAGGCTTCCGATGCCTTCGAGGAGCTCATGGGCGACCGTGTGGCCCCGCGCCGCGAGTTCATCGAGCGTAATGCCCTGAGCGTGCAGGATCTGGATATCTAGCTGGCGGGGATCCCCGCTATCCAAGCAACGAGGCAAACGTGTCCGAGCAACCGAAAATCAGTATTGAACACGAGCTGCGCAAGTCCTATCTGGAATATTCGCTGTCGGTCATCATCGGTCGCGCCATCCCCGATGCGCGCGACGGTCTGAAGCCCGTGCACCGGCGCATACTCTTCGCACAGTCGGAACTGGCCAATACCTACAACCGTCCGCACAAGAAGTCCGCGCGCATCGTGGGCGACGTCATCGGTAAATATCATCCGCATGGGGACTCCGCCGTCTATGACGCGCTGGTGCGCATGGCCCAGGATTTCTCCATGCGGGACCCACTGGTGGACGGGCAGGGCAACTTCGGCTCCATCGACGGCGACTCGCCGGCCGCCATGCGGTATACCGAAGTGCGCATGTCCCGGCTGGCCGGGGAATTCCTTGCCGATCTGGACAAGGAGACCGTGGACTTCCGCCCCAACTACGACAATACCCTGCAGGAACCGTCCGTCCTGCCCACCAAGGTGCCCAATCTGCTGCTCAACGGCTCTTCGGGCATCGCCGTGGGCATGGCCACCAACATCCCGCCGCACAATCTGGGCGAGCTCTGCGACGCCCTGCAAATCCTGCTGGACAACCCTCAGGCCAGCGTGGACGACCTCATGGAGGTGGTCAAGGGGCCGGACTTCCCCACGCGCGGTTTCGTCTATGCCGGCAAGGGCCTTTATGACGCCTATCACACCGGGCGCGGCACGGTGAAGGTGCGCGGCCGCCTGGAAGTGGAGGAACGGAAGAAGGGCCTGCAGGCGGTAGTCATCCGCGAGATTCCCTTCGGCCTCAACAAATCCGCCCTGGTGGAGAAGATCGCCGCTCTCATCAATGACCACAAGATAGACGGCATTGCGGACTTGCGGGACGAATCCGACCGCAAGGGCATCCGTATCGTCATCGATCTCAAGCGCGGCACCATCCCGGACATCGTCATCAACGGCCTGTACAAATACACGCCGCTGGAAACCAGCTTCGGCATCAACATGCTGGCCGTGGTGGACAACCGGCCCGTGCTGCTCAACCTCAAGACGGCCCTGTCCTGCTTCGTGGATCACCGGCGGGAGGTGGTCATCCGCCGCACGCGCTACGATCTGGCCAAGGCCGAAGCGCGGGCGCATATTCTGGAAGGCCTGCGTATCGCCATCGACAACATCGATGAAGTGGTGGCCCTCATCCGGGCCTCCGCCAGCCCGGACGAAGCCCGGGCCGGACTCATGGCCCGTTTCGAGCTGTCGGAAGTGCAGGCCCGCGCCATCCTCGACATGCGCCTGCAACGCCTGACCGGCCTGCAACGCGAGGAGCTGCTGGCCGAATATCGCGATCTGCTCCAGAAGATCCAGTTTTACACCTCTATCCTGGAAAATGCCGAAGTGCTGCGCGGCGAGCTCAAGCGGGAGATCGCGGAGATCCGCGAGACCTTCGCCACCCCGCGCCGTACGGAAGTGGTGACGGACACGCTCTCCGGCATAGACATCGAGGACCTCATCCCCGATGACGAGGTGGTCATAACCCTTTCGCGCCGCGGCTACATGAAGCGTACCAATCTGGAGAACTACCAGCAGCAGAAGCGCGGCGGCAAGGGTATTGCGGCCCTGCACACGGCGGAAGACGACTATGTGCAGGAATTTTTGACCACCACCAATCACCAGTATCTCTGCCTGTTCACCAACAAGGGCCGCATGCACCAGCTCAAGGTGCATCAGGTCCCCGAAGGCAGCCGCACGGCCAAGGGCGTGCACATCAACAATCTCCTGCCGCTGGAAGAGGGCGAGTGGGTGACCACGGTGCTGGCCCTGCGTGAATTCGCGGAGGACAAGTATTTCCTCTTCGTGACCCGGCGCGGCATGGTCAAGCGCTCCTCGGCCTCGCTCTATGCCCGCTGCCGCAAGAGCGGCCTCATGGCCGTGGGCCTGCGCGAGGACGACGAGCTCGTGGTGGTGCGCCCCATCCGGGACGATGCCCACATCGTGCTGGCCACGGCGGACGGCTACTCCATCCGCTTCTCCTGCAAGGACGTACGGCCCATGGGCCGCGTGGCCACCGGGGTCAAGGGCATCGCCCTCCGGCGGCAGGATGTGGTCGTGGCCGGCGTCATCCTCAAGGAAGACGACCAGACCACGGAGATCATGTCCATCTCGGCCAACGGCTTCGGCAAGCGCACCCGGGTGGACCTCTACCGCCTCCAGACGCGCGGCGGCAAGGGCATCATCAATTTCAAGGTGACGGGCAAGACCGGACCGGTGGTGGGCGCCATGCCCGTACGGGACAGTGACGGCCTTGTGCTGCTGACCTCGGCCAACAAGATCGTGCGCATCGGCGTGGACGACGTGCGCAGCAAGGGCAGGGCCACCATGGGCGTCATGCTGGTGCGTCTGGATGAAGGCGCGCGCGTGGTGGGCTTTGACCGTGTGGATGAAGGCGGACAGAGCGGCCGCAAGCTGGATGAGGAAGACGACGGCGACGGATCGACGCCCGAAGGCGGCCCCCTGACGGCGGCTGCGGGAGCGGAGGGCGACGGAGAAGCGTGATGTATCCGTTTTCCCGCACGGGACGGCATGTCCGCCGCGGAGCGAAAGGGTGGGGCGGCAGGCGGGCGGCGGCTCTGCTGCTGTGCTGCCTGCTGCTGTCCAGTCTGCCGGGCTGCGGGCGCTCGCCGCTGGGGGACGACCTCAGCGAGGCCAGGAGCGCCGTGTCCGCCCATGAATGGACACGGGCCGAACGTCTGCTGGAACGCTTCCTGCGGGAAGCCGAGGATCCCGACAAACGCTGGGAAGCCTGGCAGCTCCTGCTGACCGTGGCCAACGGCACGGGCGTGACGGCACGGGTGCAGCTGGATTATCTGGACACCATGCTGGAGGAATTCGCGGACAGCGACGCCCGCTGCAAGGACATCCTCTGGCGCATGGGCCAGCTCATGGAGCGTCAGCGCCGCCATGAGCGCGCCGTGGACATCTGGAGCGCCTATCTGGATCTGGACGGGCTCGGCGCACAGGACAGCGTGGAAGGCTATCGCCATCTGGCGGCCATGAACTTTCGCCTGCATCGTTACGAGGCGGCGGAAGATGCCCTGCAACAATGTCTGGCCCTGCCGGTGGCCGAGGCGGCCAAGCTGGACTGCATGTATGATCTGGCGGACCAGAACGCGGCCCGGGAACGCTGGCAGGAGGCGGCGGACCTGTCACAGCAGATCCTGGACAGCGAGCCCGGCGAACGTCTGCGGGCCCTGACGCTTTTTCTGCTGGGGGATGCGCTGGAACAGCTCGGCCGGCCGGAGGATGCGCTGGCCCAGTTCGAGCTTTGCCGGGAAAGCTACCCCAATGCCGATGTGGTGGAAAATCGCATTGCGTATTTGAAAAAAAAGATGAAGAATCCCTCCCGCCGTCAGGCGAGGGCGGCGGAAAAGAAATAGGCGCGCCGCCCCTTCCTGTCATGCGCGGCGCAAAGCGAGAGACGGGGCGGACAGCATGAGGAGAGTGGCATGATTCGGCACGAGTGTGGACTTTTCGGCATTTACGGCCATGAAGATGCGGCGCGGCTGACCTATTTCGGCCTGTATGCGCAGCAGCATCGCGGGCAGGAAAGCGCGGGCATTGTGACCTGGGGCGGCAGCGTCATGCACGAGCACAAGGGCATGGGCCTTGTGCCCGACGTCTTTTCGGAAGAGGCGCTCGGCACGCTTTCCGGCGATACGGCCATTGGTCATGTGCGCTACTCCACCACCGGGCGTTCGCACATGCGCAACGCCCAGCCCTTTGTGGCCCATTTCCGCGGGCGGGACATCGCCGTGGCCCACAACGGCAACCTGGTCAATACGGCGGAACTGCGCGAAGAGCTGGAAAGCGACGGCTCCATCTTCAGTACGACCAATGATACGGAAGTGTTCATGCATCTGCTGGTGCGGGCCCTGCGGACCAAAAGCCTGGTGGAAGCCGTGCGCGACACCTGTTCGCGCGTGCGCGGCGCCTACTGCCTGCTGGTGATGAGCGGCAACAGCCTCGTGGCGGTGCGCGACCCGCACGGGTTCCATCCGCTGGCGCTGGGCCGCCTGGACGGCTGTCCCGTCTTCGCTTCGGAGACCTGCGCCTTCGACCTCATGGAAGCCGACTACGAGCGCAGCATCGGCCCCGGCGAGATGTACGTCGTGGACGAGCAGGGCGAGCGCAGCGAACAGCTCCACGGCCCCCTGCCGGACAAGCCGCGCCAGTGCATCTTCGAACTCGTGTACTTTGCCCGGCCGGACTCCTTCGTCTTCGGCGAGCAGGTCTATCAGTGCCGCAAACAGATGGGCTGGCAGCTCGCGCACGAATCCACGCCGGATGTGGATTTCATCATGCCGTTCCCCGATTCCGGGGTCTACTCGGCCGTGGGGTTCGCCCAGTGCGCCGAGCTCCCCTACGAGCACGCCATGATCCGCAACCACTATGTGGGCCGGACCTTCATCCAGCCTACCCAGAGCATGCGCAATTTCGGCGTGCGGGTGAAGATCAACCCCGTGCGCTCCATGATCGAGGGGAAGAAGATCTGCATCGTGGACGATTCCATCGTGCGCGGTACGACCATGCGCACCCGCGTGAAGAAGCTGCGTGAACTGGGGGCGAAGGAGGTGCATATCCGCATCAGCTGCCCCCCGGTGAAATTCCCCTGTTATTACGGCATCGACTTCGCCTCGCGCGGCGAACTCATCGCAGCCAACATGGATCTGCCGGGCATCGTGCGCGAGCTGGATGTGGATTCCCTGCATTATCTTTCCATAGACGGACTGTTGCGCTCGGTCATGCACTCCGACAGCTACTGTCTCGCCTGCTTCAATGGCGACTACCCCGTCCCCTGCCGCGAGGCGGGCAAACACCGGCTGGAACAGCCCTGCGCGGCAGTCAACTCCTGAGGTCATCATGGCAGCTCACGTTACACGCATCAAAGGCTTTGCGGACATGTTCCCGCCGGATTCCGACGCCTTCCGCTTGCTGGAAGAAACGGCGCGGCGCGTCTTTTTCTCCTGCGGCTTCGTGGAATTGCGAACGCCCGTCCTGGAATATACCGACCTGTTCCGGCGCTCCATCGGCGAAGAGACCGATGTGGTGCAAAAAGAGATGTTCACTTTCCCGGACAGGAACGACCGCCTTATGACCCTGCGGCCCGAAGCCACGGCCGGCGTCATGCGCGCCTACATCGAAGACGCGCGGCATACGCGCGAAAGCGTCAGCCGCCTTTTCACCACGGGCCCCATGTTCCGTTATGAGCGGCCCCAGAAGGGCCGCATGCGGCAGTTCCATCAGCTCAACTGCGAATGCCTCGGCTCGCACAGCCCCTATGCCGATGCGGACATGATCATCATGCTCATGCGCTTTTTGCGGGAAGCGGGGCTGACGGAGCTGACGCTCAAGCTCAATTCCCTGGGCTGCGCCAGCTGCCGCCCGCGCTTCAAGGAGGCGCTGGTGGACTATCTGGAAGGACTTGCCGGGGAGGGCGCTCTGTGCGAGGACTGCACGCGCCGCATGCGAACCAATCCCCTGCGCGTGCTCGACTGCAAGCAGGAAGGCTGCCGCCGTCTGACGGACGCCGCGCCGCGCCTGCTCGACTACAACTGCCCGGACTGCCGCGCCCATTTCGACACCGTGCTGCGCCTGCTGGAAGCGGAGAAGATCCCCTTCGAACTGGATCACCGGCTGGTGCGGGGGCTCGATTACTATTGCCGTACGACCTTCGAGGTGGTAAGCGGAAACATCGGCTCGCAGTCCGCCGTAGCGGGCGGCGGCCGTTATGACGGGCTGGTGAAGAGTCTCGGCGGCCCCGACGTGCCGGGGGTGGGTTTTGCTTGCGGCATGGAACGGCTGGCCCTGCTCCTGCCCGAAAGTCCCGCGCCCCGTCTGGATTTTTATGCCGTGGGCATGAACGAGACCGGTAGGGACATCTGCTTTTCGCTGGCCCAGCGCCTGCGCGAGGCCGGCTTTGCCGGCGAGGTGCACACCGGTGACGGCGGCTTCAAGAGCAGCATGCGTCAGGCGGGCAAATCCGGGGCCCGTTATTGCCTCATCGTGGGAGAAGACGAAGCGGCTTCCGGCAAGGTTATGGTAAAAAACATGGACAGCGGCGAACAGCAGGCCGTGCCGCAGTCCCATCTTGTGGAACATCTGGCCTCGATCCCCGGCGGTACCGACCATGAGTGAGCAGACGCAAACGCAGGATCTCCAGCAGGAGCACCAAAAATACATCGAGGAAGTGGGCGACTGGACCCGTACGCATTCCTGCGGGCAACTGACCGAAGCCGATGACGGCGCGGATGTCTGCCTCATGGGCTGGGCCCAGTACCGGCGCGACCACGGCGGCCTCATCTTTGTGGATCTGCGCGACCGCGAAGGGCTGACGCAGGTGGTGTTCAGTCCCGAGATCGCCCCGAAAGCCCATGAGGATGCCCACATCCTGCGGGCGGAATATGTGCTGGCCATCAAGGGCAGCGTGCGCCCGCGCCCCGAAGGCATGACCAACCCCAATCTGGTCACCGGCGGCATCGAAGTGGTGGTGAAGGAATGGAAGCTGCTCAATACCTCCAAAACGCCGCCCTTCCCCATTGAAGACCGTACCGACGCCGGGGAGAACCTGCGTCTCACCTGGCGCTACCTCGATCTGCGCCGTCCGCGCATGCAGGCCAATCTTCGCCTGCGGCATCGCGTGGCCCAGGCCATCCGTCGTTATCTGGACGAAGGCGGCTTCATCGAGGTGGAAACGCCCATCCTCACCAAGTCCACCCCCGAAGGCGCCCGGGACTTCCTCGTGCCCAGCCGCCTCAACAACGGCGAGTTCTACGCGCTGCCGCAGTCGCCCCAGCTCTTCAAACAGCTGCTCATGGTGGGCGGCTTTGACCGCTATTTCCAGATCGTTCGTTGTTTCCGCGACGAAGACCTGCGCGCCGACCGCCAGCCGGAATTCACCCAGGTGGACATCGAAATGAGCTTCGTGGACGAGGAAAAGGTCATGGATATGGCCGAAGGCCTCATGGCGCGCGTCTTCAAGGACGTCATGGGGCAGGACATCCCCCGTCCCTTCCCGCGCATGCCCTATGCCGAGGCCATGAGCCGTTACGGCGTGGACAAGCCGGATACCCGCTTCGGCCTCGAGCTGCACGACATCACCGACATTGTGCGCGGCTCCGGCTTCAAGCTCTTTGCCGCGGCAACGCTGGTCAAGGCCATGAAGGTTCCGGGCGGTGAATCCATGACCCGCAAGGAGATCGACGCCTACACCGACTTCGTGAAGATCTACGGCGCGCAGGGCCTGGCCTGGATCAAGATCAAGGCCGATGAATGGCAGTCCCCCATAGCCAAGTTCCTTTCCGATGCGGAACGCAAGGGCATTGCGGAAGCCCTCGACCTGAAGGTCGGCGACATCGTCTTCTTCCAGGCCGGCGAACCCGGCATGGTCAACGCCGCGCTGGGCAACCTCCGCGTGCATCTGGGCAATCAGCTCGGCCTGATCCCGGAAAATACCTTCAACTTCCTCTGGGTGACGGACTTCCCCCTCTTTGAATACGACGAAGAGGAAAAGCGCTATGTGGCCTGCCACCATCCCTTCACCTCGCCGGCTCCCGGTCATCTGGAACTCATGGCCACCGACCCGGCCCATACCCGCGCCCGCGCCTACGACATGGTGCTCAACGGCAACGAAGTGGGCGGCGGCTCCATCCGCATCCATTCCGCCGAAGTACAGCGCCGCATGTTCGCCGCTCTGGGCTTCACGCCGGAACAGGCCGAAGAACAGTTCGGCTTCCTCATCAGCGCGCTGGAGCAGGGCGCTCCGCCGCACGGCGGCCTCGCTTTCGGCCTCGATCGTCTGGTCATGCTGCTCGCCGGCGCGCAGAGCATCCGCGACGTCATCGCCTTCCCCAAGACCCAGAAGGCTACCTGCCTCATGACCCAGGCCCCCTCCGAAGTCTCCGCCAGGCAGCTGCGTGAACTCGGCCTGCGCCTGCGCGAAAAGAGTGGCGAAGCCGCCCCTGCCCCTGCCGCAGGAAACTAGGCTTTTTGCAAATCTGGAACAGAGCGGAACGCCCTTCGCTTGCGCGAAGCGGCGTTCCGCTGTTTTGGGATGTTTTTTTGTGGAGGGAAGGGTCCCTTTGTGAACAAAGGGGCCCTTCCCCCCACGCCCCCCATCCCCCTAAAAACTTTACTTGCCCAGGCGTCAGCCGTCGCGACATGCGGGGTGTCTGCTGACTGCAAGCCAGCCAGGATCTGAAAAGAACGGCAGATCAGGCTATTCTGCAGGGCCGTATTTTTTCATGTTGCCGGGGGACGTAACAACGTAGGGCGGTCTTGCCGGGTCACGGTACCGTACAGAGTGGCCCGAGTAAAAGTTTTGGGAAGGGTGAGGGGGAGCACGAGGAGGAGAGGGAAACCGTTTTCCAAAACGATTTTTCTTTCCCCCTCGTAAAAAAGCACTCGTATTTCGCTGTGTTGGGATGTTTTTTTGTGGGGTAGGGTCCCCATCCCCCCTAGGGTCAGGACTCATTAAAGGTAAAAAATGACAATGGCAGCAATATGGATTGCCGAAAGGAATGTATGGGC
>NZ_CALUYG010000050.1 GCF_944324935.1 uncultured Desulfovibrio sp. | reverse complement strand
AAGAGTAGACATGGTAACCTCCGTCTCCATACCTACTCTTTTTTGAAGCGTATGGAAATAATGAGTCCTGACCCTAAAAACTTTACTTGTTCAGGCGTCAGCCGTCACGACATGCAGGGTGTCTGCTGACTGCAAGCCAGCCAGGATCTGAAAAGAACGGCAGATCAGGCTATTCTGCAGGGCCGTATTTTTTCATGTTGTCGGGGGACGTAACAACGTAGGGCTGTCTTACCGGGTCACGGTATCGTACAGAGTGACCCGAGTAAAAGTTTTGGGAAAGGAGAGGGGGAGCACGAGGGGGAGAGGGAAACCGTTTTTCAAAACGGTTTCTCTTTCCCCCTCGCAAAAAAAACACCGTTTCAACAAAAAAGAAGGGGGGCCGGGCCATGACATCACGGGGGGCGGCGCTAGTGTCCATGCATCTGGCGACGTTGCTATTCGGCGTTTCCGGCGTATTTGGGCGGCTGACAGTGTGCAGTGCGGAGATGATCGTGTTCGTACGTACGGTCTTTGCCTTGGGGCTGCTCTGGCTGTTGCTGCTTTGCCGAGGCGTGCGGCCGTGGCGGGGCGTGGACCGGCGTCAGGCCGCGGGGCTGGTGGTTTCTGCCGTCTTGCTGGCGCTGCACTGGTTCACGTTTTTTCTGGGCATCAAGACGGGCGGCGTGGCGGTAGGGACGCTGGGCTTTGCCTGTTTTCCGGCCTTTGTGGCCGTTTTTGAACATCTGTTTTTCCATGAGCGCATCACGCGGACGGAAAAATGGCTGATGCTGGCCGTGACGTGCGGCCTTGTGCTGGTGGCGCCCAGCTATGATTTCGGCGACAGCGGCACGGAGGGGCTGCTGTGGGGGATAGTTTCCGGCGCGATCTATGCGCTCAATGCGGTCAGCAATCGGCGCAATGTGGGCTCCATGAGCGGCGAGCAGGCCTGCTGGTGGCAGTATGCCGTCATAGCGCCGCTGACCCTGCCGCTGGTGGCGCGGGAGCTGCCGACCGTCAGCGGGGAGGACTGGCTGTGGCTGGCCTGCCTCGGTCTGCTGTGCAGCGGGCTTGCGTATACCTTGTTCGTCAACAGCCTGCGGACCATACCGGCCCGGCTGGCGGCCATCGTCATCGCGCTTGAGCCGCTGTATGCGATCCTGGTGAGCTGGGCCCTGCTGGGTGAAGCGCCGGGCCTGCGGACGCTGGCTGGTGGCGCGCTCATTTTGGGAGCGGTCGTGGCCGCCGGCTTGCGGCGGCGGACGTCCTGATGCGGCGGGCGGAGGGTGGCGGACAGAGGGGCGGTCATACTTGCGGGGCCTGCCGCCATTTTGTATGTTGAAGAACGACGCTGCCGCCCCGCGCAGAGCAGCGGCCAAACCTTGACAGCGAGTCGCCATGATCCTTGAAATAGTGACCTACCCTGATCCCCGGCTCAAGCTGAAATGCGAGCCGGTACGGGAAATAACGCCGGAGATCCGGCAGCTTGCCGCCGATATGCTGGAAACCATGTACGCCGCTCCGGGAGTGGGGCTGGCGGCGCCGCAGGTGGGGCGCAATATCCGCATGGTGGTGATGGATGACGGCGCGCAGGAAGAGGAACGCCGGCCGCGCGTGCTCATCAATCCCCGTCTGACGCTGAAAGGGGAAAAGGTGATCAGCAAGCAGGAAGGCTGCCTTTCCGTTCCTTTCAATTATCGGGCCGATGTGTCGCGCTCTGAGCGTGTGCATCTCCAGGCGCAGGATCTGGACGGGAACGAGATAGACGAGGAACTGACGGATTTTGCGGCCATCATCGTGCAGCACGAATGCGATCATCTTGACGGCCTGCTGTTCATCGACCATATCAGCCGCCTGCGGCGCAGCATGTATGATGCCAAGGTAAAGAAATGCCTCAAGCGAAAAGCTGCCGAATAGTCTTCATGGGCACGCCGGAACTGGCGGCCGTGGTGCTGCGGCGCCTGGCGGACTGGTCTGGCGGCGAGGTGGTAGCCGTGTATACGCAGCCGGACAGACCGGCAGGGCGTGGCCAGAAGCTGCGGCCCAGTCCGGTCAAGGAGGCTGCGCTGGCGCTTGGCCTGCCCGTGCGGCAGCCGGAGAACTTCCGAGATGCCGAAAGCGTGGCTGAACTGGCCGCCCTGACGCCGGATGTGCTGGCTGTGGCCGCTTACGGTCTTATCCTGCCGCAAGCCGTGCTGGACATTCCCCGGCTTGGGCCGCTCAACGTGCATACCTCGCTTTTGCCGCGTTACCGGGGGGCTGCGCCCATCCAGCGGGCCATCATGGAGAACTGGCAGCCTGGAGCCGAGAGCGGCGTTTCCATCATGCGCATGGAAAAGGGGCTGGATACCGGTCCTGTTTATACGCAACGACGCATTGCGCTTGCGGAACAGACGGCGGGCAGTCTGCATGATGCCCTGGCCGCGCTGGGGGCGGAGGCGCTGTGTGAGGTGATCGGCGAGCTGTGCGCCGGAACGGCGGTGGCCGTGCCGCAGGAGGAAAGCCAGGCGAGCTATGCCGCCAAGGTCTACAAGGAGGACGGCTATGTGGCCTGGGAGAGTCCGCTGGCGGCTGTCCATGCGCAGATACGCGGCGTGACCCCTTTTCCCGGTGCGCGTACCCTCCTGCAGGGGGAAGGTCTGGCCGAACCGCTGCTTTTGCAGCTCTGGCCCGGGCAGCCGGAAGCCTTTGCCGGGGGAGAGCGGCCCGCCTGCGGCAGCGTGCGGCGTGACAAGGCGGGACTTTCCGTGGCCTGCGCCGACGGCTGGTATCGGCTGGGGCGCGTGCGGCCTCCCGCAAAAAAGGAAATGGACGCGCCGGCACTCTGCAATGGTTTGTTACAAAAAATGCCGCTAGGGATCAGCGGCACGGCGTCCCGGCCTGAGGCATGATCATTTGACGTCCGAACCGCACACGATTCGGACGTCTTTTTTTATGTTTTTGACCTGTGATCCAGGAAAAGACTCTTTTTGCCTGAGAAGGCCGCTCAGCGCCAAATTTGGCCATCCGGCAATAATTGAGAAATATTCCTGAAAAATGGTTCGCAAAATGCCGGCCTGCCAAGCCGCGTGCTGTGCGCGTTCCGGCAGGAGTTGCGGCATCTTTTCCACCACGAGGGCGATATGTCCTTTTTGACCAAATCTTCCCATTCCCTGCCCGCGGACGAGTACGGCGGGGCGCACAAGCGGATTTTCATCGGCATGATGCTGGCGTCCTGCCTGTTGCTCTGCCTGGTCATCATCCTTCTTTTCATCCTGCCCTGGCTCGATCTGGGCGCTGTGGTCAGCTGGCTGCCGGCCTTCAACCGCGGGTTGGGCGTCCTGCTTATCATTGCCGTCTGCTGGCTGTGCCTGACGCTGGTGGTGCATATCCATACCGGGCGCTGCTTTCCGGGCATTCGTCCGGTACGTCAGGTGGTGATACGTCTGGTCTTTCCGCTTATGGAGGTGCTGGCGCGGCTGGTCGGTGTGGACAAGGCGCTGCTGCGCCGTTCCTTCATCAAGGTTAATAATGAGCTCGTGCTGGCTGACAGGAAGCGCGTGCGCCCTGAAGAGCTTCTTCTCCTGATGCCGCATTGCGTGCAGCGCAGCGCCTGCCCGCACCGCTTGAGCTACAAGGTGGATCTTTGCCGGCGTTGCGGCCTTTGCCCGGTAGGGGGGCTGCTGGACCTGCGCGATGCCTACGGCGTCCATCTGGCCATCGCCACCGGCGGCACCATCGCCCGGCGCATCGTGGTACAGCGAAAGCCGCGCTGCATCATAGCCGTAGCCTGTGAACGGGATCTGACCTCCGGCATCCAGGACAGTTATCCTCTGCCGGTGTTCGGCATCCTCAATGAACGGCCCAACGGCCCCTGTCTCGACACGCTGGTCCCTCTGGACAGGCTGGAGGAAGCCATTCGTCTCTTTCTGGATGTGCCGGCCGCACAGCCGCACATCATCCGTAAGGAATTACGGCCCCCTTCGACCGGGGGCGTGGGCGGCCCGGCGCGCGCGTAAGGCCGCCGGCAGCGCTGTCGCCACCGGCGGCGGAGATGCCGCCGGACTTAGCGCATAAGGAGCATGTAGCATGTCCAGTGAGGCAGCCGGGCGGGCGTCCGGCGGATTTGGAGAAAAGGCGCGGCTGCGCCGTCTGGGAGGCAGTCCGCAGGCGCTGGCCGTACGGGCCCTCTGCCTGCTGGACAGTCATCATGCGGCGGGCTGCACCATACAGGCCGCTTTACAGGAAGTTGGCGAACCGGCGGGAGCCGCGAGTCCGCCCCGCAAGGGAACAGACGGCAAGGGCGCGTCGAGCGGTGATATGGCATGGGCCGCCCGCGACAGGGCACTGGCGACGGAGCTGGCTTACGGCGCGCTGCGGCTTGAGCGCCGCCTGGGCTGGATCTTGGGCAAGTGCGTGCCTGCGCCGCGCAAGTTGCCGTTGCCGTTGCGGCGCATCCTTCAGGTCGCCGCGTATGCGCTGCTTTTTCTGGAGCGTGTCCCGGCGCACGCCGTTCTCCATACCGCGGTGGATCTGGCGGCCAGGCTGTACGGTCAGCGGATGGGCGGTCTGGTCAACGGCATTTTGCGGAGCGTGCAGCGCCTTGGCGACGCGCCGCGTTCCCGTGCTTTCTATGCGGGCAAGGAGCCAGCCGATTTTTTTGGCGGCCCGGAAGAGGAAAGTGGCCCGTCGGTGGATGAACCGGCACATCTGGCCGTGGCGGCCCGTTACTACGGACTGCCGCCGGCCCTCGCCGTCAGTTTGTCTGCGGAGGAGAACGGCGAGCCGGAGAGGGTGGAGGCGCTTTTTCGTCGATCGGCGCAACGCCCGTGGCATGGCTGGCGCATCAATGCGGCCTCGGCGCAGGGCGGGGAGGTGCTGGCGGCTGCTCTGTCCCTGCCGCCGTCGAACACTGTCCCGGCGGACGATACGGCGGGTGGGGCGGCGCATGCGCCCGTGTGCCGTGTGGGAGAGTGGGGCGTGGCCTTTGCGCCCGGCAACCAGCCGGAGCGTCTGCTTGGCCGCGCCCTGCGTGACTGGGAAAGCGAGGGCGTGCTTTCCGCACAGGCAGCCGGTTCGCAAGCGATTTTGGAAGAACTCGGCCTGCGGGACTGGGGGCGGGATGGCCGTCCTGTCTGGGACGCCTGCGCCGGTCAGGGCGGCAAGGGGCTGGCTCTGGCGGAGCAGGGCGCACGGCTTTTGCTCTGTACGGATACCTCCCGCCGGCGTCTGGAACGCATCGCCCGGGAGTGCCGGCGGCTGGGGCTGGCCTGCCCGGGGCTGGCGCTGGCCGATGCCCGCCAGCCCGTGATCCGCCCGGGGAGCTGGAGCGGGGGGATCATTGCCGATGTGCCGTGCAGCGGACTCGGCGTGCTTGCCCGCCGGCCGGATATCCGACGCCGTCCGCTGGCGGAGATGCGCCGGCTTGCGGATGTACAGCGCGACATTGCCGAGGCGCTTGCCGCCTGTCTTGCCGTAGGGGGCGAGCTGGCCTATCTGACCTGCACGCTGCGCCACGAGGAAAATGAGGAACAGCTGGAAAGGCTGTTGCGGCTGCCGGACATGCGCCTGGAATGCTGCCGCGTCTGGAAGACGCCGTGGAATCATCCCTGGCTGGAAGGCATGTTCGGCGCGCGGCTGCGGCGCGTGGCGTAGCGCGTATCGATACAAGGCGCAAGACAGTGGGGGAGGGCAGGCCTTCGGCTTGCCGCCAATCCTTCCAACTTTCTGCGTCGCCTGACAGGGACGGCTTACCGGTCTGCCTGCCGGGGCCCTGCCGGCGCGGGAGGGGCCAGCCTGTTCACTGCAACGCGAGAAAAGGCGTCCACGTCAGCCTTCCCCAACGACATCCGTCTTTTGCCGGCGCGCGTGAGCCAGGAAGGAGACGGCACGGCGCTTTTCCCAACGCATGCGGCATATCCTGGGAAGTATCCGTGGCGGCAGCCTCCCGGGGGAACGCGCTGTCTAGGAAGGGAGCGCTGCCGCTTCCGCTCCGGCAAATGGAGCGCCCTGCCGGTGCGGGGAACGTGCCCGCATCGACGATGGAGTGTACAGGGCAGGACGAACCGGTAAGCGGTCGATCCCGCCCTGAGTCGCGGGGAGCGACAAACATGCCTGGCGGCTGTCATGTGCGCGGGGCATGATTATTTGTCGATCTGGCTTTCTGTGAAAGCGTCCGCACGATGTCCCATCAGGTGAATCTGTGCATGTTCGTCCGCAAAGGCCCTGAGTTCGTCGGCGGACAGGCTGACCCGCACAGCCCCGACAAGTTCGTCGAGATGCGCCGGATTGGTCGTTCCCGGTATGGGGGCGACCCACGGGGCCTGGGCCAGCAGCCAGGCAAGAGAGAATTGCGACATGGTGCAGCCCTTGCGTTCCGCCCAGCGGCGGATCAGATGGGGCAGGGGCATATTGTGCTTCAGGGCTTCGGGCGTGAACTGGGGGAGGGTGGCGAGGCGGCCGGTGGGGAAGCGGCTGTTTTCGGTGATGGCTCCGGTCAGAAAGCCGCGTCCCAGGGGACAGTAGGGGACAAGCCCTATGCCAAGTTCGCGCAAGGTGGCGAAGACCTTGGTTTCCGGTTCGCGCCAGAGCAGGGAATATTCGCTTTGTACGGCACTGAGCGGCTGCACGGCATGAGCCCGGCGGATGGAGGCGGCGCTGGCCTCGGACATGCCGAAATGCAGGACTTTCCCTTCCTGGATAAGGTCCTTTACTGTTCCGGCCACTTCTTCCACGGGGACAGCGGGATCGACGCGATGCTGATAAAGGAGATCAATGCGGTCGGTACGCAGCCGGCGCAGAGATCCTTCCACCGCGCGGCGGATATGCTCCGGTCGGCTGTTCAGGGCCGTGGGCTGTCCTTCCTCGACGCCGAAGCCGAATTTTGTGGCAATGACCACCTGATCCCGCACCGGCGCAAGCGCTTCTCCCACCCATTGCTCACTGATGTACGGGCCGTAGACTTCCGCCGTATCAAAAAACGTGATCCCCTTGTCGAACGCATGGCGGATAAGGGCTATCATATCCTTTTTGTCATAGACGCCGCCATAATATCCCACCATAGGCAGACAGCCGAGCCCCAGCGAGGAGACGGACAATCCTCCGAGTTTGCGGGAGTCGTCCGACGAGCCCTGTGCCACGTCATCAGCACGGGGCAGCGCCTGCGCCGTGCCGGGCGAAAGGAGCAGGGCGGCGCCGAGGGCCAGTCCTCCGGCAAGGAAGCGGCGACGATCAAAGCGGGCTGCGGAAAGCGTATTCATGGTGATCCCTCCTGCTGCGGATGTTCTTCCTTGTCCATAGCGCCACGGACGCATGCCTGCCAGCGCTGATCGTTGCAATTTTTTGCCTGATTGTCTCAGAGGCATGGCACTCCCCCGCGGGTAAAGCATCAAATGCCGACGCGTCCGAAGGCTGTGTACGGACATCCTGCCGGCGGCAAGGCGGGCTGAAGGACGCGTGTGCCGGAGAAAGGGAAAAACGCCCCGCCTGCCGGTGAGGGCAGGCGGGGCGGAAGGTAGCGCACGGGATCGGTCCGGCAAAAGGCTCAGTCCGGCCGCCGCTACTCGCGGTGACGAACGACAGCGGCCGGGGAAAGAGGTTGGAGTGGCTTAAAGCGTTTCCGTTTCGGGCAGCGAGGCCCCGGCAGCGGCATCGCCCGTGGGAGAGACTGCGGGAGAGACTGCGGGAGTGGCGGAGGCCGTATCCGGCGTTTCATCCTGCTCGCTGGCGGCGGGTACAGCCTCCCATGTGCAGCTCATGCGCTGCAAAAGCTGACGCAGCTCTTCCGGGCTGGAATAGGTCAGCGTGAGACGGCCGCTTTGCGCGTTGCCGCTGAGACGGGCCTTGCAGGGAAGCTCCCGGCACAAATAGTCCTGAAGGGAAGAGAGCAGGGGATCCTTGCGACGTTTGCCGCTCAGGGGGTCCGGTGCGGCTTTTTTGTCCGTCGCTGCGACGGCATCCTGTTCTTTCCAGGAAAATTGCCGATGTTCCCGCCAGTGGGCCGCGGCGTCTTCCGTCTGGCGCACGGTGAGGCTTGCGGCAAGGATGCGCTGCCGCAATTCTTCGGCCGCGGCGGGGTCCTCCGTTTCGAGGGTGAGCAGGCAACGGGCATGGCCGGCGCTCATGCGACCCTGCTCCACATCATCCTGGGCGGCAGGGCTCAGGCGCAACAGGCGCAGCGCATTGGCAATGGCGGGACGGCTTTTGCCCAGCCGACTTGCCAGCGCATCCTGGGTGAGGTCCAGCGTTTCCTGAAGTTTGGCCAGCGCCCTCGCCTCTTCAACAGGGTTGAGGTCTTCCCGCTGGAGGTTTTCGATAAGGGCCGCCGCCATGACGTCCTTGTCGTCCATGACACGGATGATGACGGGGACCTTGCCCAAGCCGGCCAGTTTGGCCGCCCGCCAGCGCCGTTCGCCGGCCACGAGCTGGTAGCCGTCACCCAGAGGGCGGACCAGCAAAGGCTGGAGGATGCCCTGTCTGCGGATGGATTCGGCCAGCTCCCGGAGGCTTTCCTCATTGAAGTTTTTGCGGGGCTGCTCCGCATTGGGAGTGATGTCCGCAAGGGGAAGGGTGCGCGGCGCTTCTTCCGTACCGCTGTTGCCGGGCCGCCCGGCCGGGGCACCGGAGAAAAGGGCCCCCAGGCCTTTGCCAAGTCCTTTGTTCAGGCTCATAGTTGTCCTCGTGTAACCGGCGTCGAACGAATTTACTGCGGATTCTTTTTGCCGGGGTTGCGTAGGACAACCTCCTTGGCCAGCCCGAGATAGGCTTCCGCACCCTTGGATTTGACGTCGTAATGGATAATGGATTTTCCGTGGCTCGGCGCCTCGGACAAGCGGACATTGCGAGGAATGACCGTTTCAAAGAGATGTTCGGGAAAGCAGCGGTGTACCTCATCCGTGACGTCCCGGGTCAATCTGTTGCGCGCGTCATACATGGTGAGCACGACCCCCAGGAGCTGCAATTCCGGGTTGAGGCGTTTTTTTACTTGTTCATAGGTTTGCAGGAGTTTGACGATGCCTTCCAGCGCAAAAAATTCGCATTGCAGGGGGACAAGGAGTTCCCTTGCCGCGCAGAGGGCGTTGAGCGTCAGCAGGCCAAGGGATGGGGGACAGTCAAGTATGACATATTCATACGCGCCGGACACGGTCTTGATGCAGTCATCCAGATAATATTCTCTGGCCATGCGATCGACCAGCTCCAGTTCGACAGCCACCAGATTGGTGCTGGCAGGCAGGATGTCCAGAAAGGGGGTTCGGGTCTTGGTGATGCTTTGGGACGTGTTCTCCGGCGTATAGAAAGTGGAGTAGAGGTCGGCCTCCAGTGATTCCTGTTCGATGCCGCAACCGCTGGTGGAGTTCGCCTGGGGGTCACAGTCCACCAGCAGCACTTTTTTCTCCATGACGGCCAGTGCCGCTGCCAGATTGATGGCGGTGGTCGTTTTGCCGACGCCACCTTTCTGGTTGGCGATCGCAATTATTCTGCTCATCGCAAATCCTCCGAAATCTCGTGTTTCACATGAAACGCGCCAAGCTGGCAATGTGCGTTTCATGTGAAACGCGTTTTTCAAAATAGGCAAAGCAAGCAAAAAGCGCAAGGATATGGTGGAGAAATTACATAAAAATCTTTTCACTTGGCAGAGCATTGACATTCTTGCCAAGGTCAGGAAAAAGTACTGGAAAAAAGGAAGGTGACATGTTCTCGTATAAAAAAATGCTCTTGGCCTGTACGGCTCTCGCCATGCTGGGAACCGTCTCGCCCGCCCGTGCGGCAACGCCGGTGACGGATGATAATTTGCGGGAAACGCTGCAAACGATCCTCCGGGAGAACCCTGAGCTCGTGCTGGATGTGCTGCGCGACAACAGTGAGACCGTACTGGATATTGCACAGCAGGGCTCCAATCTGCGTCGCAAGAACGCCTTGCGCGAGCAGTGGAAAAATGATCTGAAAAAGCCCAAGGACATCGCCACGGATGATCGCCCGTTGCTCGGCTCCGCCAAGGCTCCCGTTCGCATCGTGGCCTTTTCCGATTTTACATGCCATTTTTGCCAGCAGGCATCTCGCACGCTGGAAAAGCTGATGGATGAATACGGCAACAAGGTTTGCCTCGTCTTCAAGAGCCTGCCGCAGGATGCCGATGGGCCCAGCGCGCTGGCGGTCACCTATTTCGTGGCCCTTGCCCAGCAGGATCAGGCCAAGGCCTGGAAGTTCCATAACGCGCTCTTTGCCAATCGGGACAAGGTCATCAGCGAGGGAGAAGAATTCCTGCGCCGTACGGCCAAGGATCTCGGCGCGGATATGCGCCGTCTGGACAGGGATCGCAACAGCCGGAAAGTCAAGGACATCATCAAGGGCGATCTTGAAGATGCCGAAAAGCTGGCTGTGGAAGGAACTCCTTACTTCCTTGTGAATAATCTGGTCGTGCGTGGCGCATTGCCGCAGGACCTTTTCAAGTCAGCCATTGAAATGGCGCTTTCCAACAGCAAGTAGCCGTCGCGCCCCCCAAGAGTGTCAGGCCTCTGTTTCCCTTCGGGGACAGAGGCTTTTTTTGTGGATTGCCGGGCGGAGGGTCCACGGTCGTCATCCCTTCCGGGGACGGGCTGCGGTGTCGTCGTCCGGCGTCGTGCACAAGGGAGAGGGGAGGGCGGCAGCCGCAGGCAAGGCGGCTTTTCTGAAAGGGGCTCCGCATCCAGCCTGCGGAGGGGCTGCCACGGTGGCCGGCCTGGCCTGCCAGGTGGTATGCCTGGTCGTCGGCCATCGGGCGGTGGGTCTGCGTATGTTGGGGTGCGGCGACCCGTCGGCGTATGCAAGGTCCTCGTGCGGTATGCACGTCGGCCGGGCAAGGGGCGTCCCGTGTTGCATTGCGAGGGCAATCCAACACAATTTTTACAAAAAATTTCAACAGATAAAATGAACACACCAAGCACGCTCCGCCTACCTTTGGGGCGGAGTTTCCCTGTCCCTTATCCTTCCCCGGAAAAAGCGCGCTGAGGAAAGGATGGGGGTTTTGGGGGAAGGCAGCGAACGGCCCGCAGGCCCTGCCCGTTAGGCGACACAGGAGCCTTACAGGCAACGCCAGCAGAGCGAGGAGGGCCCTCCTTCCCCCAAACAGACAACGAACAGGGCCAGAAGGCCCTCAGGGAGGAAAGCGCTTGCGGACACGCCGGAGCGGCTACGACGCCGGCTCGTTGCGGCATGCGAGGTCAGGCAGGGTGGCCGGCCGTCGCGGCCCGCCGGAAAGTGCGCTCGCGGGCGGCGTTGGGGCAACGGATGCGGATCAGGCGGAAGGCTGTCGCTGGATGAGCTTGCCCACCCATCTGCGGATCTGTTCCAGATCGGATTGATGATTTTTTTCGCAGGCCTCCAGCAGGGTCCGCAGGGTCCGAACCTCCTTGATGATCTCCGGCGCGGCGTCGGCCGGGCGCGCATCGGCCCCCCCGGCGGGAAGAGGCATGCGCTCCACCAGCAGGCGCATCACCTGCAACATGCCTTCCAGTGCCGTTGTCTGGCGCTCCAGCAATTGCAGGACAGCCGGCGAATCAGCGGGAGGCAGGCTTTCCTGTGACAGGCTTCCGGCAATGGCCGCCGGAGGCACGGCGCAAAGAGACAGCTCGTCGGGAGCGGCCGGCGCAAGCACGCTCAGGGGGCGGGTGTCCACATTGCGGGGGAACTGGGAGGCCAGCAGTTCTTCCACGCTGGCGGCGGTGCGGGATTTTTGCATTTCTTCCAGCACAAGGGAGATGACGTCCAGCGTTTCGGGGCGGTAGCGCCGGCGACGTCCTTCCCCCACGCTGGGGATGTGTTCGGCAAAGCGTTTGCAGTAGTAGCGCGCCGTGGATTCCGGCAAGTCGAAATGCCGGGCGATGTCGGCGATGCTGAGCAGGGTGGGGTCCTGTGGAACGGAAGTGGTCATGGGGTCTCCTGTCGGTCAGGGCAGGGGGGCTGTCCTGCCATCTGCATGCGATGGAAACATGAGTGCCGCCCGGGCCGTCCGCTCACACGGTGTAACGATGTGGCGGACGATGCGCCGCCGTCGTCCCGGAACCGCTGCCGGGACGACGGAGCCGGCGGGCGCTCCTCAGCGGGCGACGCGCCGGACGGACACAAGCTTCTTGCGCCAGTAGTCGATCTTGATGCTTTCTTCCCGGACGCGTTCGCCACGTCGCGGGCTGTGGATGAACTTGTCGCCTCCGGCATAGATGCCGGTATGCAGTCCGCGCGGACTGTTGCCCGTGCGAAAAACCACGATATCACCGGGCCGGGCCTGATTGCGCGCCACGGCGCGTCCCGTGCGGGCCTGATCCACCGTGATGCGCGGCATTTCCAGTCCGTTTTGTCGGTAGGCCCAGTAAATGAGCCCGGAACAGTCAAAGCCCTTGGCCGGGGACGCTCCCCCGGAGCGGTATTTTTTCCCCATTTGGGAATAAGCGGTCTTGAGCACGCGCTGTGCCTGCGCCGGGGTGATGTCGTCCCTGGGCGAGGTGGACGCGCCAAAAAAGCCGCAGCCGGAAAGCAGAAAAGCCGAATAGAAACTCAGGACTGTCAGAGAGGATGTTCGCCACCATCTGTACATGATACACCTGCGATACATATGTCCCCCGAGTGTTGGCAGGGGGGTTGTGTAGGGCCCGCCTGCACCGGCGAGCACTTTCAGTCTACCTGATAAAAATGAATTTTCAAGAAAAAAATCAACAAGTTATCTCTAGAAAAATGCTTGAGATTGTCCATAGACATTCCAGGATGCACGAAAAGCTTCGGAAAGCGCCCCGCTGGGGGAAAAGAATGCGGTGGGCGAGAGGAGAGTGTGCCGGCGGCCGGGCAGCGAGGGGATAAGGAGGGGATGAGGCAGGAGGGGGCAGGCGGTCGAAAAAAAGCAGCGACAGGTCGTGCCTGCCGCTGCCGGAGAAAGGGGCTGCCGGCTATGCCGGGGAGGTCAGGCCCGCCGGTGCATGGCCCGGCGCACGGCGGCCACCTTGCCGACGATGTCCTCGGCGCTGACCAGCTCGGAAACAAGGGCGCAGCATCTGGCGCCATGCGCCGCCACCTCGGCGATGTTGTGTTCCTTGATGCCGCCGATGGCCACAAAGGGCGTGCTGATATTGGCGGCCACCCAGTCAAGGTAGGCATAGCCTACCGGAGCGGTGACGTCTTCCTTGGTCTGGGTGGCGAAGATGGGCCCGACGCCCAGATAGTCCGCCCCGAGCCGGACGGCCTCGCGGGCCTGATCCGGGCAATGGGTGGAAAGACCGATACACATCTTGCTCCCCACCAGTGCCCGTACGTCCGGCAGGGGGATGTCCTCCTGGCCGATATGCACGCCGTCGGCTTCAGCCAGCATGGCGAGGTCGATGTGGTCGTCCACGATGAAGCAGGCTCCCGCCTCGCGGGTAAGGCGGCGCATGAGGCGGCACTGTTCCAGCATCTCGCCGCCTTTCAGCTTTTTTTCCCGGTACTGGATGATGCGTACGCCGGCGGCCAGCAGGGCGGAGACCACGGTCTCCAGCGGCCGTCCGAGGGAAAGGCGGGAATCGGTCAGGGCATAGATGTCGGTTTCGTTGGGCAGGATGACGGGCATGAAGCCTCCTAGGATTTGAAGGAAAGCCAGAAGCGGTGCAGACAGCTTTTCAGCAGACGCCAGGGACGGAAAGAGGTGTGCAGCAGATGGACGGGCACGCGAAAATCCGTCACGGCGCAGTCCGCGGGCTGCAGGAGGGGATAGCGCGGCCGGCAGCCGTTGGCAAGGCAGTCGGCATGGCCTCGGCGCACCAGCGCCGCCGCCAGCGGCACGTCTTCCACGGTGCAGCCCAGCAGGGCGCAAAAGGCTTCATCCAGCGCTACGCAGGATGAGGATGCCCCCAGCAGGCCGAGCGGATAGGGAGAACCATTGGAAGGGCCGGTCTCGTGCATGGCCACGATGCCGTCCAGCAGCCCCGCGGTCGGTGGCAGCGCCGCCGCCAGCGCCGCCAGGCAGTCGGCGAAGATGTCGGGCTCCTGCCCCTGCCGGGTGTGGATGACGGCTTTACGCAGGCCGCAGACGCAGCCGAAAAGATTCTTGACGCTCAGGGTCAGGCGCATCTGGGAATGCGCCTTGACGCGGGCCGCTGAGACGATGAGGTCGCTTTCCAGCGCAAGGCGGCTGACAGGGAAGCTGACGCCGCCGTCCAGCGCGAGACGTTGCGGGGCATCCAGCGCTTCCACACGAACGCCCAGCGGGGCAAGGGCGTCGGTCAGTCCTGTTTTGCGGGCTACGGCCGAGGCCGTGCCGAAGCCGGGCGAATCTGCCACGCGCACGCGCGCGCCCTGATCCAGCAGCCAGCGGCAGGCCGCCTCCATCACGGCCGGACTGGTGCAGGCCAGCGGCCGGGCGGTCACCAGATTAGGTTTGAGCAGCACATGCTTGCCGTGGAGCTTGCGCAGGGGGGATCCCGCCGCGCAGACGTCCAGCAGGTGGGGCAGCACTTCCCGCACCGTCTGACTGTCCGGGCAGCGGGCCAGGGCCACCGCGGGGCGTGAGCCATCCCCGGAGGGATCGACGGGGCCGGCCATGACAGGACGGACGGGGGAGGAAGCTGCACTGTGCATGGCCCTCACTATGCCGCCTGCCGTCCGGTATGTAAAGCCTTCGCCGCCCGGCGGCCCACCGGGGCCGGCCGCCCTTTTCAAGGGCGGGGTCTTGGGGTAGTGTCCTCCTGTTTTTGACGCAGACGCCCGTCTTCGGGCCAGCCCTTTTTTCTTAGCCGAGCGGAGGAAGGAATGCCCCGTTATCTGCACATGTGCCTGATCCTGCTTGTGGTCAGCGCCTTGACCCTGTGTTTTCAGCCTGTTGCCCCGGGCTGGGCGGCGGATGCCCCGTCCGCCGCGGAAAAAAAGGCCGCGGATGCCGATCCCGACAAGGGCGGCGCGGCCGATGCGGAAAAGAAGGAGCCGGAAAAACCCGCACCCGACCCGTGGGGAGACATCTGGGAAGGCCAGCGGGACTATCTGCAACGGGTCATCAGTGAAGTCCGCCAGAAGGATTCCCAGTTCTCGGGGCGTATCGCCAGTCTGTCGGTCAGCGAGGAGAACGAGGCCCGCCGTCTGCTGGTGCTGGCCAATACCTTCAAAAAATGGCCCAACGCTCTGGAAGCCGTGGACCGCCGTCTCGGCCTGACGTACCGGCATGTGCAGTCGCTGCTGGAAGGCCCCATGCAGGACAGGGTTCAGGTACAGACCATGCTGGAGCGCATACGCACCCTGTCGGCCTCCCTGCCGGACGACACCCAGAATGCCGGAGCGGAGATCAAGGGATATGCGCGGGACATCCGGCAGGCGCGCAGCCGTCTGGAGAATCTGCTCAAGCGCTATGATACGGCGCTTGCGCCGGCACAGAGCCTGCTGCGGGATCTTGAGGCCGCCCAGAAGGACATCAACACTCTGCTGCCCGGTCTGTGGAAAAACTACTATTTGAGCGGGACCGTCCCCTACCTCTATCCCGAGACCTGGGTGCAGGTGGGCCGACAGCTCCAGCTCTTCACGCAGGGGCTCAAGCTGCGCCTGCCGGTGGAGCTGCCCACCACGAGCGAACAATGGAAGAGCGTTGCCCTGCGGCTTTTCCTGAGCATCGCCTTCAGCGTGCTCATCGCCGTCTTGCTGCGCCGCCGCTGCACGAGCTGCCGTACGGACATCACCATGCGGCATCTCGTGTATGTCAGCGTGCCCTGGCTGCTGCTGGGCATGTGCGTCATCTCCGCCTCCCTGTCGGCGACGGACGATACGTTCCGGCTGTTCCTGGCCGTGGGCAACCTCAACATCATCGTGGCGCTCGTCTTCCTGGCCTGGGACTTGCGGCGGCTGCGCCACACCGAGGTCCCGGCCGAGCCTTCGCCGTTCTGGCGGCTCATACCGCTGACCTTTGCGGCCTATATCCTGCTGTATGTGCCGCTGCCGCAGGCGGTGGCCGTGGTGGCCTGGATCATCTCCATCATCGTATACATGATCGTGCAGCGCAAACGCCGTTTCGACACGGATTTCGGTCCCATGCAGCTGGAGTCCTCCGTCTGCTCCGGGCTGCCGGTGGTGCTCTGGATCGTGCTGGTACTCGCCCTGCTGGGCCTGCATGTCTACAGCATGGCGCTCTATCTGCTCTATGCCTCGGTCTCGCTGGCCATCCAGCTGGGCATGGGCAGCATGTCCCTGATCAACAAGATCAATGTGCAGCTCAACAAGGAGGGAGGCACGGCGGCCCTGACCAGCGTGCTGCTGGCGCTGGCCGCGCCGCTCATGCTGGTGCTGGCGGCGTGCAGCATCGGCCTGTGGGTCATCACCCTGCCGGGTGGCTTCTACATCCTGCGGGACTATGTGCTGCAGGGGGTGGACGTGGGCAGCACCCGCTTCAATGTGGTGCAGGTGCTGCTGATCTTCAGCATGTTCTTCATCACCCGTACGGCCGTGCGCATGGCCTGCCGTTTCCTCGGCCATCTGCCCGAGAAGGGCATGACCATCGACGCCACGCTCATTCAGCCGCTCCAAACGGGCGTCACCTATACGCTCTGGGCCTTTTTCGGCCTGTTCATGCTCCGGGCCCTGGGTATGGAGCTGAGCAATCTGGCCATGGTCGCCGGCGGTCTTTCCGTCGGTATCGGTTTCGGCATGCAAACCATCATCAACAACTTTCTTTCCGGGCTCATCCTCATTTTCAGCCGCACCATGCAGGTGGGGGACGTGGTGGAAGTGGGCAACACCACGGGCCGCGTCCGCAAGATCAGCGTGCGCGCCACCATCGTTGAGACCTACGATAACGCCATCATCTATGTCCCCAATGCGGAATTCGTCTCAAGCCGCCTTATCAACTGGACGCGCAACAGCCGTTCCGTCCGCCTCCAGGTCGATGTGGGGGTGGCCTACGGCACAAGCACCGAGCTCGTCATGCGCATCATGCACGACATTGCCAAGAGCCACCCCAGCATACTCAAGTATCCCGAACCGGTGGTGCTTTTCACGGCCTTTGGCGACAGCACGCTGAATTTCGCCCTGCGCTTCTGGGTGCAGGATTATGACGTGGGCGTCACCACCTCGTCCGACATCCGGCTGAGCATGGAGCGCGAATTCCGCGCCCATAATATCGAGGTGGCCTTCCCGCAGCTGGATGTCCATGTGAAGCAGCTGCCGCCGCGTGCCCTGACGCCCCGCGACCTGCCGCCCCGGCAGAATCCCCGTCCTCCGGCGCTGCGCCGGCCCCGGCCCGGGACGGCCCGCCGGCGGGGCATGACGGCGCCCGCGAGCAAGGAGGCCTGATCCCTCAAGGAGAACTTTCGTGATGCCAAACGCGCCGCGACATCGTGCGCGGCGCTGGTGTCCGCTTCATTCCCTCAGCAAACGCGGCAAGGCCGCAAGGAGGTAGACTATGGTTCGTCGCAAACAGGATGCCGTGACGCTGGAGCGCAGCATGTTCGGCGGTCCCGGCCTGGGGCAGGCCCTGCAGATCCTCAATGACGGGGAATTCGCCGGCAAGGGGCGGCTTTTCAATCATGTGCGGCTGGCGCCCGGCTGTGCCGTGGGCAAGCATGCCCATCACGGGGAGTTCGAGGTCTATTATATCCTGAAGGGCGAGGGGACCTATGACGACAACGGGACGGAATGCCGTGTCGTCGCCGGCGACGTGACCGTCTGCCCGGACGGCGAGACGCACGGGCTCCTCAATTCGGGTACGGAAGATCTGGAGTTCATCGCCCTCATCCTCTTCATGTAGCATGACGCCGGCAGCGGGCAGGTCCGCGACCAGCGCCGGCAGGCCGTCCGAGGGTATCGGGCGGCCTTTTTTCGTGGAGTGGGGGCCGGCGGCAAGGCCGGCCTTCGCCTGCGGACTTGGCCCGTGCCCCGCTTTGCGCTAGTGTGACGGGATGCAACATCGTCGTCTGCCTCCTGCCGCCCGTTCGTCCCGCCTCCGTCCGCATGACCCGTCCGCCGCCCCCGCCCGGGCCCGCCCGGAGAGCGCCGCCCCCGCACAAGTGCCGTCAGCGCAGCCGGAATGGCGCAAGCAACGGCGGGAACGGCGCGCCGCCGCCCAGGCCGACGAGCGGCGCAGGCTGGCGCAACGCTGGCCCCTTTTGCCGCGCGCGGCGCTGCCGCGGGACGATTTCAGCGTGCAGCTTGCGCCGCACGGCTATATGGAGCCCCTGCTGGAAGAGCTGGGGCCCCGCGTCATCACCGTGCGCGGTCGCCTTGTGCTCGCCGCAGGCACGGAGCCGGCCGCCTGGGCCCAGAATGTCTGGACAGCGCCGCGCTGGCTGGAAGCCGTTTCCATCGGGCAGGCGGTACGGGCGCTGACGGCCCTGCAACGCAACTGGCGCGGCCATGCCCTGCCCGACAGCGGCCATCAGCGGCGGCAAACCCTCATGGAGGCGGCCTTGCCGCATGTGGGGGCTCGTCCCCTGTCGTTCGGAGAGCCGGCCCCCACGGCCCCGCTGGGGGCCTTCACCCTCTGGGAGCACGATCTGTTGCTGGCCTCGCCCGTCACCACGTCGCCCTTTGCCGACGGGGAAGCCCATTTTGCGGAAAACAGGACGGATCCGCCGGGGCGGGCTTACCTGAAGCTTTGGGAAGCCTTCACCCTCGATGGACGGTGGCCGCGCCCCGGGGAACTCTGCGTGGATCTGGGCGCTTCACCGGGCGGCTGGACCTGGGTGCTGGCCGGGCTGGGGGCGCGGGTCTTCAGTCTGGACAAGGCCGAACTGGCCCCGCAGGTGGGCAGGCTGCCCAATGTGAACCACTGTCTCGGCAGCGGCTTCGGACTGGAACCCCGTCATGTGGGCCGGGTGGACTGGTTGTTTTCGGACATGATCTGTTACCCGGAGCGCCTGCTCCAGATCGTCCGTCAGTGGATAGAGGCGCGGGCCTGCGCCCATGTGGTCTGTACGCTGAAATTCCAGGCGGAGACGGATCATGCGGTGAGCCGGGCCTTTGCCGCCATCCCGGGCGGCAGGCTCCGGCATCTTTTCTGCAACAAGCACGAGCTGACCTTCATCTGGCATGAGGCGGACATCATTTAGTGCCTGTTGACACCATGCGGTGCTTGTTTTTTTGGGGGGCAGGGGAACCCCTCCGCCGGCGCGGGAGGGGTTCCCCTGCCCCCCAAGCCCCCCATCCCTTCCCCAGCGCGCTTTTATCAAGGGAAGATACGGGGGATGAGGTGTCCCGCCCTGAAGGCAGGCAGAGCGCGACCGAAAGGCGGCCGCAGGCCGTGCCTGTTAGGCGACGGAGGAGCCTTACAGGCATCGACAGCAGAGCGCGACCGAAAGGCGGCCGCAGGCCGTGCCTGTTAGGCGACGGAGGAGCCTTACAGGCATCGACAGCAGAG
>NZ_CALUYG010000049.1 GCF_944324935.1 uncultured Desulfovibrio sp. | reverse complement strand
GGAGCCGTACCCACGCAGGAACAATCCCCTCAGATCGGGGACTCGTCCGCCAAGCAGCGCGAACAGTTCCGGGTAGGCTGTCTGCGATATGGTTTGTCCGTTGCATTCCAGCCAGTTATAAGAGCCGTCGGGATTTTGCCAATCCGCCGGATTCTGGGCCACTGGCCAGGAGATGATCGTGCCCACAGGGATGGAGCTGATGGGCTTGGCCGTGACCTTGACCGTGGTGGGGTTGAATGATGTCGCGTCAGCGGCATGGGCGGCGGTGAGCGGAAAGACGATCGTCGCTGCCGCTGCCGCGCAAAGAATGAATTTGTTGGCGGTGTTGCGCATTTTTGTTCCTTTTCACTGCTTTGTCACTGCTTTGTGTTCAAGACAAGTACGCCGATGGGGCAGCCGGAGGCCAGGCGCACAGTCGGTGGACGGTTGAATCCCTGCTCAAAGACACGCCCGGCTCGCTGTCCGACTTTCCCAGCGGCTATCCAAGCCTGATCTTCGAGCGAGTAATCGTTCCAAACCATTTGGTCGGACGTGCCGTTGTAGTTCCCGTATACCGTGCTCTCCGCGCCGCTGTACCGCTTGGCTTCACCGAAGCCTTCAAGGAATGAGGCGGCAATCAGACCACCCCAGCGTTCCAGAAAATGCGTATCCACGGAACTGGCCACGGATACTTCCGTGGTTTCCGGATCCACGGCATACGCCTCGATGCCGACAGACGATCCATCAGGCAGAACGGCCCTGGTGAACGTCAGCACGAGCCGCTCATCCAACCGCTGGAATTTACCGATGAAGCGAGTTTTTCTGAGCTTTCCAGTCGAGACCGTAGCCATGACGGCGGACGGAACGTCGGAGTTCACCGCCGTGTCCACGACCGCATAGAGCATGTCGCCGGGCTGCAAGGGAATGGCCGCCGGCTGTGTCTCCGGTTGTGGCGCGGGGGCCTCCTCACTCCTTTGCGGCTCCTTTTCCGCAGCCGCGAAGTCGTACTGATAGACGATGGCTCCCTGGGTGGATGTCAGCGCGGCCAGCCGCGCTTCCATCGAATTCATTTCCTCCAGCATCCGTTTACGTAGGTCTTCATTGGTTTTGGCGGCCCGTGCTGGTTTTGGCAAACCGGGAGAGACAGGAACGGGTTGCTGTGGAGCCTGTGCGGGAGCTTCCCTGGTCGGAGTCAGCAGAGGACGAGGTTGGGCTTGCCGTCCGATCGGCGGCGCTATGTGGCTTTCCCCTGTCCTGGCGGCCAGTTCCGCCTGTTCCGCACTGAGTTGTCCAAGTCGGGCGTTGTATTCCGGCGAACCTTCGCCTCCAGCGCCCCCTTGGATGCGATCTCCCGGCGCGGCCTTCATTTCCGATGGAGGTGCATCGTTCGCTTGAAATGTGACACCCAATATTGCCAATGCGGCCACGCCGCCGATAATCGCAACTCCCGTGAGGATCTTTTTTCCCCGTGGCGTTGCGACCGCTGTCTCACTTTTCGACATCTTCGATCCTCACAGTTTGCACCTTGCCGTTTTTGGACAGCGATATACGAGGCGTCAGCGGCAGCTCGTAGCACTTGATGCCGCCCGCGCCGTTCACGACGGATGTCCACGCGGGCCAGATGATCGTATGCGTCGTCCTCACATAGTGGACTCCATTGTATTTCCAGATCGTCAGATCCCGATCCTGTGGCGATACCCTCACCCGCGTCGCTTCAGCGGGCGGCACATGGTCAAGGAAACTGAGCATGTCGGAGTTGACGGTCTCCTTGATGTCCCTTGTCAATGGAGCCTGGGCGTTCGGCCCCTGGTGAGCAAGCTGGAACAGCACCATACTGTCAGCCGTTCGGTCGGTAGAACGGACGGAATCGCTTTTCAGGCTGATCACAAGAGGGATGTCGAACTTGGCCAGCGTGACAACCAGGTTCGCCGAAGCGTATGCCTGAAGGGGCATGACGTTCAGCAGGTTGCCTTCCGGCAGCTCAGGGCGCAGCACCTGAAAAGCTTGTGGGCCGCCATTGGTTACGGACGTGACGGGCCACGGCTGCCCCGTGCTGTCATGAAAGACCAGGGATGTGGCAATATTGGCGGTCGTCCGCACGGATACCGGTGATTGACCGGGCTCCAGCGATACCCGCACCGTCCTGCTCCGCAAGGTTGGTGGAGCGGGTTGCAGCGCCTTTTCCCTCTCATCCGAGCGTGATCGGTACTCTTCTATCTGCTCGCCGCCCAGCGGCAGCATCTGCCGCAGTGACTCCTGAAAAAGCTTCTGAGCATCATCCTGCCCGGCTTCCGCCGCGAGGCACAAACCGGGCAGGAACAGACCGCCTATGGCAAAAATGGCAATTTTTCGTTTCATGGGAACCTGTTAGAGCGTATTCAGCGCCTCACGCTCGATATTGGGGGAAAGCTTGGCATACCGTTGCGTCATCTGTGGGCTTTTGTGCCCGGCAAGCTGGCTGATCGTATAGAGCGGCACGCCCTTCATGGCCAGCCAGGAACAGAAGGTATGCCGCAGCGTGTGAAAAACCACCTTCCGCCACGAGTCCGTCACGCCATCGTTCAGTCCTATTTGCTCAACGACCTTGGCAAAATTTTTCTCAACGGCCTGCCGTGACACCCTGATGCACAGTTCTCCGCCCTCCCTGTTTTTCAGAAACGTGAAAAGTCCGACAAGACTGTCGTGGATGATGACGGTTCGCTGTCCCGTCTTCCCATCCACGCTGGCGACCTTTGCTGTCAGATCGATGTCGTGACGCCGCAGGGACATGATCTCCCCCAGCCGCATGCCGGAGTAGAGGGAGATCCGTGCGCAGTAGTAGGCTTCATGGTTCGTCATGCACAGCCCATCAAGCAGCCTGCTGGCGTCTTCAGGCGTCAGCCACTTGTCCCGCTCCCTGTCCGCATTCTTGAAACGCACGGTGGCCGCCAGATTCTCGACCCTGCGCACCATGCCCCATTCATTCCCCTTCTTCAGCAGCATCTCAAGGAAGTTGAGGATCATGTTGATATAGGCTTTCGACAGGTTGCCACTCCCGTGGCGCTTCTCCACTGTCGCCAGCTCGGCGCGGAAGCTCTCAATGTCAAGCCTGCCGATGGAGTCGGCCTGCCTTGAACCGAATTTAGGGCCGATGTGCTGGCGGTAGGCTCCGGTGATGACGCTGCCGTTCTTCAAAAGCGGCAGGCATAGTATCTCGTACTTTGCCCATACGTCATCCACGGAGACGACCCTCCTGACCTGCGGCTGGTCTCCCACATACGTGCCCTCAGCGCGATCTCCCTTGGCAAAAACTTCGGGATGTCGCATCTGCCGGATGCGCAGGCCGCGTATTTCCGCTGCCGTGAGCGCGTTGTAGCCTTCCGAGAGCCAACCAAGCTTCTCCAGGACTTTCTTGCCGTCACGCTTCAGGGTGATGTAGAAGCAGCGATCCGGTGTCCCGTCAGAGAGCGTATGTTTTTTCGACTCACGCATGTAGACGCCGGGATAGCGTGTCTTCACTCGGCAGCTTTCCGTTCTTCGCCTCGATTTCCGGGGAGGTATCCGCCGCTGTTCCTCTTCCACGCGAAGACGGCGGATCTCCACGGCATCCTCAAGGGTATACCCCTCGGATGCCCAGCCGATATGTTCCCAGCTGAATTTCCTGTTCTTCATGAACGAGATGAAGATGCTGTAGTCCGGCGTGTCGTCCGCCAGCTTCCGATGGGTGGACTCCCGCGTGTAGACGCCGGTGTACCGAGTCTTCTTTTTGGACGTCGGTGACTGTTCCATGCTCCCCCCTTTGACAATTTTCTCGATTCAAGATAGGTAGCTTGCACGCTGCACTGGTTTTGCTCAAAAAAAGAGTAGAGAAAACCGGGGAAAACAAAAAAGCTAGGTAAATCTCAACAGTTTGATTTTGCCCGCTTTTTTGGCAAGAAACAAGCCCCCGAAACCTAGCACAAAAATTTCGAGGGCTTGACATTTGAAAAGTTTTTAAAAATCGAGTTGTTACAAACTCGCTGTCACGGCTTTTTGCTAGGTATTACTTCTTTGCAAAAAAGTCCCCTTCCTTCCCCCCGCCCAACCATGCCATCATGCGCGACTCTCTCAGGAAAAACATGATGGAAGGACTTCGCTTTCAGGTGGATGGAGAGGCAGGCGAGCGCCTTGACCGGGTGCTGCATGCCCGACTGAACGGCATATCGCGGGCGGCGGTACAGAAGGCCATCGCGGCCGGGCATTGTCGTATCGACGGGCTGGCGGTCGTCTCGGCGGCCTGCAAAGTACGCCGGGGACAGATGGTCGAACTGGATCTGCCGCGAGCCGACAGTCCGCTGGAGGCTGAGGCGGCGGAGCTGGAGGTGCTCTTTCAGGATGCCCACCTTGTGGTGTGCAACAAGCCTGCCGGGCTGACGGTGCATCCCTGTCCGTCCTGCCCCGAGGGGACGCTGGTGCATCGCCTGTTGCATCATTTTCCGCAAGTGCGGCAGATGGAGGGCCTGCGGCCGGGCATCGTGCATCGTCTGGACAAGGACACCAGCGGGCTGCTGCTGGTGGCGCTGGATGAGGCGACGCGCCTGCGCCTTGCCGAGGCCTTTGCCGAGCGGACGGTGGCCAAGAGTTACCTGGCGCTGGTGCAGGGGACGCCTCCGCCGACGGGGACCTGCCGCGAACCGGTGGGGCGACATCCCACGGTCAAGGTCAAGATGGCCGTGGTGGCGGAGTCCCGGGGCGGGCGCAGCGCCCATACGGACTGGCGCGTGCTCTGGACGGCGGCGGACAGGAGCTGCTCCCTGCTGCTGGTGCGTATCCATACCGGACGCACGCATCAGATCCGTGTGCATATGGCGCATCTGGGCCATCCGCTGCTGGGGGATGCCCTTTATGCCCCGCCGCCGGTACGGGCGCGCGCGCCGCGCCAGATGCTGCACGCCTGGCGGCTGGAGTTTACGCATCCGTGGAGCGGCGAGCCCATGCGCTTTACGGCGCCGCTGCCGGAGGACATGCTTGCCTGTGCCGCCGAGGCCGGGGGCTGTACGCGGCGGCTTGTGGTCACGGGCAATCCGGGGTGCGGCAAATCCACTGTCTGCGCCGCGCTGGAGCGCCTCGGCGTGCCGGTCATCAGCGCGGATGCCGTGGTCCATGAGCTGTATGCGCCGCGCGGGCTCATGGCCCGCTGGCTGGGCGAGCGGCGGCCCGATCTGCTGGCCGCGGACGGCGGCATTGACCGGTCGGCGCTGCGTCCGGCCATGCGGCACGATCCTCTGTTGCGGCAGGATGTGGAGGCGCAGGCGCATGAACTGGTGCGCCGTCGCATCACGGCCTTCTGGGAACAGGCGGAAGCGCGCGGCGAGGCCGTGGCCGCCGCGGAGATCCCGCTGTATTTTGAATGCGGCTGGCAGAAGGACACCTTCACGCCCCGTCCCCTGAGCCTGTGCGTCACCTGTCCCGTCGATCTGCGACGCCGACGCGTCATGGCCGGACGCGGCTGGAGCGCGGAACATTTCGACGCCATCGAGGCCTGGCAGTGGCCGGAAGCGCAAAAAGCCGCCCAGAGCGATCGGATCCTTGCCAATACGGAAGGCGTCGGATCTCTTGACGTGCAACTGGAGGCCCTCCTGAAAGGGATTGTGCAGGATCGGGATGAACGGCGTCGCCTGCTGCGGGAACGCTGGCAAACCCTGCTTGCCGGTCTGGCATGAGCCGGCGGAACGGCGTCGCCACCTTTGCCTCTTCCGCCACATGCCGCTTTGCTTGCGCCATCCGGCCGGTATCTCGCCAGCTTGACAATGAACGTCAGACCCGGCATAATGAAAAACCCTCCTTCCCCCCCGTTGGAGTATGGATGACACAAGCATGCTCTCAGTCTCAGGACGACCTGGAGCTCGTTGCTGCCCTCTCCCGCATCGCGCTTTCGTGTGAAGAGGTTTCCACTTTCTGGAGAGGAGCCCTGGAAACCATCGGCACGGCCCTTTCCTGCCAGAGCGCCTATGGCGTGCTCTTCATCCCGGGGCGGGCCGATCAGTCGGAGCTCTGGCTCGCCGAGCCCCTGGCGTCCGACGCCGAAGCCTCTCTGCGCATGGCGCTCACGGCTTTCGTGGCCCTGCGCGAAATGCAGCTTGCCGAAGATTTTGAACCGCCTGCGGCCTGCCGGGACGACGAGCTGCGCGCCCAGCTTGCGGCATGCGGCATCGGCGCCATGTACAGCCTGCCGCTGCGCCACAAAAACGAACTCATCGGCTATCTTTGTCTGGCCTCGCGAGACAGGGCCCCGGGCAAGCCTGTGGCCGAGCGTCTGCGCAGTCTGGAAGATGTCCTGGCGCTTTCCCTCTCGCATCTTGCTCTTTGCGAACGTCTGCAGCGGCACAATGACCGCCTGTACAGCCTGTTCGACTCCTTCACCGCGCCCGTCTACGTCGCCGATCTGCATACCCATGAGATCCTTTTTGCCAACAAATGCATCAAGGACGTCTTCCCGCTCGGCGAAGCCGGCGAGAATCTCTGCTACAAGCGCCTGCAGGGCTATGCCAACCCCTGTCATTTCTGCACCAATGATGTACTGCCCGATGACGGGACCCCCTATCGCTGGACGCACGAGAATCCCCTTACCCACCGGATCTATACGGTCATCGACCGCAAGGTGCGCTGGGAGGACGAGCGCCTTGTCCGCCTTTCCATCGCGCTGGACATCACGGACTCCATCCGTGCCCAGGAAGAAAAGCGCAAGGCCGTCATGGCCTCGGAAGCCAAGAGCGAATTCCTGGCCCAGATGAGCCATGAGATCCGCACGCCGCTCAATGGCATCATCGGGCTGACCCATCTGGCCATGCAGGACAGCCCGGAGGATCAGCGGGGCTATCTGCGCAAGATCCGCCATTCCGCCACGAGCCTCCTGACGCTGGTCAACGATCTGCTGGATCTTTCCAAGATCGAGGCTCGCAAGATGGTGTTGGAACACAGCGACTTCATCCTGCAGGACGTGCTGGACTTCGCGCATGTCGCCGTCCAGTACCAGATGCAGCAAAAGGGGCTCGACTGGCACTGCCGTATCGACAAGAACGTGCCGCGCCGCCTGCATGGCGACAATCAGCGCCTGCGACAAATCCTGCTCAACCTGTTGAGCAACGGCGTCAAATTCACCACCAGCGGGTCCATTTCCGTCAGCGTCGCCCGGCAGCGCGAAAACAATCAGGACTGGCTGTACTTTACCGTTTCCGATACGGGCAAGGGCATCAGCAAGGAATTCCTCGAACATATCTTCGAGCCCTACTCGCAGGAAGACGCCAGCATCTCCCGCCGTTTCGGCGGCACGGGCCTGGGCCTTGCCATCTGCAAGCATATCGCCGATCTCATGGGCGGCAGCATCTGGTGTGACAGCACGCCGGGCCAGGGGACGACCTTCCATCTGCGCATCCCCTGCGTGGAGGCCGCCATCGAGGACGAATCCCCCGTGGAAATGAGCATGGCGGATCTGCCCTGCGGGCTGCCGGACGGGGTGAACATCCTGCTGGTGGAGGACAACACCGTCAATCAGGAGATCGCCTGCTCCCTGCTCATCCGCATGGGCGCGCACTGCGCCGTTGCGCACAACGGACGCCAGGCCATCGACATGGCGCTGCACGGGGCCTATGATTGCATTCTCATGGACGTGGTCATGCCTGAAATGGACGGCATCGCCGCCACTGCCGAGATCATCCGGCGGGCCGACGAGCTGCGCAAGACGGTTCCGCCCATTATTGCCCTGACCGCCGACCACACCCCGCCCCTGCTGAAAAAACTGCATGATGCCGGCATGACGGACGTTCTCTTCAAACCCATCGACCCCGTGATGCTCTTCAACAAGCTCATCCAGTGGACCAGCCCGGCGGACGCATGAGCAAGGCCCTCCGTATCGCCAAGACCAATGCCGCACGCCTGCTTGACCGTATGGGCCTGCCTTATGCGCTGTTGAGCGTCCCGGTGGATGAGAGCGATCTTTCCGCCGTCACCGTGGCCGAGCGTCTGGGCGTTGATCCGGCCTGCGTCTTCAAGACGCTTGTCGCCCGGGGGGACCGTACCGGCATCCTCATGGCCTGCATCCCCGCGGCGGCTGAGCTGGACCTCAAGGCGCTGGCCGAGGCTTCCGGCAACAAGCATGTGGAGATGGTCCACCTCAAGGAAGTCTTCCCCCTCACCGGCTATATCCGGGGCGGCTGTTCTCCTCTGGCCGCCAAAAAGGCCTACCCGGTCTTTCTGGACGACAGCGCCGCCCGCCATGCCCAGATCCATGTGAGCGCCGGTCAGCGGGGCGTGCAGCTGCGCCTTGCCCCCGCCGTCCTGCAACAGGCGGCCCATGTGGTCCTTGCGCCCCTCTGCCGGGCGAAGGACTGAGCCCCTCTCCCTGCCGCAGACAAAAAAACGGCGATCCGGGCTTCCCCGTATCGCCGTTCAGCATTTCTTTTCGGACAGACGCCGTGCGGCGTCCCGTTCTAGGCTTCGTCGCTCAGGCGGCGGAAGTTCTTCTTGCTGGCGCCGCACACCGGACAGCACCAGTCATCAGGCAGATCCTCGAATTTTGTCCCCGCCGGGATCTTGTGCCGGCGATCGCCGCGGTCAGGGTCATAGACGTAGCCGCAATTGGCCACAGGGCAACGCCACATATCCTTGGCATCAGCCATGCTGCATGCTCCTTTCTTTGCTTATGCTGTCTGCTCCACACAGCGGCGGAACACCGTGTGCCGGCCAGTCCGGCACGGGAAAAAATCGCCGTTCCTACGCCTGATTGCCTCCATTCTGCACAAAGCCCTTGGAGGGGCCGGTGCTGGACGGCGTGCCGGCGATCTTGGCCAGATAGACCGCGCCAAGCGATTTGATGTGCTCGGCGATATTGTCGTAATAGTTCATGTGGGCCTGCTCTTCGTCGATGATGCGCTCAAAGAGGCGGGCCGTGATGATGTCGCCGTTTTCGTTGCATACCTTGATGAAACCGTTGTAGGCGTCGATGGTGGCATCTTCACGGGCGGCATCGCCCTCGTACATGGCAAGCACTTCTTCGCCGGTCTTGATCTTGCCGTCCTTTTCGCTGGTGGGCTCGCCGCCGAGTTCCTTGATGCGTTCGGCAAAGGCTTCGGCGTGCTTCATCTCGTCGATGGCGATGAGTTTCATGTTGGCGGCCAGTTCGCCGTAATCCAGGCTGTCGAGGCTGTAATGCTGGTTCATATACTGGTGCACCGCATAAAGCTCCATGCTGCGCGCCTTGTTCAGCACCTCAATGACATTGGCCTTGCGTTCCTTGCGATCCTTGCTCATTCCGCATCCTTCCTGTTGGTGTTGGAGTTGCTGTGGGAAATTGCCACCGCCCCCGCTGTCGCCTGGAGCCGCAAACAGATGACGGGCCCTCCTGACGGATGGCCCGCCCTGCATACTGCGACAGGCACACAGGGAGACAGGTGCAAGGCTACACCGTCGCCCCGGCAAAAGCAAAGCCTATTGTCTGCCCGTGGCGGCCAGCGCCGCGCACTCCTCGCACAGGCCGTCAAATTCCACCCGTGCGGCATGGAGGCAATGGAAGCCCGGGACCTCGATCCCTTCCACCGACGGCTCCGGCACGGGCGGCATCACATCGCCGATGCGGCCGCACGAAACGCAGCGCACATGCTGATGGGCGGAGATGTCGCCGTCAAAACGCTTGGTGCTGCCCGACGCCTCCAGCCGGCGGATGGTCCCGTTGTCAGCCAGAAAATCCAGGTTGCGGTACACCGTGCCCAAGCTGATGCGCGGCAGACGCTGCCGCACCATACCATAAAGCTCATCCGCCGTGGGATGGGTTTTCGTCTTGCGCAGCTCTTCCAGGATGACCGCTCGCTGCCGGGTCATCCGTGTCTGTACATGAGCCATGACTTCCTCCAGTTTCAATAACTATTACTGATAGGAAGAAAATCTGTCAAGCCCTGCTTCCACTCGTCTGTGATTCCACGCACAGAATCGCCATATCCATCACATTGGTCAGCGTCGGCCCGGTACGCCACAAAAGGCCCGCCTGAGCCAGCGCCGTATAACTATCGTTCTCTTCCAGCAGCTCCCGCGCTGCCGCCTCCCGGCCGGCCAGGGCCCGGCCGGCGGCAAAGCCGCCCGCGGCATCCGTGGGGCCGTCCGTGCCGTCCGTCCCCGCAAAAAGCGCCGTCACCCTGTCGCCCGGGTCCCTCTCGAGCAAGGACAGGGCCGCCGCCAGCGCCATCTCCTGGTTGCGCCCTCCCCTTCCCGTCCCGCGCAGCGTCACCGTGCATTCGCCGCCGGCAAGATAGCAGAACGTCCGCCCCTCCTCACCGTAACGGCGCGCCGCCTCGCAGGCCTCCTCCACCAGCCGCACGCCGCATTCCCGCGCCTCGCCCGTATACGGCCGCTCCCGCACATGGACCGCCATGCCCAGCTCCCGCGCCGCCTGAGCCGCCGCCGCCAGCGCCTGCCCGTTGCCCGCCACGATACGCGTGCACACCCTGTCGAACAGGGGGTCCCCGGCCTTGGGCGTCTCCGGCCGCCGGCCGGCCGCGCCCTCATGCAGGATGTCCACCAGGGTCGCTGGCAATGCCCTCTCCAACCCGTAGCGCGCCACCAGCTCCAGGCATCCCGCAAAGGTCGAGGCGTCCGGCGAGGTGGGCCCGGACGCAATGACCCCCATGTCGTCGCCGATGACGTCCGAGACCAGAAAACTCAGCACCCGCGCCGGAGCCGCCGCCCGCGCCAGCTGCCCTCCCCCGAACAGCGACAAATGCTTGCGAAAGGCATTCATCTCCTGAATGGTCGCCCCGCAGGCCAGCAGCCTTGTCGTCAGACGCTGCATGTCCTCCAGCGTCACCCCTGGAACGGGCGCGGGCGTCAGCGCGCTCGCCCCGCCCGTAAACAGGCAGATGACCAGGTCGTCGACTCCCGCGCCTTCCGCCAGCCGCAAGATATGCCGCGTCGCCGCCTGGCCGGCCGCGTCCGGCACAGGATGCGCCGCCTCGTACACCTCTGTCCGCCCCAGCGGCATGCCATGTCCGTACTTGACGATGATCGCCCCCGTATCCATGCGGTCGCCCAGCAGCTCCTCCACCGCCTTCGCCAGCGGCGCGGCTCCCTTGCCCGCCCCGATGACCAGCACCCGCCCCCGCTCCGGCAGCGGCCATATTTCTCCGTCCACGCACAGCGCGTCGCCCTCGCACCGCACATGCCGCCGCAAGGCCGCATCCGGCGCCACCGCCGCCAGCCCCGCCCGAAAGATCCTCTCCAGATGCTGCCGCATGCTGTGTTTGTCCTTTTTTGTGGTGGTTATTTTTTGCGGGGGGAAGAAGGGCGTTTTGCAAAAAGCCCCCTCCTTTCCCCCCGCGCCCCCTTTCCTCCCGCAAAAACTCTTGCCGGGGAGGATGAAAGGGAGCCTGCCCTCCCCGGGCGTCCCCCGCCCGCCAGTCTCCCGGCGGCATCAAAAAGAAAGGGCAGCGTACATGACTGCCATGTTTTCAGGAAAAAGAGAGAAGCGCAAGTTCCCTGGAGCATTTTCAGTTTGAAGCGTGTCGCGTTTCAAGCCATAGGGGCTGGCGTTGACACCGTGCCGCCGCCTCGCGTTTTGCCTTTTCCAAAGGGAAAACGCTCGAGCTCATCACGCGGACGTGAGGCGTCGCGTCCTGCACAGGATCAGGCCGGCTTGAGGCGGGTCGTCGTCCTGGGTGGCGCGACGGTTTGTGGCTGGACAGGCAACGTTTTTGGGGGGATGGGGCATGTGGGGGAAAGGGCCCCCTTGTTCACAAGGGGGCCCTTTCCCCACAAAAAAACAACCTACTTCACGCCATGCAGCGCGGCCCAGTCCTCATAGGGGCCAGCCCCCTGGCAGGGGCGGCAGGTGGGGCCGAGTTCAGCGGGATACCATTCGCCGCAGCGGGGGCAGCGGATGACCTGCCCCTTGCCCTTGTGGCGCAGGGCATCGGGGTGGATGCGAGCGGGCGCGGCGGCGAGCAGCGCAAAGCCGGCCTCTCGGATCTCGCGGTGCAGGGCCTCGGAGTCCTGTTCGCGTTTGGGCTTCTCCTTGAAGAACCAGCCGCGCACATTGGGCCAGCGGTCGAGGTGGTCGGCGTCGAGGCGTACGCGTACGCCTTCGCCGGTCTGCTTGTCATAAAGGGTCAGGGCATAGATGCCGAAGTGATAGACCCGCAGCCAGCCATTGCCCACAGTGCAGGGTGTGAGCAGCTGCACGGCGTCGGGCAGACATTGCACGGTCTCCGCCACGGCATCAAAGAGGATACCCTGGGGCAGCGCCCGGCGGGCCATTTCCACCATATAGCCGCCGATGATGACGCCGGGGGCCACATGGCAGTGAAACTTCCTGACTCCTTCCACGAATTCGTCATGCGTCCATGAACCGATCATACTGATCCCTGTTTTTTTTCATGCTGCCGGGGGACGTGCAGGCCGTGCGACGGCCTGCGCGGCGCGACGAACGGCACGGCCCCTGTCCCCACGGCTTGTTCACATAACTTTACCCACCATCTCAACATACTTTCCGCATACCCCGGCATCGCCTGACAAAAGCGCGCTGGGGAAGGGATGGGGAGCCTGGGGGGACCCCCTCCCGCGCCGGGGCGACCCGAAGGCGACCCGCAGGGGCGTGCCCGTTAGGCGACGCAGGAGCCTTACGGGCATCGACAGCAGAGCGAGGGATTCCCCTTCCCCCAAATAACCCATAATATGTAGACGTTAATGCACAGTTTCTTCAGCGGCGCTCACGGCGCGTGCGACGGCCGGGCGCGCGAGACTGAGGGGGGAAGCGCCTTCTTCCTGGGCCAGGGCGTCGAGGTGGCCCATGACGAGGGAGAGGACGTGGCCGAGTTCCAGCGGCATGTCGCGGGGGCGCAGATCGGCTTCCAGGATGTAGTGGCGGCAGGTCTCGCAGATGACGGCTCGCAGGTCGGGCTGTCCGTCCACATAGAGATGGCGCAGGATGCCGTTGCCTTCCGCGCCGCAATGGGGGCAGAGGGTGCGCTTGAAGCGCCAGAGGCGGGCGCAGTGGCCGCATTGCAGGTAGCGGCGGCCCTCCGTGCCGTGGATGAGGCTGATCTCCGCCCGTCCGCCGCAGTAGGGGCAGGTGGCGTCGCCGCTTTCCCGCTCGGGCCGGCCGAGCTGGACCGCGGCCCCTGCCAGCCGGGCGAGCTGCTCGGCAAAGAGGTTCACGGCATCGGCGGGCAGATCATGTTCCTTGCACCAGGTGGAGAGGGCGGGCCGTTTGCGCCCGCGCCGGGCAAGGCAGAGATGGGCGGGCAGCGCGTTGTCGGCGCGGATGGCCGCGCGCAGCCGTTCCCAGACCGGGGCCACGGCGGGGAAGCCCTGCGCGAGAGTATCCAGCAGGGGCTCGGCCCAGCGGTCGGCGCAAGCTGTATCCATGCCGCCTTTCCCGGAGGGAGCGGCGGTCGACGCATCGGCCGTTTCGGCGGCGGAGGCGGCGTCGCGGCGGACGGCCTCAGCGGCGAGGGCGGTCTCGCGCAGACAGAGGACAGGGGCAAAGGCGTCCAGCAGGGCCCGCTGATCCGGGCAGGCCTCGCGCAGGATGTCGATAAGGCGGGCGGTCTTGCCCGTTTCGTCAGGGGCGGCAGCGACGGACGCGGTCGCTTCGGGAGTTGCCGTGGGGCGGGAAGTCATGGGGTATCCTTGTTGGAGGGGTCGCCCCCCTCCGCCGCGGGGCGACGGAACGGGGGGCGACCAGTGGTCAGACAGGGTCAGGCCTTGAGGTGGGTATGGTAGCGCTCGGGATCATCGGTCACGATGAAGATGACTCGCACGCTGTCCGCATCCACTGCCTGAGCCTTGGGATGGGTCTTCTTCAGTTCAGCCACGCGGCGCTGTACTTCGGCGAGGATCTCGTCCCGGTCGCCGAAGACCATCGCCCCGGTGGGGCAGGACTGCACGCAGGCCGGCACCATGCCATTGCTGATGCGGTCGATGCACATGGTGCACTTGACCATGACGCCGGTCTCTTCGTTCTTGCGCGGCACGTTGTAGGGACAGACGCTCTGCGCGGTCTCGAAGTCGTCGTCCTTGCTCCTGGCGGTATAGACCACGGCTCCGGTGGCTTCGTCGTGAATCATGCCGCCTTCCACGCTGGAGCCGGCCAGACAGGGCGGCTCCACGCAATGGCGGCACATGTCGCTGACGAAGTACCAGTAGGGCTTGCCGTCCGCACCGCGACCATCGGCGAAGCGCACCACCTTGTAGGTGCAGCCGTTGAAGTCCGGCGGGTTCTGGTAGGTCCCGGTCTGGGTGGTGGGGCTGGCGGGCAGCCCGTTCCACTGCTTGCAGGCCACCTGGCAGCCACGGCAGCCCGTGCAGCGAGACGTATCAACAATGATGGACTTTCCGTTGCTCATCGTCATCGCTCCTTAGGCTATCTTTTCGATGTTGACCATGAAGGCCTTGTACTCGGGCGTCATGCTGTTGGAGTCGCCGCAGGTGGGCGTCAACAGGTTGGCCGAGTCGCCTCCGGGGGTCATCCAGCCGTAGTTGAAGGTCATGCCCACAAGGTGGACCTTCTTGTCGCCGCACTGGAAGGGCGTGATGCGCGGGGTGACCATGGCCACCGCTTCCACGGAGCCACGGGCGGAGACCACGCGGATCTTGTCGCCGTTCTTGAGGCCGCGTTCCCTGGCGAGCTCTTCGCTCAGCTCCACGTACGCGCCGGGCTGAGCTTCACTCAGCCAGGACTGCCAGCGGGTGAGGGCCCCGGTACACCAGTGTTCGGTACAGGAGTATGTGGTCATCACCAGCGGGAACTTGGCCGAGGCCGAGGCATACACGTCCTTGTCGCTCTCATAGAGGCGCAGGAGCGGCGTATTGCGCTGCCTGGAGAAGGGATGCTTCTCGAAGGGACTCTCCACGGGTTCGTAATGTTCCGGGAAGGGCCCGTCGGCCAGACCCGGCCCGAAGAGGCAGCCCACGCCTTCCGGCCGCATGATGAAGGGCAGCTTGCCGCCCTTTTCGGCCAGCGGCGGCGGCGCGCCGTCCACCACGTCCCCGACCCACTTGCCGTCCTTCCATTCCACAAGGGCGCGCTTGGGGTTCCAGGGCTTGCCGTGGGGGTCCACCGAGGCGCGGTTGTAGATGACGCGGCGGTTGGCCGGCCAGGAGTACGACCATTCGGGATAGAGCCCGAGGCCGGTGGGGTCCTTCTTGCCGCGCCGCTTCATGAGGTTCTGGCCGTCGCGGGTGAAGCTGCCGGAGCAGATCCAGTTTCCGCAGGCGGTGGAGCCGTCGGCCTGGAGCAGCGCGAAGCCGGGCACGCATTCGCCCTTCTTGTAGGCCACGTTATTGATGGTGACGTCGCGGGTGAACACGCCGTTGATGAGGCGCGCCACCTTTTCGGCGTCATAGCGGCCCTTGCCGTCCACCATGTCGGTGAAGACGCCGAGCACCGGCTCGGGGAAGACGCCGCCTTCCTTCTTGTAAAGCTCCTTGAGCTTCATCTGGATGCGATAGATGACGTCGCCGGCGGACAGGCAGTCGCCCGGGGCCTTGGCGGCGGCATACTTCCACTGCATCCAGCGGCCGGAGTTGGCCTGGCTGCCCTCCTTCTCCACAGCGGCGGCCGCCGGCAGGAGGAAGACTTCGGTGCCGACCTTCCTGGGGTCCACGCCGGGCTGCTTCCAGAAGGAGGCCGTCTCGTTGTCGAAGATGTTGAAGTGCACCATCCATTCCAGCTTCTGGAGCGCGGCGCGCACCTTGTTGGAATTGGGGATGCTGCAGGCCGGATTCTGCCCGAAGCAGGAGAAGCCCTTGATGGTGCCCTTGTACATCTCGTCGAAGAGCGGCAGCACCGAGGCATCCTGCCCGTCGTCCAGCTTGGGCAGCCAGTCGAAACCGTAGCCCGTCTCCTTGGGCGCATCGGGGAAGAAGGCCCGCATGAGGCTCACGGCATACTTGTTGTAGTTGCTCTGCCAGTTGAGCGAATCCGGCTCGCCGGTGGTGCGGGCCACGGTCTTGAGATACTTCTCGAAGGAACCGTGCCCCACGCGCGGGGCGGGCAGGTAGCCCGGCAGATTGTAGGACAGCAGGGCATGGTCCGTGGAGCCCTGCACGTTGGGTTCGCCGCGCAGGGCGTTGATGCCGCCGCCGCACACGCCGATATTGCCCAGCAGAAGCTGGATGATGCCGAAGCAGCGGATGTTCTGCACGGCCACGGTGTGGTGGGTCTGCCCAAGGGCGTACATGATGGTCCCCGCCTTGTCCGGGCGGCCCGTGGCGGAGAATGCCTCATAGACCTTCTTCAGGTCTTCCACGGGGGTCCCCGTCACGGCGGAGACGGTCTTCATGTCGTAGCGGCTGTAGTGCTTCTTCAGCAGCTGGAAGACACAATGCCTGTCCTTCAGGCTCTTGTCGCGCTTGAAGGTGCCGTCCGCGTTCTTCTGGTAGGCCCATGTCGTCTTGTCATACTTGCGCTTCTTGGGATCGAAGCCGGAGAACAGGCCGTCCTTGAAGCCGAAGCCCTCGTCCACGAGGAGCGGGGCATTGGTGTAGTTGACCACATAGTCCTTGAAGAACTTGTCGTTTTCGATGATGTAGTTGATCATCCCGCCCAGGAACGCGATGTCCGTGCCCGAACGCAGGGGCGCGTACAGCGAGCAGCGGGCCGACGTGCGGGTGAAGCGCGGGTCCACATGGATGACCGTCGCGCCCTTGTCCTTGGCACGCATGACCCACTTGAAGGAAATGGGATGGTTTTCGGCAGCGTTGCTGCCCTGGATAAGAATACAATCACTGTGCTGAATATCAATCCAGTGATTCGTCATCGCGCCGCGTCCGAACGACTCTGCCAGAGCCGGTACCGTGGGGCCGTGTCAGACCCGGGCCTGGTGCTCAAGATAGACCAGGCCGAGCGAACGGGCGAAGGCGGCGATGTTCCAGCACTCCTCGCTGTCGATGTTGGAGCTGCCCATATGGGCGACGGTTTCCAGACGGTTGACCACCGCGCCGTCCTTGTTCTTCACCATGAAGGAGGCGTCGCGCTCCTTCTTGATGTGGGCGGCTATGCGATCGATGGCGAAATCCCAGTCCTTTTCTTCCCACTTGTCGGCATGGGGCGCGCGGTACAGCACCCTGGTCAGACGATGGGGGTTGGCTTCCGTGGTCTGATAGATGCCCGCGCCCTTGGCGCAGAGGGAACCTTCATTGACCGGATGTTCCGGGTCGCCTTCGATATTGATGATCTTGCCGGTGCTCTTGTCCGTGCTGCAGAGAAGGCCGCAGCCCACGGCGCAATAGCAGCAGATGCTTGTCGTCTGCGCGGCGCTCTTCACCTTGTCGATCTTCTTCAGTTCCTGCGCCATGCCTTCCACAGGCAGAAGGCTCAGGCCCAGCCCGGAAAGCATGATCCCGGCGCCAAGCCCGCAGGAAAGCTTGAGAAACGATCTTCTCTTCATGGATGACTCCTCGTAGGCGCATGGCGACCGCCCCGGCATATCCGTGGCTGGGAATCCGCCATACTGCGAATTGATCCTATCACCCTGCCCCCTCTGGCGCAAGACGGCGGCCGCACAATATGCGGCCCCTTCATGCGTGTCGGACCTGTTGTTTTGCCCTTCGCCGACGCTTTTTTGCGCTCACGGCGAACAGGAAGGACGCCATTTGACGCCAAAGGCTCATCCGGGCTTGCCGGAATGGCCATTTTTCCCCTGCCGGAAAGCTGTCACATTTTTTCAGAAAGCGTGCGGCCCCTGCGCCTTTTCCGGCCCGCCCATGCGCCGGACGAGGCCGGAGGTGCTGCATCCGTCCACCAGAGAGGCCAGATGCACCGTGCCGCCGTAGGCCAGCACCTCGTCCGCGCCCACCACGGTCCGCAGACTGTAGTCGCTGCCCTTGACGAGCACATCCGGCCGCAGGGCGCGGATGAGCTCCAGCGGCGTGTCCTCGTCAAAGAGGATGACCGCATCCACCCCCTTGAGCTGGGCCATGACCAGCGCCCGGCTCTGCTCGTCCTGCACGGGCCGCGACGGCCCCTTGAGCCGGCGCACCGAGGCGTCGCTGTTGAGGGCCACCACCAGCCGGTTGCCCAGATCGGCGCACTGCTGGATGAGGGAGATATGCCCGGGATGGATGAGGTCGAAACAACCGTTGGTGAAGACGATACGCTCGCCCTTGCGTCGCCAGTCCTCCACCTTTTCCCGCAGGGTGGGCAGACTGTAGAGGCGCGGGTTGGCGTCATACTGGCGCTGGGCCATACGCAGTTCCTCAAGGCTTATGGGGGATGTGCCCAGCTTGCCCACGGCCACCCCGGCGGCGGTATTGGCCAGCCGGGCGGCCTCCTCCCAGCCCATGCCTGCCCCCACCCCGGCGGCCAGCACGGCCAGCGCCGTGTCCCCCGCGCCGGAAACGTCCGCCACCTCGCGCGTATGCGCGCGGATGAAGCAGGGCTCCAGCCCTTCGCCAAAGAGCGCCATGCCCTTGGCCCCGCGCGTCAGCAGCAGACGTTCCAGCCCCCAGCGGCGGCACTGGGCAAGCGCCGTTTCGGCGAGCTCCTCGCGCCCGGCAGGCAGGGGGCCGGCCACCTCCGTCAGTTCGGCCGTATTGGGCGTGAGGCAGTGCGCGCCCTCGTAGCGGCTCCAGTCCCGGCCCTTGGGATCCGCCAGCACAGGCATGCCCCGCTCCCGCGCCATGCGGACGAGACGGCGGCACAGGCCGTCCATGCCGCGATGCCCCGCCCCGTCCAGCAGCGCGCCCTTGCCGTAGTCCGAGAGCACCAGCACCGCGCAGCCGTCCAGCAACGGCTCGATGCGCTGCCGGAAGCCCTCCACGGCGGCGGCGTCCGGCGCGTCGCGCACCTCCTCATCCAGCCGCAAGAGCTGCTGGCCCTGGGCCATGACGCGCGTCTTGCAGGTGGTGGTACGCCCCGGCAGGGCGTGGAGCGCATGCTCGATGCCCTCCGCATCCAGCAGACGCCGCAGAGAGTCGGCGGCCGCATCCGTGCCGCAGAGGCCGGCCAGCCGCGTACGCGCTCCCAGCCGGGCCAGGTTGCGCGCCACGTTGGCCGCCCCGCCGGGGACCTCCCAGCGGCTCTCGACGCGGGCCACGGGTATGGGCGCTTCCGGGGAGATGCGCTCCACCGTGGCGCTGATGTAGCGGTCCAGCATGACGTCGCCCACGACCAGGATCTGCACAGAACTGAAATCCATCTTGTCTGCCTTTTTTTACGGGATGTTGCGGCTCGACGCTATCCGTTTCCCGTCCGTGAGGCAAGCGGCGGGGACGGCGGCCGTCGGCAGGCGGATGGTGCGCCCCTGAGAGACGCTGGCCCCGCCGCCGGGAGGCCGACACATTACTTTCTGTGGCAGATTGTAAATTGAAAGTTAACAGAGGGCTTGCCAAAAAACGAAAGCCCCATGACAGTTGTTTTGCAAACAAACACCTCAACAACGAGGAACTGTCATGGGGCGATAACGTACAGAAAGTTTCGCACATTTGAAAAATGGAAGCAGCTCGCCAAACAGGTTAGGATTTGTTTGCGAACAC
>NZ_CALUYG010000048.1 GCF_944324935.1 uncultured Desulfovibrio sp. | reverse complement strand
CAACATTCCGGGCAAACGTCATGTTGGCGGCCTGTCTGATTTGGCTGCAATAAACTTTTTAGAAACAGCCCCTAGGGCGTGTCAACGCAAATTGTACAAACAATTTCAATGAAGAAAACAAATACGCTATACACGCTCCGCTTGCCGGCGGCGGCGGGCTTGCCTCGTGTTCCTGACGCTTCCCCCGCTAAAAGCGCGCTGGGGAAGGGATGGGGGGCCTGGGGGGAAGGGTCCCCCCTCCAGCGCCGGCGGAGGGCTTTTCCTTCCCCCCCAAAAACACCGTGCATTGCGTCAACAGGCCCTGGTGCCGCCGGACGGAGATCGACATGCTAGAGGTCCTCTTTCTTTTTCCGCTGTGCGCGGGCCTGCTGACCCTGCTGCTGCCGTCCCGCACCGTGCGGCGCGGTCTGCTCCTGCTGGTGGCCGTCACGCACCTTGTCCTGAGCCTGCTTACCCTGCTGGCCGTGGGACGCGGGCAGACGCCCTCCGCCTTCTTCGGCCTGCTGGCCCCGGATGCCGTGGGCGTGCTCTTCCTGGCGCTGGCCAGTACGCTGTTCTGCGCGGCAAGCTGGTACGGCGTGGGCTATCTGCGCGACGAGGCCCGGCAGGGGGAACGCACGGCCCTTCAGGACGGCCGGCCCTTCACCAATGCCCCGGAACGGCGCTTCACGGCCTGCCTCTGCTTCTTTCTGGCGGCCATGACGCTCGTAACCACCACCCGCCATCTGGGCGCGCTCTGGATGGGCATAGAAGGCACGACCCTGGCCAGCGCGCCGCTCATCTACTTCCACCGGCATCAGCAGTCGCTGGAAGCCACCTGGAAATATCTCATCATCTGTTCCGTGGGCATCGCGCTGGCCCTGATCGGCAATCTGCTGCTCTCCATCGGCTTTTACCGGCCCGGCCTCGTCATGGAGGAAGGCCTCGACCAGGTGGGCATCTTCGTGGACATGGCGCGGCAGGTACGGGCAAGCGGCTTCTACGGCGTGCAGTCCCCCTGGCTCCAGGCGGCCTTCATCTTCCTGCTGGTGGGCTACGGCACGAAAATGGGCCTCGCGCCCCTGCACAACTGGCTCCCGGACGCTCACAGCCAGGCCCCGTCCCTCGTGTCCGGCCTGCTGTCCGGGGCCCTGCTCAACTGCGCCCTGCTGGGCATCCTGCGCGGCCATCAGATCATGCTGGCGGCCGGGCTGGGCGATTTCAGCGGCGGGCTGCTGGTCTTCTTCGGCATCGTCTCCCTGTTCACGGCGGCGGTCTTCATCGTGGGGCAGGGACATTACAAGCGCCTGCTGGCCTATTCCAGCGTGGAGCACATGGGCATCCTTGCCCTGGGCATCGGACTGGGCGGCTCGGCGGTCTTCGGGGCCATGTTCCATGCGGTGGGGCATTCGCTGACCAAGTGCATGCTCTTCCTGCTGGCCGGCAACATCCTGACCCGCTATCACACGCTGTCCAGCTACGACGTACGCGGCCTGCGCTGGACCATGCCCATGACCGGCGCGCTCTGGACGGCGGGCTTCCTGGCCATCGTGGGATCGCCGCCGTTCGGCCTGTTCGTCAGCGAGTTCCTCATCCTCAAGGGCATTCTCAGCCAGGGACGCTGGCTGGTGGCCACCTGCTATCTGCTGGCGCTGGCCGTTATCTTCGTGGGAATGTCCATCCCGGTGCTGCGCATGGTGCAGGGCACACGCCCGCGCGACATGCAGCGCGCCGAGCCGGAAAGCGCGTGCAGCGTGCTGCCGCCGCTCTGCCTCGGGGCGCTGGTGCTCTGCCTCGGCGTCCATACCCCGGCCTGGCTTGAAAACATCCTGCGCCGCGCGGCCGCGCTCATAGGAGGCTAGACGACATGGTCCTTGACTACGAGCAATCCGTTGCCCTGGCCGACGTGCCCGTCCTGTCCGCGGAGGATCTGCGACGCGAAGTGCTGGAAGAGGTACGGGACGGCGGACGGCTGCTGGCCCTGTTCGGCCTGCCCGACGGCGACGGGGCCGGGCTTTGCGCGCTCATCGCCCACAGCGGCGACCGCTTCCTGCGGGTGATGCGCACCGCTCCCCTGACGCAGTACGCCGCCCTGACGCCTGACTGCCCGCAGGCGCACCTTTTCGAACGCGAACTCTGGGAACAATGGGCCATCCGCCCGGAAGGGCATCCCTGGCTCAAGCCCGTGCGCTTCGTGCCGCACGGCTGCCTGACCGCCACGCCCGGCGAGCGGCCCGGCCCGGCCCAGCTCACCCATTACCGCGTGGACGGCGAGGAAGTGCACGAGGTGGCCGTGGGCCCGGTGCATGCCGGGGTCATCGAGCCCGGGCATTTCCGCTTCCAGTGCTACGGCGAAAATGTCCTGCATCTGGAGATCAGCCTCGGTTTCCAGCACCGGGACGTGGAACGCCGCCTGTCGGGCGGCCCGCATCCGGCGCATGCGCGCCTCATGGAATGCGTGGCCGGAGACACCAGCATAGGGCACGCCACGGCCTACGCCACCCTGCTGGAACGGCTGGCGGGCGTCATTGTGCCGGAACGCGCCAACCGGCTGCGGCGTCTGGGGCTGGAGCTGGAACGACTGGCCAACCATACCGGCGATCTGGGGGCCATTGCCGGGGATACGGGCTTTCTGCCCACGTCGGCCTGGAATGGCCGCATCCGCGGGGATTTCCTCAATCTGACGGCGGAGGTCTGCGGCAACCGCTTCGGGCGCGGCTGGGTCTGCCCCGGCGGCGTGATGGTGGACGTGGACGCCGAATTGTGCGCCCGCCTCTTCGATCGCCTGCGCCATTGCTGGCGGGACGTGCGGGAAGCGGTGAAAGTCATGTTCGCCTCGGCCAGCGTCCTGGACAGGCTCGAGGAGACCGGCGAGGTCACCGCCGCCACGGCCCGCGAGCTGGGCCTTGTGGGCGTGGCGGCGCGAGCCTGCGGCCTTGCCCGCGACGCGCGCTTCGACACGCCCCTGTCCTGCCTGCCGCTCTGCGAGACGCAGGCGCGGGTGGAAAAGGGCGGCGACGTGCTTGCCCGCGCCCGCGTGCGCAGCCGGGAACTGGCCGATTCGGTGGATCTGGCCTGCACGGACATTCAGGCGCTCTCCCATTCCGAGGGCGCCATCTGCCTGCCGCTGCCGGACCGCCTGCCCGCCGGACGGCTGGCCGTGGCCCAGGTGGAAGGCTGGCGCGGCGAGATCTGCCATGTGGGGATCACCGATGCCCGGGGACGGCTGGCCTGCTGCAAAATCTACGATCCCTCGTTCCATAACTGGGCCGGACTGGAAGCGGCCCTGCGCGGCCAGCAGATCTCGGACTTCCCCCTGTGCAACAAGAGTTTCAACCTCTCCTACTGCGGCCATGACCTGTAGGAGCTGTCAGGGGGGGATGCAGGCTATTTGGGGGGAAGGGGAACCCCGCGCTCTGCTGTCGATGCCCGTAAGGCTCCTTTGTCGCGTCGGGCATATTACCATAACTGTTGCAACTAGTTTACTAAAATAAGAAAAGTCATCCGTGCAAACACCCCTTGCCCTTGGGACGGGCTTACCTCGCTCTCTGTGTCATTCCCTGATAAAAGCGCGCTGGGGAAGGGATGGGGGGCTTGGGGGGCAGGGGAACCCCTCCCGCGCCGGCGGAGGGGTTCCCCTGCCCCCCAAACAAGCAGCGGATAGTGTCAACAGGCCCTAAAGAGAAAAAAGCCGCCCCGGCAGTCCCGCAAGGGGAATGGGGCTCCGCCGTTTTTTTCCAACATCTTTCAACCCTCACGCTTTTCAAGGCGGTACGCCAATGCTGCATATCATCAGGGAACGCCTGCACCAGAAATACCGCACGCTGGACTATCCCCGTGTACAGCCGGGGCTGTCCGCGCGCTATCCGGGACGCCCGGAGATCCTTGCCGTGGCCTGCGGCGACTGCCGCGCCTGCGCGGAGACCTGCCCCGCCGGGGCCATTCGCCTGCTCTCGCCGGACGCTCCCGGCCCCGGCGGCGCGGACAGCGGCCCGGCGCTGGACATGGGGCGCTGTCTTTTCTGCGGGGCCTGTGCGCGGGCCTGTCCGAAAGGTGGCATCCGCTTCACCGGCGATCATCATCTGGCGACCTTCTGCCGGGAAGATCTCATCCTGACGCGCGTATCGCGCCCGCTGACGCCGCCGCGCCGCTCCGGCCGTCTTTTTTCCCGCTCGCTCAAGCTGCGCCAGGTCAGCGCCGGCGGCTGCAATGCCTGTGAGGCGGACATCAACGTCCTGGGGACCCTCGTCTATGACCTCGGCAAGTTCGGCATCGACATGGTGGCTTCCCCCCGCCATGCCGACGGCCTTGCCGTGACCGGCCCGGTGAGCCGCAACATGCGGGAGGCTCTGCTGGCGACCCATGCCGCCGTCCCCCAGCCCCGTCTTGTGATCGCCGTGGGCAGCTGCGCCATTTCCGGCGGCCTGTTCCGGGACAGCCCGGAGTGCGGCCACGGTCTGGAAGATCTCCTGCCCGTGGATGTCTTCGTGCCGGGCTGTCCGCCCCACCCGTGGAGCATCCTTGACGGCCTGCTGCGGGCCCGGACGGATACGGCCAGCTGGGACGCCTGAGACCGCGCAGCCTGTCGGGAGACTGACGCCCATCCGGGCCGTGCCGGAGACCATCCCCCACCTCAACCGGACATGGCGTCAGATGAACGACAGCCGGAAAACGGCATATGGACGCAAAAAGGCTGCGGAGTCATCCTCCGCAGCCTTTTTGTCTGGTGAAAACCTGTCAAGGCGTTCTGAAAAACGTTCTCCCCCACGTTCGTTCCGGGAACATCCCGCCGGGCGGCATCCTGCTTACGGAGATCCGCCGCCGGGGCTTTCCCGACAGAGAGCGCCTTGCCTAAACGAGGTAATCGCCCCGGTTGAACTTGATCTTTTCCGTGGTGGTCAGGATCTCCAGCTCATTGAGCAGGGAATCGAAGCCGGGATTCTGGCCGCGCAGGCTCGACGTGCCCTCGCGCAGGTTGGAGACCGTGCTGTCTATGCCTTCAAGCAGGGCATAGGCATCCCGCAGGGAGGTTTCGGCCCGGGAGGAGCCGAGGGCCTGCGTGTAGGAGTCCCAGAGATCCAGCGCGCCGGACGCCTGGGAAAAAGCTTCCTCAAAAACGGCTTCATCCGGGGTCAGGGCGGAAGATTCTTCCGTACCCCCCAGCAGCATCCGGCTGATGAGGCCGGCACGACCGGCCCCGGGCATGGGGGGCATGGCCGCGGCGACCGTGGCTTCGCTCGAGCCCAGCTCCTGGGCCAGAGCCGCTTCGAATGCGCTATTGTCACCGCCTGTGCGGCGGGTCGCCGTCTGTTCCTGCTGTTGCAGCAGGGATTCTATCGCTTGGCTGTTCACCTTCATGTTCGCCTCCAGGGTTGGCGTTCGACAGGATACCTGCAATAATCGTTCCAGGAAAAAAGCGGCGTTTTTTTCCCGGTGGCCTGCCGCCAAACGGCGGGACTTGTCTAACGCCGGAAAAGATTCTACTATAAAACCTCAAGAAGATGAAGCCGTCACGGTCGGTTCCGGCACGGCCGGGAGGGCTCTCCCACGAAAGCGCCGGAAAGGGCACTGGAGCATACCATGAAGGAAATCAAGAAGATCCTCTGCGCTGTCGACCTCTCCGATCACAGCAAGTCCGTGGCCGAATACGCCACCATGCTTGCCAAGGGGCTCGGCGCCAGCATCATCGTCGTGTACACGGCCCCCTCGCTGAGTCAGTATGTGGGCTTCCATGTGCCGCCGAACACCATCGAGAATTTCGTGGGCGAGATCGTTTCCGGGGCCGAAAAGTCCATGGAAGCCTTTGTGGCGGAAAACTTCGCCGGCGTGGAAGCCAAGGGGCATGTGCTCATCGGCTACGCCGCCGAAGAGATCCTCAGCCGCGCCGAAGAGGAAAAGGTCGACCTCATCGTCATGGGCACGCACGGCCGCAAGGGCATCGACCGCATCCTCTTCGGCTCCGTGGCCGAAAAGGTGGTCAAGAACGCCACCATGCCGGTGCTGACCATCCGTCCGACCGACGAGGAAGAATAAGCCTTGTCTTCACGGGCGCGGCCGCAAGGTCGCGCCCTTTTTTTGTTCCCTCTCTCCGGCTGCATGGGAGCCACGATGTATACATCCCCCGTACGAGAGGCCATCCTTGGCCTGAAAGCCTATGTCCCCGGCACGTCCATTGCCGAAATCAAGGAAAAATACGGTCTGACGCAGGTCATCAAAATGGCCAGCAACGAAAATCCGCTGGGGACCTCCCCGCTGGTCTGCGAGGCCGTGCAGCGCGCCGCCGCGTTGAGCTTCCGTTATCCGCAGGGCGGCAATCCGCGTCTGACGGCGGCCCTGGGCCGCCGGCACGGGGCGGCCCCGGAACGCATCGTGGTCGGCAATGGTTCGGATGAAGTCATCGACCTGCTGCTGCGCGTGCTGCTCGTACCGGGCAGGCATTCGCTGGTCTGCTTCTCGCCGTGCTTCTCCATCTACCCCATACAGGGGCAGATCTGCGGGGTCGAGGTGCGCCGCCAGCCGCTGCGCGAAGATTTCAGCTTCGACTTCGAGGCCCTTCTCGCTCTCGTGGACGACAGCACCCGTCTGGTTTTCGTGACCACGCCGGACAATCCGTCCGGCTACTGCCCCCCGCGTGCCGACGTGGAACGTCTGGCCGCCGAACTGGCCCGGCGCGCCCCGGACTGCCTGCTGGTGGTGGACGAGGCCTACATGGATTTCGTGGGCGAGAGCGAGGCGGACGAACGTCAGTCCTCCCTGCTGGCCGGAGGCTGCCTGCCGGACAATGTCGCCGTCCTGCGCACCTTTTCCAAAAGCTGGGGACTGGCCGGGCTGCGGCTGGGCTATGCCGTGCTGCCGGAAGCGCTGGCCCAGTACTGCTGGCGGGCGCGGCTGCCCTTTTCCGTCAACCTGCTTGCCGAGGAGGCCGGACTGGCCGCCCTTGAGGACACGGCCTTTCGCGAAGCCACCCTGCGCACCGTGCGCGAAGGCCGCCGGCAGCTCAGCCGGGAACTGACCGCCGCAGGCTGCACCGTCTGGCCCAGCGCCGCCAACTTCGTCATGTTCCGCCTGCCGGAGGGCGCGGATGCCGCGGCCTGCGTGGACCATCTGCTGCGCGGCGGCCTGATCATCCGGTCGCTCAACAGCTACGACCTGCCGCGACATCTGCGCGTCAGCGTCGGCACACCGGAAGAAAATGCCCGCTTCCTTGCTCTGCTGCATGCCTTTCTGGAGGCTGGCCGATGACCTCCGCCCCGCTGCCCGTGGTGACGCTGGACGGGCCGGCCGGCGTCGGCAAAACGACGCTGGCCCGGCGCATGGCCGAAAGCCTCGGCATCGCCTTTCTGGATACCGGGGCCATGTTCCGCTGTCTGGCCCTGCGGCTGGGGGCCGGAGCCGATGCCTGGGAAGAGGAACGGCTGAAAGACGCCTGCGCCGCGCATACCTTTTCGCTGGAAGGCAACGGCGCCGGCACGCGCATCTGTTGCAACGGCGTGCCAGTGCGCGGCGAGATCCGTACCGAGGAGGTCGGCATGCTGGCCGCCCGCCTGGGACAGGTGCCACTGGTGCGCGCCTGTCTGTGCGCGGCCCAGCGCCGGCTGGCCGAACAGCGCCCGCTGGTGGTGGAGGGACGCGACATGGGCACGGAGGTCTTTCCCACGGCCCGCTTCAAATTCTTTCTGGACGCCACGCCCGAAGTGCGGGCACTGCGCCGCCTGCGGGATCTGGAGGCGCGCGGGCAGGCCGCTGATCTGGCCGTACTGACCGAACAGATCCGCAAGCGGGATGCCATGGACCGCAACCGTCCCATAGCGCCGCTGCGTGCCGCGCAGGACGCCGTGGTGGTCGATACGTCCGCGCTGGATATCGAAGGCGTGCTGGGCGCGCTGCTGCATGTGATCAGCGTGCATGGCGGCGCGGCCCTGCTGCATGGCGGCCGCGGCGACGGGTAACGCCCGTCGTGGGCGGATGTGCCCGAGAGAGACGGAAGGGGAGCGGCGGTCCGGCCGAAGCTCCCCTTTTTTGTCCTGTCCTCCGGCGGGACGGCGGCGCGCTGTCCGCTGCTTTTCCAGCCGGCATGGGCCCGCCGGAGCCTGTCACCATGCACTTTGCGCCGATCGCAAAAAGGCATGCCAGCGCGATGCCCGCACATGCTCACGGGACCCATGCCGTTGTGGGTGTCTGGCTTTGTGAGCTCGCTACAGCGTTTGCGCTGGCAGGTTCTGTCGGCGCAGGGACCTTGCGGGTGTCGGCAGCAGCGCAGGCGTTTTTCCTCCTCCCCCAATACCGGCACAGCGCATCCGCTCGCCCTGCGGAAAAACAGCGGAACTATTCTTCTTTTTTGAAAAAAATCAGCATGTTCCACCAGGAAAAACTTTCCCGGCGGCAAAAACTTCCCGGCGTAACAGGACGGCAAGACCGGCATGTGTCAAAAAAATGGACGGCAGTTTTTTCCGTAAAAATGACTGTTCTCTTCAGTCCCCCCGGAATAGCGGGATAATTTTTTTTTGGCACGCGACGTGCAATTAAGGGGCGTTCGCAACGCATCAGCCGCAACAAGCCTTTCAGGATGAGGAGCACATGGAAAATCAGCTTGATTACGAGATCAACAAGGAACTGGGCGAATGTTACCTGTTCATGGGCAACTATGATGAAGCGGAAAAATACTATCGCAAGGCGTTGACCGAGAATCCGCAGATCTCCGCCCCGTTCATGGGTCTGGCGACCATCGCCGTACAGCGCGGCGAGCTGGACAATGCCCTGGTGCTCTACAAGAAAGCGGCCTCCGTCGAGCCGGACAGCAAGGCCTATTGCGGCATGGGCCTCGTGCTCATGGAACAGGGCAAGGCGCAGGAAGCCTTTGATGCCTTCGCCAAGTCTTTGGACATGGCCGCCGACAGCATCGTGGCGCTGAACGGCATGGTGCGTACGGCCTATGCCGCCGGCTGCGTGGAAAGGGCCATCCCCTATCTGCAAGCCGCCATCGAGGCCGACATGCAGACCGAAGCCATGCGCGTGACGCTGGCGGGCTGCTTCATTTCCCTCGAGCGTGCGGATGAAGCGCGTGCGCTCCTGCAAAAAGTGCTGACCGACAATCCTGAACACGAGAGCGCCCGCGCCCTTCTTGAGACACTGAGCGCCTAGCATCCCTGTGATGCCGGACGCCGGACATACTCCCCTCCCCACACGATTTCCCGGCCTTTGGATTGGCTGAAGGCCGGGAAATCTCTTTTTTTTTTCGGCAGGCGATCTTCCGCGTCCGATCCGGGGCATCGCCGCCCCCGCCGGCGCGCAACACGCCGGGTCCCCTGCCCGACTTCGCACCGCGCAAAGGAGCTTCCATGCCCCGCAAAGTCTTTGCCCTGGGCAACCGCTGGCTCATCGTCTACCTGGCTTTTCTCAGCGCCTTTGCGCCCCTTTCCACGGACATGTATCTCCCGGCCCTGCCCAGACTGGCGGAATCGCTGCGGACGACGGACGCCCTGTCCAGCCTGAGCATCAGTTGCTTCCTCCTGCTGTTCGCCCTTTCCATGCTGTTCTGGGGACCTTACAGCGACAAGGCCGGACGGCGGCCGGTGCTCCTGCTCGGCGCCGCGCTTTACATCGTCTCCAGCGTAGGCATCGTGCTGTCGCCCGGCATCGAGGTCCTGCTGTTCTGGCGAGGCGTGCAGGCCGTGGGCAGCGGCGGCATCAGCGCCATGTCGCTGGCCATCGTCAAGGACGTACTGCGCGGACAGGTCATGGCGCGGGTCATCACCTGGATCCAGACCATCACCATCCTTGCGCCCATGCTGGCCCCGGTCATCGGCGGACTGCTGCTGAGCTTCACCTCCTGGCGCGGCATCTTCGTCTGTCTGACCTTCTGCGGTCTGCTGGCCGGCGGCGGAGCGCTGCTGCTGCGGGAAACCCTCACCGTACGGACGGAAGGAGGCTTCGGCCGGATGATGGGCCGCATCGGCTATGTGCTGCGCCAGCGCGGTTTTCGTAGCCTGCTGCTGATCTTTTCCGCCGTCTGCATGCCCTTCATGGCCTTTCTGGCGGTCTCTTCCTACATCTATCAGGGCTTGTTCGGCCTCTCGCCGCAGAGCTACAGCCTCTTTTTCGCCATCAATGCCGGCATGAGCCTGCTGGGCCCCCTGTGCTACGGACGCTGGTTCGCCGCCTGGCCGCTGCGGCGCTTCTTTGCCGTCTTTCTGGGCATCATCGCCCTTTCGGGGCTGGGCATCTTGTGCATGGGGCGCTGGCATCCCGTCATCTTCGCGCTCTGGTGCGCGCCCATCAGCTTCTGTTCCAGCGCCACCCGGCCGCCCTCCACGGTGCTCATGCTCAGCCAGCTCTCCACGGATACCGGCACCATGACGGCACTCATCAACAGCGGCGGTCTGCTGTTCGGCAGCGCTTCCATGTTCCTTTGCGGTCTCTCCATCTGGCCGGACGGGGTGGCGGCCATGGGCGGCATGGCCTGCCTTGCCGGGCTGGGCACACTTTTCGGCTGGCTCCGGGTGGACGGGCGCGGCCATTACCGCAAGGCCGCCTGACGGCGCCGCCCTCCCAGCACATCATACAGATACCGTCCCTCATGGACACATCAGCCGGACAGCATTCCCCTGCCCGGCTGATATGCTTTCCGGGGAACACGGAGACGGACGCCGCAGCCGTCGTATCCGCGCCTGCTTCCCGCCGCACAGCCCGTTCGCGCGGGTCTCCGCCATGAGAGAGGCCGCACGGGCCGCCTTCCTCGTGGCAAAACGGACAGCGGACGGACATGCCCCGCCACGACAAATCCGCCTCCCTGCCCCCCATGCCCTGCGCGCCGCCACGCCGCCGTACGGGAGAGCATCGTGCCACAAAAAAGCGTGCCGGCCATGTGACCGACACGCCGTGCTTTATGCGCGAAACCCCGGAGGAAAGCCTCCGCCGCTCCCCGGCGGCATGCTGCCGGAACCACGGCCGGCCTTCCGCCATCGGACCGTCGTCACGGGTCGCTCCCGGCGTCTAAATATCCACCGGCGCGGGCTTGTCCCGCCCGGCCGGCTGCTCCCTGCCGGCGGGAGCGGCCGTGCCCAGCGCGTACTTGCGGGCCGTATCTTCCATGACGGCCTGCCCCACCACCTGCCAGCTCTCGCCCCGCTTTTGCAGGGCCAGCCAGGAGGTCATGCCCGCCGGCGTGGTGACGGAGGCCACGGCCGCCGTCTCGTTGAGCTTCACCACCTTTGCCTTCCTGAGAGACTCAGGTACCCACGGGCAGTCCGGCGTCGTGGCCTGACGACAGTCGGCCATGAGTTCGCCCGTGCTGACGCCACGCTGGAAGTGCTGGCGCAAGTCGTTCTCCACATCCACGATGCTGTTGAGCATCTTGTCCACGCCGCCGATGCCGAACCGGCGACCCAGCGTGTCCAGCATGTTCAGGCCCCGGCTCTCCTGCGTCATATTGCTGATCTCGTTATCGGCAAAACGTTTCAGATCCATATTGGCCATGAAGGCGGCGCTGTCGTTGGCGCTCAGGGCATCGGCCATTTCGCCGAGCGTCTTTTCCGGGCCGGAGGTCATGCAGGCGGTCAGCAGCACGGCGCTCAGCACCGGGATCAGCATCCCGGCGGGACGGTGGAAGAAGGACATGGTGCTCTCCTTGGGTATGCCGTCCCTCCGCATGAGGGACGGTCTCGTCTCTTCTCGATTAGCACAGGCGGCGGGGATTGCAAAGCCTGACAAGGGGTTCCTGCCGGGGGGCTGTGCGGGCGGGGCTTTTTTTCCCCGCCGCTCTCTGCTACAAGGGGGGATGCCGACAGCCCGCCTGTCGCGGGCATGGGACGGCACACAACGGAGGCACAATGAAAGTCATCATTATGTGCGGCGGCAAGGGAACGCGTCTGCGCGAGGAAACGGCCATCAAACCCAAGCCCATGGTGGAGATCGGCGGACGCCCGGTGCTCTGGCACATCATGTCCATCTATGCCCGCTTCGGCTACAAGGACTTCATCCTGCCGCTCGGCTACAAGGGCGAGGTCATCAAACAGTATTTCCATGATTACAATATCCGTAACACGGATTTCACCGTGGACCTCAAAAACGGCGACATCACGGCCCATCCCACCGAGATCGTGGACTGGCGCGTGACCCTCTGCGACACCGGACAGGAGACCCTCAAGGGCGGCCGGCTCAAACGTGTGGCCCGTCATATCGATACGGACCGCTTCATGGTGACCTATGGGGACGGCGTGGCGGACATCGATCTTGACAAGCTCGTGGAATTCCACAAAAAATCCGGCACTATCGGCACGTTCACCGGCGTGCGCATGCCCTCCCGCTTCGGTACGGTGCGTACGGACGCCAACGGCAAGATCCTCTCCTGGGAGGAAAAGCCCGTCCTGGACGAGTACATCAACTGCGGCTTCTTCGTCTTCAAACGGGAGTTCCTCGACTATCTCAGCGAAGACGAATCCTGCGATCTGGAAAAGGAACCGCTGCAGCGTCTGGCCGCCGAAGGACAGCTCTCCATGTATCCGCATCCCGGACAGTGGCAGTGCATGGATACCCTGCGGGATTCCCTCAAGCTGAACGAACTCTGGGATTCGGGCAAGGCCTTCTGGATCTAGCCGGCTTTTCCCGGACATTTTCCGGCCTGCCGCGTGGCCATCATGCGCGGCAGGCCGTCGCGCACAGCGCAAAGGATCGACATGTTTGCCAATTGCTACAAGGGCCGTCGTGTCTTCATTACCGGTCATACCGGCTTCAAGGGCTCGTGGCTGGCCGCCTGGCTGGTGAGCCTCGGCGCGGAAGTGGCGGGTTTTGCCGACAGCGTGCCCACCACGCCTTCCCATTTTGAGGCCGCCGGCCTTGGCGATCACCTGCGGGATTATCGCGGCGACATCCGCGATCGGGACGCCGTGTGCCGTGCCCTGCGGGAATTCCGGCCAGAGGTGGTCTTCCATCTGGCGGCCCAGCCGCTGGTACGCCTCTCCTACGACAAGCCCGCCCTGACCTTTGAAGCCAACATGATGGGCACGCTCAACATGCTGGAAGGGCTGCGGCAATGTCCCTCCGTGGCCGCCGCGGTCTTCATCACCTCGGACAAGTGCTACCGCAACGACGAATGGGTCTGGGGCTACCGCGAGACCGACCATCTCGGCGGGGCCGACCCCTACTCGGCCTCCAAGGGCTGCGCGGAGATCATCGCCCACTCCTACTTCCAGAGCTTTTTCGGCAGCGACGGCCCGGCCTGCGTCACCACGCGGGCAGGCAACGTCATCGGCGGCGGGGACTGGGCGCTGGACCGCATCGTGCCGGACTGCGCGCGCGCCTGGGCCGACGGCCGGGCCGTACGCATCCGCAGCCCCTGGGCCACCCGCCCCTGGCAACTCGTGCTGGAACCGCTTTCCGGCTATCTGTGGCTGGGCGCACATCTGCTGGGCCTGCGCGAGGGCCCCTTTGCCGTGCGCGGACAGGCCTACAACTTCGGCCCGGCGGCGGACGTCAACAATACGGTGGCCGAGGTGGTGACGGCGCTGGCGACCCACTGGCCCGGCTTTGTAAGCGAGACGGACCCGCAGGCGCAGGCGGGCGTCAAGGAATGCACCCTGCTCAAACTCTGCTGCGACAAGGCCCTTGCCCATCTGGGCTGGAAGGCGACCCTCGATTTTGAGGAGACCATCCGCTTCACCGCCGAATGGTATCATCGCTTCTACCGCGGCGAAGGCGGCAAGCAGGCCGGCGCGTCCCTGCTGGACTTCAGCCTCGGGCAGATCGCCGCCTACTGCAATGCCGCCGAACAGCGTCAGCAACTCTGGGTACGGTAGGACGGCCATGCCCCCGGTCATCACGCTTTCCACCTCGGCGCCGGCCGACGACACCCCGCGCGGCACGGGCATCGACGGCGCCTGGCTGCTGCCGTTGCGCCTCATCCCCACCGAGGGCGGCGCCGTACTGCACATGCTCAAGCCGACGGCCCCCCTGCGCCCCGGTTGCCCCTGCCCGGACGCGCCGGCAGCGGACGGCCGCCTGCACCTGGGGGAAGTCTACTTCTCCGAAGTGCTGCCCGGACACGTCAGGGGCTGGAAACGCCACACCCGCCAGACACAGCACTTTGCCGTGCCCAGCGGACGCATGGCCCTTGTGCTCTATGACGACCGGCCCCAGTCGCCGACACAGAGCGTCCTTTGCCGGCTGGAGCTGGGCAGGCCCGACGCCTATGCCCTGCTGCGCATCCCCACGGGCGTCTGGTACGCCTTTGCCGCCGTGGGCGACAAGCCCGCCCTGCTCTGCAACGGGGCGGACATCCCCCACGACCCCGATGAAGGCGAAAGCCTTCCCCTGGACAGCCCGCGCATCCCCTACAGCTGGGATCGCTGAATATCGTCCTGAGAGAGGGAGCTCGGCTTTTGTTTTCGGGGAAGGGCCCCTTTGTGGCAGAGTGTCAATTGAAAGGTAACAGAGGGCTTGCCGGCAGATTGTAAATTGAAAGTTAACAGAGGGCTTGCCAAAAAAAGAACGCCCCATGACAGTTGTTTTACAGACAAACACCTCAACAACGAGGAACTGTCATGGGGCAAAAACACCTTACCCAAACTCACGGAGAAATCATGGAGCGGCTTCCGGGGGAAAAATCCCTCAGGAGCATTGCCGATCTCCTCGGCTACAGCCCAGCGGCCATTTCAAGGGAAGTCCGGCGAAACGCCAATAAAAACGGCAGGTATGCTGCACAGGCCGCTCAAAGGCGGGCCGACTGGCGTGCCTCAAAAGATAAGAACGCGGGAAAGCGGACGGCTTTTCTTGCCGCATTACAGCTGTCGAACGCAAGAGCGGTTTTCTCATGGCGACGTACAGCGCGGATCGCTCAAGCGCCGTTGTCGCGGCAGGGATCAAACAGCTTTTTTCACGAGTTCTCGCCTGGTTTTTCAAAAGTATTACCTATGACCAGGGCAGGGAATTTTTCAATTACAAGCGGACAGACCACCATTTTGGTACGGCAAGCTCTTTCCGCCACGCCGGATGCCCCGGAGAACGGGGGCTCAATGAGCAGACAAACGGCCTGCTCCGGCAATTTTTCCCCCGCACGCGAAACTTCAGGGGCCTTGGGGAGCACGGGACAGCGCGGGCGGTGGCCTTCATAACCCACCGCCCGCGCAAGAAGTCCGGTGACAGGACAACTGTGGAAAAAATGAGGGAGGACGGGGTCTTCCTTGTGTCAACTTTCGTTTGACAATCTGCCCAAAACGATCCCCCTCTCCCCCACGCAACAACCGCCATTTCCTGAAAGATCACAGCGTCATTTTTTGTGGGTGTTCCTGACGAGCAGGTAGCGGGCGTTCTCCCAGACGACGGGGCCCACTTCCGTCTCCAGCAGCGCCCTGTCCTGCGGGCGCTCGCTCAGCAGATAGTCCGGCGCGGTGGAGAGGCCCGCGGCGATGTAGGCCGTCGGCGAGGACTTGAGCGCGGCCTCGATGCGTTCCCATTCATGCAGCGGGGCGATCCCCTTGGCGTAATAGAGCAGACAGGCGTCCTTCCAGCCGTAGGTGAGGGGGCGCAGCGCATTATAGCGGATGGCCTGATCCTCGCCCGGGAAAAAGATGCTTTCCCCGGGCCGGGTATGCTCATCCAGCGCGCGGATCATCTCCGCCCGCCGCAGCAGGGGGCCGTACGCCGCTTCGTAGCGTGCGTCGTCAAGCCGGTTCCAGTACCAGGCAAGGGCGCTGCGCGCCATATCCTGCTGTCCGCCGCAGAAAAAGCCGATGACGAGCCCGAGGCAGAACAGGCAGGCCGCCGTCCGCTGCCAGAACGGCCGTTCCGTCTGCGCGGCCACCCGCCGCCACAGGATATTGGCCCCCAGGAAGATCAGGCACATGGCGAAGAAAGGCAAAAAGCGATGGACGCGCACGAGGTCGAACTCGATGTGCATGCGGCCCAGGGCATGGCTGATCACCTGATCCAGCACGAAGAGCAGGATGACCACATACACGCCCGCTACCCAGAGCCAGATATGCTTGCCGAACAGCTTTTCCTGCGGCGTGCCGTGGCGGAAGATCATCCAGGTGCCCCAGAGGGCCAGCGGGATGACCGGCAACAGCGTGTACTGTCGGAGGAACTTGCCCATACCGTACAGATATTCGGCGTATTCGATGTCGAAGCGCGTCCGCAGGATGTGGTCCATGAAGGCCACATCGTCCGGGCCGAGCTTCACGCCCGAGGCGTGCAGGTACACCAGCGCATAGGGCGTCATGGTCGCCAGGAAGCAGAGGCCGCAGAGCAGCAGCCGGCCGGCATGGCGCGTCCATGTGCTGCCGGCCGGGCGACTGGCGGCAAAGCCCAGCCAGAGCCCCGCCGCCACCGGCAGGGCGCTGATGGAATGCACATAGACGAGCCCCCCCAGCGCGGCCATGAAGAGCGGCCACCAGCGCGGCTTTTCCAGGATACGGAAGTACAGGCAGAGAAAAAGCGCGTACAGGGCGTTGAACAGGCTGCGCGGCGTATAGTCGATGTAGCCTGCCCCCCAGTAGGTCCCCCAGGGCGTCCAGAAGCACAAGCCCATGAGCACGGTGAAGATGAGCGCTTTCCAGCGTTGTCGGAAAAAGAGGATGCCCAGCAGATAGAAGGCGAGATAGTGCAGGAAGACGCTTGCCCCGGTCACCTGCAGATAGGCTGTGCCGTAGTTGTCGTCATCGTCGGCCAGCCAGTTCACCAGCTGCACGAGCGGCGTCACATGGGTCATGTACTGGCTTTCCTCGCCGTAGACGAAATCGTGCGTAAAGCTTTCGGGATGACCGTAGGCAGCGGCGATGGAGGCGTACATGGCCGAGTCGGTGGAAAGGAAGACGCCGTCGATGGAAGCGCCCATCCTGCCGTAATGCAGGAGCACGGCAAACAGCACCATGCCCGCAACGGCCGCCAGATCCCAACGTGTCGTCCCGCTCATCTGCCCTCCTCACCGACAGGCTGGGACTTCCCTTTCCAGAAACCGCGGCTGCCGTTCAGCACAACCGCCGCGAGTGCGGCGGGAAGAAAATGCAGGGCATGGGTGTACAGCGCGATCCCCAGCGCGGCGCTCTGCTCCACGCCGAACCAGGAGAGACTGAGCACCATAGCCCCCTCGAACACCCCCAGCCCTCCCGGTGATGAGGGAATGGCCATGCCCAGACAGGTCACGGCAAAGACCGTCAGCATCTGCACGCCGTCGAGCGGCAGGCCCGCCACCAGGCGGAGCGAGACGGCAAAGCTGGCGAAATAACAGCTCCAGATGCAGAGAGAAAGCAGGAACCCGCCCAGCATCCGCGAAAGGCGCATCCTGTCGATGATCTGTGCGTGCAGGCGGGAACAGAGGGTCGCCACCCGCCCCGGGAAGAAGCGGGCATAGGCCGCGTGGAACCAGGCCGACCAGCAGCGCAGGCCAGCGAACAGACAGACGCCGCCCAGCGCGAGCAGCAGCGGCAGGAGCAGCCGCTGTTCCGTGCCGAGCAGCGTGTAGGCCAGCAGGGCCACACAGAGCAGCGAAACGACATCCAGCAGCCGTTCCCAGAGAATGATGGCGCTGATGTCGAGCAGCGGCGTGCCGGTCTTGCGGGACAGGTAAAAGACCTTCATGGCGTCGCCGGCCTTGGCGGGCAGGATATTGTTGTACCCCACGCAGAGCAGCACGGCCTTGCAACTCAGGAGATATGCCGTGCCGCCGGCAAGCAGCCTGTGCAGGCGCAGGCCCATACAGGCATAATCCAGCGCTACCGCGCAGAGGGAAAGGCCCACGGCCCAGAGCGCATAACCGCGGACCGCCGCCCAGAGCAGCGGCAGATCCACCCCGGCAAGGGCGTAGATCAGCGCGGCCGCGCTGATGGAGACCTGGAGCAGGAACAGCAGGCCTCGGCGAGAAAGAAGACCTCCCGGTTCGCGTGTCGCGTGCATGAATTCTCCCGTCATCGCCTGCGCCGGCCCTCACCGGCCGGGACAGCCCTGTCCCGCTGCGGGAGGCCTGTGACGTGGCGGCACGCTCCCCGGCGGCCGCTTTTTCAGCGCTGTGCGCGGCGCAGAACGCTTTCCGTGCCGGGCGTATGCCGCACCTCGAGCAGCACCTGATAGGCGAACAGGCCCGGCATCACTCTGGCCAGCAGCCGGTTGACGCTTATGAGCCAGCGGGACAGCCGGTTATTGCCCAGGGCTCGCGGATAGGGCGCCGCCATGATCTGTTTGCGGACGACGCGAAACCCGGCATAGCGCATGACCCTGGCCAGTGAGGCGATGGTGAACAGGCGCTTGTGCGACAGGGCCAGGATGCCGCGCCGTCCGTAGTTGAACTGGCCGAAAAGCAGCATGAGGCGCGTGATGAAAAAGCCCACGTTGGCACTGCCCGCGATGCAGATCGCCCCCGGATTGTCCGTCAGCCGTTCCCGCAGCCGGGCGAGGAACTCTTCCGCGGAATCGCGCTGCTCCAGCACGTCCAGGGCGACCACATAGTCGAGCTTGTCCCACGGCGCATCGGGCAGCTCCCTGTCCAGGTCCACATCGGGGGGACAGCTGATGACCGTGCAACCCTTCTCCCGTTGCAGATGGGTCGACAGTTCCTCATCCGCGCATCCCAGATCGAGCACCAGACTGCCGGGCCGGATGGCGTCGGCCACGGCCTTGCCCGTCGAAGGGAAGGAAAAGGTGCTCACCTTGCGGGCGATCTCCGTCTGCGGAAAGAAAAATTTGGGATCGTAGAAAAGACCCATGCGGATGAGACGTCCCTTGAGGCTGGTCAACATGACGTCCCAGGCATAGCGCAGACCGTTCACATGACAGACTTCGTCGCCGTAAAAGGTCGGGATGGGCAATTCCACGATGGTCCCGCCGGAAAACACCACCTGCATGATGATCTCGGTGTCGAAGTCGAAATCATTGGTATTGAGTTCCAGCGGCAGGGCGCTCAATGTCTCCACCCGGTAGAGGCGATAGCCGGTATGGAATTCGGAAAGATGCGTGCCGAGCAACCGGTTTTGCAGGGTCGTCAGCACCATGTTCCCCACGAACTTGTACCGGGGCATGCCCCCCTTGAGCGCATCACGCTTGTGCAGCATACGCGAACCAAAGACAGCGTCTACCCGCTGATCGCGGCGGGTAAACGGTTCCACCAGCCGCGGCAGACATTCGGGCGCATACTGACCGTCGCCATGTACCATGGCCACCACGTCGAAGCCATGTTCAGCCGCATAGCGGTAGCCGACCTTCTGATTGCCGCCGTAGCCCTGGTTCACCGGATTACGCAACGCCTCCCCGGGACACCAGAAGCCGGCAAGGCGCTCGCGAGCGCGCTCCAGGGTGGTGTCGTGGCTGCAATCGTCCAGCACGAGCACATGCACCTCGCATGACTGCTCCAGCTCGCGCGGGATGCGATCCAGGACGTCCACGATGGTCTTTTCCGCATTGTAGGCAAGCACAAGGACAAGAAGACGAAGTTTTTCCGACATGACAAGGACTCCATCGACAGCGCGCCGCAGCCCGGCCCCGGATGGCGTCGGCCACGGCCCCGCGTTCGCCGCTCCGAACGCTGTCCGGTTAGACAATTTATGGCAGATTGTCAAACGAAAGTTGACACAAAGAAGACCCCGTCTTCCCTCATTTTTTCCACAGTTGTCTTGTAACCG
>NZ_CALUYG010000047.1 GCF_944324935.1 uncultured Desulfovibrio sp. | reverse complement strand
AAGACATGGAGAGGGCGGTGGCACTCATCAACCACCGCCCGCGCAAGAAGTTCGGTTACAAGACAACTGTGGAAAAATGAGGGAAGACGGGGTCTTCTTTGTGTCAACTTTTGTTTGACAATCTGCCTCCCGCTCCCGCACAGGGCGGTGAATTCCGCGCCCCGGTCAAGGATACGCCCTATCCCGGCACATCCGCCACACCGCAAAAACCTTGACCTGACGACAAGGCGGCGCGCCTGTCCGTATCCGTCCACGCACCCCCGCCCGCGGGCGGGGCGGCGTGCGTCGCAGGGCCGCTATTGCGGGCTTGTGTTCTTGTCCCCGCGCCGTCTCAATCCCGTTTCCGCATGCCCGCCGCTCCCCGCCGCCAGCAGCCGAGCAGGAGGAACAGCAGCACGGCCGCCGCCACAAAGGCCGCATCCATGCCCAGCCAGTCCTGCAGCGTGTAGGCGAGCACCGGCCCGACGGCCGATCCGCAATCCGCAATGAAGGTATAGGAAGAAAGGGTCAGGGTGGGATGCCCATGCTGCACGGCCGTATCCGAGGCCGTCGCGTCCGCCAGCGTGGAGAGACCGGTGGCGCAGACCTGCGAAAGGAGCAGCAGGGCCAGCCAGCACGGCACGGGCAGCGGCAGGGCCACCAGGCCGAGAGACAGCCCCCCGGCCAGCAGGCAGACGCGCAGCACGGGCGCGCGACCGCGCGGACCATCCGACAGGCGGCCGAACCACGGCGCAAGCCAGGGCTCCCAGCCCCAGCGCAGGGCCTGCAACAGGCCCGCCAGAGTGGCGCAGCCCATGACCAGCCCCCCGGCCAGCGCCACATCCCCCACATGCAGGGCGACCATGCGGCTCAGGCTGGCGGCATAGATGCCCTGAAAAACCAGCGTGACCAGAAAACCCGTAGCAAAGATGCGCCTCATGGCCGGCAGGCGCAGATGACGGCGCACCAGCAGCGTCCCGGCCTCCTGGCCCTGCGCGGCCGTGGGGCGCTCGCCGGCCGGCAGCCAGCACAGGCCCGGCAGCAGGCCCAGCAGGCTGATCGCCCCGAACAGGGACGCCACGGCGGCAAAGCCGAACAGATCGGCCAGCAGGCCGCCGCCCAGCATGCCCGCCAGACTGCCCAGCCGGACGAGACCGTTGTAGCTGCCCATGAGATAGCCGCGATTCGCCTTGTCCGACGCCTCGGCCAGGGCAAAGAGCGCCCCCAGCCGCAACAGCGTCCAGGCCAGTCCCCAGAGGCAGCGCAAGAGCAGCCAGACGGCGAAGGAATGCGCCACGGCATAGAGCAGGGTCGTGCCCGCGGCCAGCAGGACGGCCAGCAGCATGCCCGTCCGGCGGCTGATGCGGGCGTACAGCCGCCGTATCAGCGGATTGAGTGGCAGACGCACAAGACGGTTGACGGCCAGCAGCACGCCCACTTGCCAGAGGGCGTCCAGCCCGCATTGCCGCCAGCAGAGCGGCAGGGCGATGTACAGCATGGTGTCGCCGATGAGGCAGAAGGCCGTCATGGCCGCCATGACGCGGGCCAGCCGCAGGGCCTGCGGCGGACAGTCTGCCGCCGGAGAGGGCGCGGACGCGGAGGAAGCCATGATGCGGCGCGGCCTCAGCCGTCACGCCGGGCCAGCGTGGCCAGCGCCAGCCGGGCCAGCAGTTCGACGCCGCGCGGCAGGACGTTTTCGTCAAAGGTGAAACGCGGCGTATGATGGCCCGAGGGCCGGTCCGCCCCGAGCTGGAGATAGACGGCCTGCCCGCCGTCCTCCTCCACCTTGTTCATAAACCAGCAGCAGTCCTCCGAGGCCCGAAATTCGGCCCGCGGCATGATGTGGGTGAAACCGCCCATTTCCTCCGCCACCCGCTCCACCAGCGCCGTCAGCTCAGGATGGGAGGACGCGCCGGGGCAGTAGCTCTGGCAGAGCAGCCGGGCGGTACAGCCGTGCATGCGCGCCGCTCCCTGCACCATGCGGCGCGCCTCGGCCATCATAAAGCCGTTGATGTCGCTGGTCTCTCCCCGCGTCTCCCCCCGGAACCAGGCATGGGCGGGGATGGCGTTGGGCGCTTCGCCGCCGCGCATTTCGCCCACATTGATCCGGGAGGCCCCCTCCCCGTGGCGGGCGATGCCCAGCAGCGCCGTGCAGGCCGTGCAGGCGGCCAGCAGGGCGTTACGGCCCTCCTGCGGCGCCAGCCCGGCATGGGCGGCGCGGCCGTCGAAGAAGACCTCGAAATTGGTGGTGGCCAGGAAGTGCGTAGTGCCGCAGACCAGCGAACCGCTGACCCCGGCCTGCATGCTCAGATGGAGCCCGAACAGACGGGACGCGCCGTCCACCGCGCCGGCGGCCACCATGCCGGGCGCCCCCTCGCCCTCTTCTTCGGCCGGCTGGAAGACAAGGCGTATCCGCCCCCGGAAACGCGTTTCCAGTTCGGGCCGCAGGGCCGCCAGCAGTCGCGCGAGCCCCAGCCCGATGGCCACATGCCCGTCGTGCCCGCAGGCGTGCATGGCGTCATCCCGGCAGGAGGCAAAACCCTCCGCTGCGGGCACATGATCCGGCTCCCGGCATTCGCATATGCCGGCGTTGGCATCCATATCGAAACGAAAGACGATGAGGGGCCCGGGCTCATCATCCGCCGTTTCGCCCGCCGGCGGGCCCGCCAGCTCGAGATCGCCCCAGAGGCCCGTCAGCCCGTCGGGCATGCGCTCCAGCCAGCGCGCCGCCGCTCCCTGGGCCGCCGCCCGGGCCTGTTCGCGACGTACGGTCCTGGGATCCGGCCGCCGCGGCCGCGCCTGCGGCAGCAGGGCGTCCCGCCCCAGGCGTACGGCAAAACCGCATTCCTCCAGCGTCTGCGCGCACAGCGCCGCTGTCCGGTACTCCGCCCAGGCCGGTTCGGGGTGGCGGTGCAGATCACGCCGCACGCGCACAAGCCATGCCTTTTCCTCCTGCGCCAGTTCGTGCAGGCGCCGCCCGATCTCGTCCATGCGTCCCCCTTGCTGTCCGGCATTTGCCAAGCCGGCCCGGGCAGGGTACTATTGAAGCGCCGTTCGGCGCAAGTCGGCTTCGGGGCCATCCCCCACCCGTGCCGTCCGCCATGTCCCGGCACATGCTTCCATCAACCGACAGGGATGCCTCATGGTCACCTTCATCGCTTCCGTCGTTTTTGCCGTACTTGTTTCCTTCCTCTGCTCGCTGACCGAGGCGGCGCTCTATGCCGTGCCCTGGTCATCCATCGAGAAGGCCCGCCGGGCCGGCCGGCCGGTGGGCGAGCTGCTGTTCGCCATGCGCAGCGAGGTGGACAAGCCCATCGCCGTCATCCTGACCTGCAACACCATCGCCAACACCGCCGGGGCCGCCGTGGCCGGTTCGGCCTTCACCGCGGTGTTCGGGGACACCTGGCTCGCGCTCTTTGCCGCGTTCTTCACGATGCTCATCCTCGCCTTCGGCGAGATCGTCCCCAAGACGCTGGGCGTGGCCTACGCCTCGCCCATCATGGAAGTGCTGGCCCGTCCGCTGGCCCTGACCATCAAGCTGCTGACGCCCCTGCTCTGGCTGACGACCCTGCTGACCCGGCTGCTGACCCCCGCCAGCAAGGGGCCCGACATCTCCGAGGACGACATTCGGGCCGTGACCAGCCTCTCGCGGGAGGCCGGCCAGATCCAGCCGTACGAGGAGACCTTCATCCGTAACGTGCTGGCGCTGGACCAGAAACGCGTATACGAGATAATGACCCCGCGAACCGTGGTCTTTTCCCTGCCGGACGACTGCACCGTGGAAGAGGCCTACAACAATCCCCAGACCTGGCACATCAGCCGCATCCCCGTCTGGGGCGAGGACAACGAGGATCTGGTGGGTCTCGTGGAACGCCGTCTGCTGGGTCTGGCCATGCGCAACGGCAAGGGCGCGCAGCCGCTGTCCTCCATCATGCAGCCCCTGCACTTCATCCTGGAGAACCAGACGCTGGACGTGCTGCTGCGGGAACTGCTCGCCGCCCATGTTCACCTTTTCGCCGTGCTGGACGAGTACGGCGGCCTCGCCGGGGTCGTGACCCTGGAAGACGTGATGGAAGAGATCCTCGGCAGCGAGATCATCGACGAGAGCGACAATGTGGACGATCTGCGCGAGATGGCCCGCCGGCGACGCGCCAGCCTTGCCGGACGCGCGCCGGCGCGGACCGACGGGAACACGGCGGAGCGGCAGGCGGCCCCGGCGGAGGTCTGTGCGCGCGAGCACAAGGATTCATAAGGATTGTCGGCCCTAACAGGAGGAATTCCTACTTGCCAACAGGGACGACAGCATGTATAGATAGAGGGCGTTTTTTCTTTTCCCAGTGAGGTGTACATGGCCCGCAAGAATACCACCGCCACCTACGCCCTGGCCGGGCTGCTCTTTCTGGGCGGCATCGGCTGGCTCGTGTACTCGGGATTCTCCGAGAACAGCATCTACTTCCTCAACGTCTCCGAAGCCAAGGCGGCCACGGCCGAGAACCTGCGCGCGGCGCGGCTTTTCGGCACGGTCGCGCCGGAGGGGATCAGCTCGCCGCAGGACGGCCCGGGCGTTTCCTTCCTGCTGGTGGACAAGGACGATCCCCGGCAGACCATGCCCGTGAGCTTCCGGGGCATCGTGCCCGACAACTTCAAGGCCGGAGCCGAAGTCATCGTGGAAGGCCGGATGAATCCCGACAAGAGTTTTTCGGCAAAGATCCTGATGACCCAGTGTCCCTCCAAGTATCAGAAGGAAAATCGCAAGACCTAGGCGCGGAACTCGCCGCCGCATGACGCGTTTCCTCTTTCGTCCCCTGTTCCGGCGGGGCCGCTCTCTCCCGGCGCACTGAGAGCGCCCAGCCCCTGCCGGGCCGGCTTCCCTTCCGTGCGCCGCGACGACGCCCTTTCCCCGCTTCCAAAGGATACTCATGTACTTTTTCGCCTTCGCCCTCCTGCTCCTGACCCTGCTGCTGGCTGCCGGCGGCGGGATACTTGCCCTGCTCCAGCTCTGGCGGCCGCAGGAAAGCCCCACCCTGCCCCTGGTGGAAAAAGTCCACTGGGGGGTCTCCCTCTGTCTGCTCGTGGCCTCGGCCTGCCTGCTGCACGGTCTTTACTGGCAGGACTATTCCCTGAAGTATGTGGCCGACTACACGGATAATGTGCTCTCCCTCTTCTACCGCCTGACGGCCTTCTGGGCCGGGCAGCCCGGCTCCATGCTCTTCTGGGCGCTGGCGGTGGGGGGCATGGGCACGATCTTCGCCTGCACCGGCGGCTATCGCCGCCTGAAGGACACGACGCGCCTCTGGTTCTGGGTGTTTTTCCTGATCATCATGGCCTTCTTCGCCTTGCTGCTCTGCGTCTGGAACAATCCCTTCATCATGCTGGATCCCGCCCCGGCGGACGGCAACGGCCTGAATCCCCTGTTGCAGAACCCGGGCATGATCTTCCATCCGCCGTTGCTCTTCCTGGGCTATGGCGGCTTTGCCGTGCCCACCTGTCTCGCGCTGGCGCAGGCCCTTTCCCGCCAGCCTGACGAAATGCGCTGGTTCGACCTGGCCCGCCCCATCACCCTGCTGGCCTGGGCCTTCCTGACGGCGGGCATCGTGCTCGGCATGTGGTGGGCCTATATGGAACTGGGCTGGGGCGGCTACTGGGCCTGGGACCCGGTGGAGAACGCCTCGCTCGTCCCCTGGCTGGTGAGCACGGCGGCGCTGCATACGGCCATCATCGAGAAGCGCCGCGGCCGGCTGACCCGCTTCAACGTGCTGCTCATGGGCCTGACCACCCTGACGACCTTCTTCGCCACCTTCCTCGTGCGCAGCGGCATCATCGAATCCGTGCATGCCTTCGGCAGCGGCAGCGTCGGCTTCCCTCTGGGCATCTTCGTGACGGCGGGACTCGTGCTCATCATCGGCATCGCTCTGCTTTCGCCCGCGGGGCGCAGCGCCGGCGAGACCTCCGCCACGGACAAGACGGACAAGGCGGACGCCCCCCGCACGAGCGGGCCTTTCCTGGCCGAGGACACCTTGCTGGCCGTGGCCGTCCTGCTGCTGGTCATGGCGGTCATCATCCTCAACGCCACCATGTGGCCGGTGACGAGCGCGCTGTTCAGCTCCGCCAGCATGGGACTTGAGGCCTCCTTCTACAACCGCGTGATCCTGCCGCTCGGCGCCGTCATGCTGCTGCTGCTGGCCTGGTGTCCCTGGCTCGTGCCGGGCAGCGGCCTTTCCCGGGGCATCGTCCCGCTCGGGGCCGCGGGCTGCGCCGTGATCCTCTGGCTGCTGGGCTATCGCAACGTGGTCGCCCTGCTGACCACGGCCGGCGTCGCAGGCTTCCTGCTGGCCCTGCTGCTGCGGCTGGCCTCCACCCCCCTGCGTCAGCTCCCCCGCCGGGCGGGCGGGCTTGGCCTGCACCTCGGCCTGGCCCTCGTAGCGCTGGGCATCGCCTTTTCCGGCCCCTACAAGCAGGAGGCGGATCATGCCTTCGCCCCCGGCGACAGCATGACCATCGGCAACATGACCGTCACCCTCAAAAACCTCTTTGAAGGCACGCAGCCCGGTTATCATTTCCTGGAAGCCCAGCTCGAGGTGCGCCGGGCGGAGACGGTGGTCGGCGAACTGGCGCCCCAGCGGCGCATCTATGACAAGTTCGGCAGCATGCAGTTCTCGGAAGTGGACGTCATCCCCGGTCTGGGCAATGAAGTCTATGCCTCGCTGCTCGGGCTGGATCAGGAGGGCAGGGCTTACGTCAAGATCAGTCTGGAGCCGCTGGTCAACTGGATCTGGATCGGCGGCACGCTGCTTTGCCTCTTCCCGCTGCTCATGCTGCGCCGACGCTCCTCCGCCAGCCGGAGCGCCGGGAAAGACGCCTCCGGCCAGGCCGGCGGCGAGCGCTGAGGCGGATCACCGGACTGCCGTCATGCTGCATCTGGAGCATCTTGCCAAGGTCTACGGGGACAGGGTCGTCCTCCGGGACGTGAACGCCTCCTTTGCCGCCGGCAGCATCAGCCTGCTGGCCGGCAACAACGGCGCGGGCAAGAGCACCCTGCTCCGCATCGTGGCCGGCCTTGCGCGGGCCACGTCCGGGATCGTGCACTTTGAGGGCCCGCCCCCGGTGACCGCCTATCTGGGACATGCCACCTTCCTGTATCCGGGCCTGAGCGCGCTGGAGAATCTCGCGTTCTGGAACGGCGTGCATGAGCTGCGGCTCTCCCGTCAGGAGCTGCTCGCCCTGCTGGATCATGTGGGGCTGGCCGCCCATGCCCACGAGCGGGCCGGGATCTTCTCGCGCGGCATGGCTCAGCGTCTCAATCTGGCGCGGGTGCTCATGCTGCGGGCGGGGCTGCTGCTGCTGGACGAACCCGGCACCGGCCTCGATGCCGCTTCGCTGGCCCTGCTGCGACAGGAGATACGCAACGCGCGCCAGCGGGGCGCGGCCGTCATCATCGTCAGCCATGATCTGCAGGGGGACGCGCCCCTGGCCGACCGCGTCCTGCGCCTGCACAAGGGCCGCCTTGCCGAAGAAGACGGCGGCGCGGTCGCCAGCCCGCCCGCCGGCACGGAGGCCGTATGCTGAAACTGGCGCTGCGCGTGGCGCGTAAGGATCTGCTGCTGACCCTGGGGCGGGGCAGCGGCCTCGTACAAGGCCTGTTGCTGGGGCTGCTGCTGCTCTTCGTCTTCAGTCTCTCGCAGGGCGTGGGCGAACGCATGAGCCCGCAGGGCGCGGCGGCGGTCTTCTGGCTGAGCGCGCTCTTCTGCCAGGTGCTCATCTTCAACGGGCTCTATGCGCTGGAGGAAGTCAATGCCGCCCGGCTGGGACTGCTGCTCAGCCCCGCGCCCGTGCAGGGCGTCTGGCTGGGCAAGGGTCTGGCGGGCCTGCTGCTGCTCCTGCTGGCGCAGGCCGTCTTCCTGCCCGCCGCCGTGGTATTCCTGGGGCAGGAGCTGAGCGGCCCCCTTCTGCCGGGTCTGCTGATCCTGCTGCTCACCGATGTGGGCATCTGCGCGCTGGGCTCCCTGCTGGGCGCGCTGGCGCAGGGCGGCGGCTCGCGGGAATCCCTGCTGAGCATCCTCCTCTTCCCCCTGCTGATCCCGCTGCTGCTTGCGGGCATCCGGGTGGGGGCTCTCTGCTTCGGGCTGGACAGTCCCGACGGCCCCGCCGCCTGGCTGCAACTGGCAGCGGCCTTTGATGCCGTTTTTCTGGCCGCAGGGCTGCTGCTCTTCGGCTTCATGTACGCAGGAGACGAATAATGAACGCATCCCGCGCGTCCCTTTCCGCCCTGCCGCAGGGGCTTGTCCTGGCCGGCGCACTGGCCTTTGCCGCCTGTCAGTGGCTTATTTACGTCTATGCGCCGGTGGAGGCCCAGCTGGGCCTCATGCAGAAAGTCTTTTACGTCCACCTTCCCCTGGCCTGGTGGGCGCTGATCAGCTTTTTCGTGGTGTTCCTGGCCTCCGTGGCGGTTCTGCTGCGCGCCAGAGCCGCGGCCGACCGCCTGTGTCAGGCCGCCGCGGAAGTGGGGGTGCTGCTGACCACGCTCACCCTGGCCACGGGCATGATCTGGGCGCGTCGTTCCTGGGGCGTCTGGTGGACCTGGGATCCCCGCCTCACCACGGCCCTCATCATGTGGTTCGTCTATACGGGCTATCTGCTCCTGCGCGGGCTGGACCTTCCCCCGCGCCGCAAGAGCGTCATCTGTGCCGTGGTCGGCATCGTGGCCTTCCTGGACGTGCCGCTGGTTTTCCTTTCCGCCCGGCTCTGGCGTTCCATCCACCCTGCCGTCTTTGCCGCCAGGGGCGGCGGCATGGAGCCGGAAATGAAACTCACGGCCATCGCCTGCGTGGTCAGCTTCGCCCTTTTTTGGGCCGGTCTTGTCTGGCTGCGCAAACGGCAACTGGATATGGAGACGCGCGTCCGGGCCCTGCTGCTGGCCCGTCGCGACGCCGGACAGGACGAGGCTTGAACCCGGAGGCGGCACGGCTCCGCCTCCCTTCCTGAACACGCACAACATGCGGGGACTTTCCCGCCGGAGCGATATATGGAACCGATCTACTGGCTGATGGCGGCCAATGCGGCCGTCTGGTGCGGCCTTGGGGCCTATCTCCTCTTTCTCGGGCAGCGGCAGCGCCGCCTTGCCGCCCGCCTTGTCCAACTGGAGAGCCTGCGCCATGACGACTGATACCCGTACCCCCTCCTTTCCTCATCGTCTGATCATGCTCGCCCTGCTGGCCGGCCTGCTGGTCATGCTGGGGACGGCCGTCTGGCAGCGCATACGCCAGCCGGAACTCGTGCAGCAGGTGGCGCATACGCCGGCGCAGCACTCGCAGGAAGAGGTCTCCGCCGTGGGACGCCTCATGGAACAGGTCTCCCGCGATCCCACGGACATGGGCAGCCTGCTGTCCCTCGTCAACGCCCTCGTCAAGATGGAGAACTGGGAGGCCGCCGAGAACTTCGCCCGGCGCGCCATCGCACTGGACGCCAGGGACCCCCGCCCCCTGCATCTGCTGGGCGTCATCCAGCACAATACGGGACGTCATGCCGATGCGGCGCAGACGCTGGAAGCCGTCATCGCCCTGAAGGACGACGCCTCGGTGCGCTACAGCCTCGGCGTGCTCTACATCTATTACCTCAACGACAAGGAGCGCGGTCTTGCCCAGCTGCGGGTCGGCCTCGGCCTTCCCGACGTCAGCGACAGCCTGAAGAAGCATTTGCAGTCCGAGTTGAACAAGGCGGAGCAGACGCCCGGAAACGGACAAGGCACGCCGTAGCCGCCGCGCCGTCAGCCTGCCCATCCGGCGGCCATGCTCTCCGCTCGCAGCGGACGGCATGGCCGCCTTTTTTGCGCCCGAGCCGTTTCCTCCCCCGTGGCCCGCGCGTCTCCGCCGTCACGGCGACCCTTCCACAGAAAAATTTTTATCCACATCTCTTGACGAATAGTCAAAGAGAGTTATCTCTTTTTCAACAAGATTTCCACAGGAGGTCAACATATGAATCTCGTTCGTTTCCAGCCCCGTCAGGGATATACCCCCGCTCGTGAAGAATCCGCCCATCCGTATCAGCCGCTGAGCCGTCTGCACAATGATATCGACCGTCTCTTCCAGGGCTTTTTCGGTGATTTCCCCACGCCCTTCGGCGGGCTGCGCGACATGTTCAGCACCATGCCGGACTTTCTGCCCAGCCTCGATCTGAAGAGCGATCCCGCCGCCTACACCCTGAGCCTTGAGCTGCCCGGCGTGGCCCCGGAAGAAGTGAAGGTGGAACTCAACAACGGCATGCTGAGCATCTCCGGCGAAAAGAAGCCCGAAGAAAGCGGCAAGGACGCCAGCCAGCATGTGCAGGAACGCTGCTACGGCTCCTTCAGCCGCAGCATGAGCCTGCCGGAAGATGCCGACGGCGAGCACATCAGCGCCACCCACAAGGACGGCGTGCTGACCATCCGCATCCCCCGCAAGGCCCCGGAAAAACCGCAGAGCCGCGCCATCACGGTAAACCGCGGCTAGTCACGCCCGTTTTCTCCTGAACAGACGAAAGGCGGACAGGGAATTTTCCTGCCCGCCTTTGCCGTATGCGCGGTCACGCATCCCTGACTCATCCCTCGGCAAAAGTACGCTGGGGAAGGGAGGGGAGGTTTGTGGGGGAAGGGGAACCCCTCCGCGCAAGGCGAGGGGTTCCCCTTCCTCACAAATAACTCACGAGAGAACGATCAGCCCTAATCCACCCCATCGGGAGGCAGTTTGCCGCTCTTCCAGGCGCAGAGTCCCCAGGCTGCCTGCCCCAGCGAAAGGCCGCCGTCCCCGGGCGGCAACTCCAGCGGCAAAAGCGGATGCAGCCCCCGGGCCCGCAGGGCCCGCAGCAGCAGCCGGGCCAGCAACAGATTTTGCAGACAGCCCCCGGCCAGCGCCACCGTCCGAAAGCCCGTCGCAGCGGCAAGCCGGGCAGCCAGCCGCGCCAGCCCCCCGGCCAGCCGCTCGTGGAAGCGCAAGGCCGCCGTGGCCGCCCCGTAGCGTGCGGCGTCATGCTGCACGGCGGCAAACAGGGCCGGCGTGTCCAGCCGCCAGGTCTCGTCGTCGCCGGCTGGCGGCCGCAGCAGCTCGTCCGCCGCCTCCTCGTCCGCCAGAGGCCGGGCCTCCGGGCAACGGGCAAGCGTCTCCAGCCGGATGGCCGCCTGTCCCTCGTAGCTGGTGGCCAGGCAGATCCCCAGCTCGGCGGACACGGCATCAAAGAGCCGTCCGCAACTGCTGGTCAGGGGGCAGTTGACGCCCCAGCGCAGCATCTCCCGCAAGAGGGAGGCCTGATGCCGGGCGGTCGTGCGGGCCGCGGCCAGCTGGGCGTCGGCTCCCCAGGCATCGACGGGCGGCCGCATCGTCCCGTCCCAGCTTGCGGGCTCATCCGCCTGCCCCAGCATCTCCCGCAGGGCGAGCGCCAGACGCCACGGCTCCCGGATGGCCGCCTCACCGCCGGGCAGGGCAAAGGGGGACAGTCCTCCCAGGCGCTGCCAGCGCAAGGCCTCCAGTTCCATGCTCAGCACTTCCCCGCCCCAGATGATGCCGTCTGTCCCCAGCCCCGTGCCGTCCAGACAGATGGCCAGCGCGCCGTCCGTCCGTCCGTGTTCGGCCAGGACAGCCGCCGCGTGGGCGGCATGATGTTGCAGGCGCAGCAGGGGCAGGCCCTCGCGGCTGGCCCGTTCCCGTGCCCAGCGCGAGGAGAGGAGATCAGGGTGCAGATCGCAGACCAGCAGCTCCGGGCGCACTTCCAGCAGACGCTCCAGATGCGCGGAGACTTCTTCATAAAAGCGGGCCGTGGGCAGATTTTCCAGATCCCCGATGTGCTGGCTCACGAAGGCATCCCGGCCGCGCGTCAGGCAGAGGGTCGCCTTGAGCTGCGCGCCTGTGCCGCAGACCGTGGGGGACTGGGCGTCCGCAAGATCCAGCGGGACGGGGCGCGGCACATAGCCCCGCGCCCGCCGGTGGAAGAAGGGGGCGGCCCCGCCTGCCTGCCCGGCGGGGAAAAGCGCGGTGACGCTGTCGTCCACACGCACGAGGATGTCCCGGTCATGCAGGAGGAAGGCGTCCGCCTCGTGCCGCAGGCGGGCAAGCGCTTCGCGGTTGCCCAGGCAGAGCGGTTCGCCGCGCGGATTGGCGGAGGTCATCACCAGCGCGGGCGGCATGGCGGTTTCCCGCGCCAGCGCATCGAACAGCGCCACATGCAGCGGGGTATAGGGCAGCATGATGCCCAGACTGTCCGTATCCGGGGCCAGCAACGGGGAAAGGCCGCCGCTCTCCTCCCGTACGGGGCAGAGCACGATGGGTTTTTCCGGCGCGCAGAGCAACGCCGCATGTTCCGGGGAAAGGCGGCAGCAGGCCCGCGCCGCGTCCAGATCCGGCAGCATGACGGCAAAGGCCTTGTGCGGCCGGCTCTTGCGCTGCCGCAGACGGGCCACGGTGTCATCCCGCCGGGCATCGCAGGCCAGCTGGAAGCCGCCCAAACCCTTGAGTGCCAGTATGCCGCCCTGCCGCAAGACCGCGGCCGCTTCCGCAAGAGCCTGTCCGGCCCGCACCGCTTCCCGCGCGGGCGGGGCTCCCCTGTCCGCGTCCGGTGTCCGCACCAGCCAGAGTCGCGGCCCGCAGACCGGACAGGCCACCGGCTGGGCATGGAAGCGCCTGTCCAGCGGGTCGCCGTATTCGGCGGCGCAGCGCGGACAGAGCGGGAAACAGGCCATGCTCGTGGTGGCACGGTCATAGGGGATGGCTCGGGTGATGGTGTAACGCGGCCCGCAATTGGTGCAATTGGTGAAGGCATAGCCGTGGCGGGGATCGGCGGGATCGCGCATCTCCCGCAGACAGTCCCCGCAGATGCCCACATCCGGGCTGACCAGCACGCTGTGTCCGCTCCGCCCCGTGCTCTCCACGATGCGGAAGGCCGCGCCGTGCCGGGTATTGTCCACGGGCAGATCTTCGCGTTCCAGCCGGGTCAGCCGGGCCAGCGGCGGCAGTTCGGCGCGCAGACGCCGCAAAAAGCGCTCCACTGCGGCGGACGGCCCCTGGATGTCGATGCGCACGCCTTCCGACGTATTGCCCACCTGCCCGGCCAGCTCTTCCTCCACGGCCAGACGATAGACGAAGGGGCGGAAGCCCACGCCCTGCACCTGTCCGCCCACGAGGCAGCGGCAATGTATCTCATTGTGTTCGACCATAGACCAAGTCTAGCACAAGGGCGGCGGGATGCCCAGCTTCGCCCGTCGGGATGCCGCCTGACGGGCACGGCTCTGCGGGCTGTCGTTACTGGAGCGTTTCAAACTGGAAATGTTCTCGCATGAATCATTTGTACACACTCCGTCAGCTTTTGGGGCGGGGTTCCTCGTATCCCCGTCTCTTTCCCCGGCAAAAGCGCGCTGGGGAAGGGATGGGGGGGCTCCCTTCCCCCAGCAGGCGCGAGCAGCGTCGGCAGGCCCTACCCGCCGATGACGTAGCGCGAACGCCTGCCCAGCCCCTTCTTGAGCAGGAAGACGAGCCCCACGCTCAGCCCTATCTCCAGCACCGCCACCAGCAGGGACACCGGCACGAGCTCGTCCCAGAGCCGGAGCAGCCCCGGGAACAGCACGGGATCGCAGATGTTCTGCACGATGACGTGCAGGAAGAAGAGCGGGAAGCTGTAGCGGGCCAGCAGATCCAGCAGGGGACTCGGCGTGCGCCTGCGCTCCAGCAGCAGGATGACGCCCATGCCGATGGCGGTCTTCTGGATATAGTAGGCGGTTTCCGTATTGGGGATGAAGTCAAGATAAAAATTGACGAAGACGACCAGCGTGGTGAAGGCCGCGATGGAAAGGATGGCGCGGATGTGCCGGATGATGAAGTCCATGCACATCTCCCTGTTGCGGGCAAAGAAGATGCCCAGCAGGAAGACAGGCAAAAAGTAGCAGTAGTTGCGGAAAAAGAAGAGCAGACCGCGCGGCACCATGAGCGGCAGAACGGCAAGCGGCGGCAGCAGGCGGCTCAGCAGGGCGGTGTCCATGAAGAAAAACAGCGGACTGATGACGAAGACCGACAGGATGAAGGGAATGTACCAGTAGGGCGTCAGACTGGCCGAGCCGTAAAGCAGACAGACCAGGACGTCTCCCGTCGAGGTGAGGGGCATGCCCTCGTTGATGAAGGCCGGAAATGTGCCGCCGCACCAGAAGATGCAGCTCCCGACAAGCAGCAGCAGGCAGGAGATGATGAGGTAGGGGGTCAGCACGTTACGGATCTTGGCCCTGTAAAAGGCCAGGAGGGAAAAGGGCTTCTTCCGGTTCACATATTCGAAGAGGTAGCCGGAAATGAAGATGAAATAAATGGTGCTGGAATGAAAGAGCGTGTCGCTCAGGGCGGTGATGAGCCGCTTTTCCGTCTCGAAGCCCTCAAGAAAGGGGGGCTCGTGCCACAAATGGGTCAGCATCACGGAAAGGATGGCAAAGGCCCGGAAATAATGGAAGGTCATGTCATATTTCTTGTCGGTCATGCGCGGGTCTCCTCCTGACGGGGGACGAGGCTGTCGTGCGGACGCACTGAGGGGAACAACGTACGAGGGGGGATTTTTGGGCAGGTAGCAGAAAGCGTCCCGTCCGTAAAGAGGACGCCGCCGGGCCCTGGCGGCTTTTCTTCGGCTTGCCTGAGGGAAGGCCCTTCTGCTATGCAGAAAAAAGGCTTCCCCCTCCTCACGGGCGAGGCCGGGAACCGTCCCCTTTTTTCGGAGGAAAGCCATGTCCGAGGAACGGCAGGAACAGCGGCATGCCGCCCAGACCGTGGGCGAGCGGGTGCGCACCTTTCGGGAGGCGCGCGGCATCGACCGGGAAACGCTGGCCGCGGATGCGAGCCTGAGCGTGGAATTCGTGGAACGCCTGGAAAGCGGCGAAGTCTACCCCGCCATCGGCCCCATGCAGAAGGTGGCCCGCGCTCTCGGCCTGCGTCTGGGGACCTTCCTGGACGATCAATTCACCCGGGACCCCATCATCAGCAGCATCCATGAGACCGGATCCGACCCCTGTCTGCACACGGGCAGCATGCCCCGCCCGAGCTACATCTACCACGCGCTGGGCAAGGGCAAGAACGACCGCAACATGGAGCCCTTCTGCATCGAGATCTACCCGGATGCGGAAAATGCCGTCCGCAAGACCAGTTCGCATCAGGGGGAGGAGTTCGTCCTCGTGCTGGAAGGCGAGCTGCTCGTGGTCTACGGCCGGGAGACCCATATTCTCAAGGCCGGACAGACCATTTACTATAACTCCATCGTACCGCACTATGTGGGCCCGGCCAACGACAAGCCGGTACGCATCCTTGCCGTGACCTACAACCCGTAGCGGTGGAATGAATCCGGCCCTTTCCGGGCAGCCTGACGGCAGGGCGCTCCCCGTCATCGTGACGCCGGAACGGTCTGCCGCGTATGCGCGCATTGCGGAGGATCAGTTATGGATGAGAAGGTACGCGAACGTCAGGCTCAATTCGTCCTGCGCGAGAAGACGCTGGGCCAGATCCTGGACGAGACCGTGGCACGCTTCCCGGACAGGGAGGCCGTGGTCTATGCCGACCGCAATTATCGCAAGACCTGGCGGGAGTTTGCCGAAGTGGTGGACGATCTTGCCAGGGGCCTGATGGCGCTGGGCGTGCAAAAAGGGGAAAAGGTCGCCGTCTGGGCCACCAACGTGCCTTACTGGGTGGCCCTGCAGTTCGCCACGGCCAAGATAGGGGCCGTCCTGCTGACGGTGAACACCAGTTACCGCGAACACGAGCTGCGCTATCTGCTCCAGCAGTCCGAATGCGAGAACATCTTCCTCATCGACAGCCTGCGCGATCACGACTATGTGGACACGCTCTACAAGATCGCGCCCGAACTGCGGGTGCAGTCACGCGGGGAGCTGCGCTGCCGGGAGCTGCCGCATCTGAAGCGGGTCTGCTTCCTGGGGGCGGAAAAATACCGCGGTATGTATTCCGTGCCGGAGATCATGGCCATGTCCGTCATGGTGGACGATGCGGCATACGCGGCGCGACAGGCCTCCCTCGATCCCTGGGACGCCATCAATATGCAGTATACCTCCGGCACCACGGGCTTTCCCAAGGGGGTCATGCTCACCCATGTGGGGGTGGGCCTCAACGGGTACTGGATCGGCCGTCATCAGCGCTTCACCGAGCAGGATCGCGTCTGCCTGCCGGTGCCGCTCTTCCACTGCTTCGGCTGCGTGCTGGGCGTTTCCGCCTGCGTCAATCACGGGGCCTGCATGGTCATCCTGGAGTCCTACAATCCCCTGCAGGTTCTTGCCGCCGTTGACGGCGAACGCTGCACCGCCCTCTATGGCGTGCCGACCATGTTCCTGGCGGAGCTCGAGCACAAGCTGTTCAAGCGCTTCGACGTCTCCAGCCTGCGCACGGGCATCATGGCCGGTTCCGTCTGCCCGGAGCCGCTCATGCGGCGCGTGGTGGACGAGATGAACATGAAGGAGATCACCATCTGTTACGGGCTGACCGAAGGCTCGCCCGTGATAACCCAGTCGGACATCCATGATCCGCTGCCCCTGCGCTGCGAGACCGTGGGCTGCGCCATGCCCGGCATCGAGGTACGCGTGGCCGACCCGGACACCTGCGAGGAACTGCCGCGCGGCCAGGTGGGAGAGATCATCTGTCGCGGTTACAATGTGATGAAGGGCTATTACAAGATGCCCGAGGAGACGGCAAAAGCCATCTCCCCCGACGGCTGGCTGCATTCCGGCGACCTGGGCGTCATGGACGAAAACGGCTATGTGCGGGTGACCGGTCGCATCAAGGATATGATCATCCGCGGCGGCGAGAACATCTATCCGCGTGAAGTGGAGGAATTCCTCCTGCGCATGCCGGGCGTGCTGGACGTACAGGTGGTGGCCGTGCCCAGCCGCAAATACGGCGAAGAGGTCGGCGCCTTCCTCATCCCCAAGCCGGGCGAGGAGCTGGCCCCGGAAGACGTGCGGGCCTTCTGCCGGGGCAAGATCGCCTGGTACAAGGTCCCGCGGTATGTGGCCGTCGTTTCCGGCTTTCCGCTCACGGCCAGCGGCAAGATCCAGAAATACAGGCTGCGGGAGATGGCCGCCGAACGCTGGCCCGAAGCCCTGCAGAGATAGACTTTCCCTCCCTTATCCTCCGCTGCCGTCCCCAAGGGGGACAGGCGGCAGCCGCATCCCGTTTCCGGCCGGCGCTCCGCGGCGCCGGACCGCCGGGAAAACCAGAAAGGAAGCTCCATGAAAAAGGCCATGCCCCTGCCCGAACCCTGGTCGGAACCTGAAAACGCCCCGCACAGCACCGCCCTGCCGGGCGCACAGGACGTCCTCCTGCCGCGGGATGCCGCCCCCGCCGGTACGGAGGCGGCGACGCCCCGTCCGACGCATCGTCCGATTGACGACGCGGGAACGGACGCCGCCTGCCGGACGGCATCCGTCTCCGCCCCGGACGGCCCGCCGCCCATCCCCCTGCCCGGCGAAGACTTTTCCCTGGAGGAGGAGCCCCGCCGCGCCGGCACGGAGGCGGCCCCGGCGGCCGCCTGCCCCGGACAGGCGCAATGCCCGCTGGCACGCATCCCCGAGAGCGCCTGGAAGGAACTTTTTCGCCGCCCCTTCCGCCGGCGGCATCCCGTGATCTTCTGGGGCATCGTCCTGCTGGTGCTGGCGGGGCTGGTCTTCGCCCTGCTGCTGGATGAGGACGACCTTGCCGGGGAACGCCTTGCCCTGCTGGAGATTCGCGGCCCCATCAACGACGTGCGCCCCCATCTGGAGTGGCTGGGCAAGGTGGCCGCCGATCCCGACGTCAAGGGCCTGCTGGTGCGGGTGGATTCCCCCGGCGGCAGCGCCGCCGCCTCGCAGGAACTCTATGAGGCGGTGGCCGCTCTGGGCAAGCGTATGCCCGTGGCCGTCTCCATGGGCAGCGTGGCCGCTTCCGGCGGGCTCATGGTCAGCATGGCGGGCAAGCGCATCTTCGCCAATGCCGCCACGGTGACCGGCTCCATCGGCGTGCGCATGGACATCCCCCAGATCCGCCAGCTGCTGGACAAGATCGGCGTGGGGCAGGAAACGCTGACCACCGGTCCCTTCAAGGATGCCGGCTCCATGCTGCGGCCGCTGACGCGCGAAGAGCGCGAGTATTTTGAAGGCCTGCTCAAGGACATGCACGACATCTTCGTCGCCATCATCGCCGAGGCGCGCGACATGCCGCGGGCAAAGGTCGCGGAGCTGGCCTCGGGCAAGGTCTTCACCGGTCGTGAGGCGCTGCGTCTGGGGCTGGTGGACGAGCTGGGCACGGTCAGCGATGCCCGGCGCTGGCTGGCCGGGCAATGCGGCGTGCCGGCCGACCGTAAGCTGATGCAGCGTCCGCGCGAGGACGCCTGGTGGCGGCAGCCCCTGCAAAGCTTCTGGCAGGCGCTGCTTGGCCCGGACGCCACGGCGGCGGGCACGAGCCCCGCCTTCCTCTATCAGATGTAGCGGCGCTCCCGCCGTATCCCGTGCCGTGCCGGAGCCGCTTTCCCCATGAAAGCGCTCCGGCCTTCCTGTCTGGGCGCAGGGAAGGTGGACGGCGTGGGCGGCCTGCCGGCCACGCGCATCAGGACGAGCGCGGCCGTACGAGAGCCAGCAGCGCCACGCCGGCCACAAGCAGGCCGATGCCGCAGCCGTCGAGCAGGGTCACGTCTTCATGGAGCAGGAAGATGCCCCAGCAGGCGGCGGCCAGAGGTTCGGCCAGGGCCAGCGTGGCCGCCGTGGCCGCCGGGGTGCGCGCCAGTCCGGCGGTCGTGAGGCTGAAGGCCAGCGCCGAGGTGACCACGCCAAGGTAGAGCGCCGTGCCCGCCCCCGCCGCGCTGCACAGCCAGCCCACGGGAAAGAGCAGCAGCGCGGGCAGCAGCAATACGCCGCTCAGGCCGCACAGCACCAGCATGACGCTGTCCGGCGCGAAACGGACGCCCAGCGGCTTGCTGAAGACAAAATAGCAGGCATAGCCCGTGCCGGCCGCCAGCGGCAGGACGAGCCGCTGCCAGTGGGCGGGGCCTCCTTCTCCCAGATTGAGACAGACGAGCCCCGCCAGCGCCAGCGCCGTGGAGGGATACCAGACAAGGGAAGGACGCTCGCCCAGCACGGCCCAGGCCAGCAGCGCGGCCACCAGCGGCGAGAAGCCGATGGCCACCACCGTGCCCACGGCCACGCCCGCCAGCTGGACCCCCTTGAAGAAACAGACCTGGAAGGCCACCAGCCCCAGCGCCGCCGGGAGCGCCCAGCGCAGGGGCCAGTCCGCCGGCCGCGGCAGCCTGCCCCGGCAGGCGCACCAGACAAGCAGCGCCAGCGCCGCCACCTGCATGCGCAGCGCGCCGATGACATAGGGCGTCGCTCCCTCGGGGGCAAAGGCCTGCGCCGTGCCCGAAGTGCTGAAACAGAGCGCTCCCAGCAGGACGAGAAGCGCACCACGGGGGGCCGTCGCCTGCGAAGCGGGCGGCGCATGACCGATGCCGACAGATGGGGACGATGAGCTGCTCACGGGGCTTCTCCGGCATGGTGGGATAAAGGGGAAGCGGCTCTCGGGGATCCCCCGCGGCGGCCACCGCACAGGTCCTGCGGTGGCGCGGGGGACGGACCCTTCCGTCTGAATATGCCTTCTTTCCCCGGTGCAGGCAATGGGATCTTTTGCACAAGCTTTCCCTGCCGCGGGATTGGGGACGCGGGACATCCCCCGCCTCCCCCGGCTGACAGGTCCCGAAAAAAGTGCATAAAAAATATCTTTTTCCCTAAACCCCCTTTTTTTCCCGCCGATAAAGAGGACAATCGCCTGCAGGGACGCAGGCTGTTATCCACTCTTGTACAGACATTCATGGAGGAATGTTATGTATATCAATCACAACGGAATGGCCACCAACGTTGCCAACACTCTGACCAG
>NZ_CALUYG010000046.1 GCF_944324935.1 uncultured Desulfovibrio sp. | reverse complement strand
CGGCCATTTCAAGGGAAGTCCGGCGAAACGCCAAGAAAAACGGCAGATATGATGCACAGGCCGCTCAAAGGCGGGCCAACTGGCGTGCCTCAAAAAATAAGAACGCGGGAAAGCGGACGGCTTTTCTTGCCGCATTACAGCTGTCGAACGCAAGAGCGGTTTTCTCATGGCGACGTACAGCGCGGATCGCTCAAGCACCGTTGTCGCGGCAGGGATCAAACAGCTTTTTTCACGAGTTCCCGCCTGGTTTTTCAAAAGTATTACCTATGACCAGGGCAGGGAATTTTTCAATGACAAGCGGATGGACCACCATTTTGGTACGGCAAGCTCTTTCCGCCACGCCGGCTGCCCCGGAGAGCGGGGGCTCAATGAGCGGACAAACGGCCTGCTCCGGCAATTTTTCCCCCGCACTCGAAACTTCAGGGGCCTTGGGAGCACGAGACAGCGCGGGCGGTGGCCTTCATAAACCACCGCCCGCGCAAGAAGTTCGGTGACAGGACAACTGTGGAAAAAATGAGGGAAGACGGGGGCTTCTGTGTGTCAACTTTCGTTTGACAATCTGCCGCAAAAAGTCCCCCTTTCCCCCACAAAAAACCTTCCGACAAAAAGGTGCGCCTACACGGCACGCGCGGCGGCGGTCAGACCGGCGTTGCGTTCGATGAGGTCGAGGGCGCGGGCGATCTGGCGGCCTTTGCTGCTTTCGCGGGCGAGTTCGCGTTCCAGACTGGTGATGCCCTTGATGACGGAGGAGTGGGTACGATTGAGGCGGTCCCCGATCTCGGCCAGGGACAGATCGGTGTGCTTGCGGGCCAGATAGAAGATGGTATTGCGGCCCATGACGCACTCCTGACGGCGGGAGCGGGACTCAAGCTGTCGCAGGCTCAGGCCGTAGATCTTGCAGACGAGCGCCACGATGTCGTCCCAGTCCGGGACGGTCTCGGCCCCGGCGAACTGCTGGAGCACTTCCAGCGCCATTTCCGGGCTGATGCGCTTGTGCAGCAGGCGGGCTTTGAAAGCCAGATTGTTGAGACAGGCTTCCAGCTGGCGGATGTCTCCGGTCAGGCGGCCCGCCAGCAGTTCGCCCACCTCGTCGGGCAGCATGACCTGAAAGCTGCGCGCCTTGCGCTGGAGGATCTCGCGCCGCATCTCCTGCGTGGGACGATCCATCGGGGCCAGGATGCCGGCGGAAAGGTGTGACACGAGCTGACTGTCAAGGCGGGAGAGTTCGCGCGGCGTGAAGGTGCTGGTAAAGATGGCCCTGCCGCCGCGGCTTTGCAGGCTCTTGACCAGATTGAGCACCATTTCCTGGATCTTTTCCTTGCCCTGCAGGAAGTGCACATCTTCCAGCAGGAGGACGTCCCACTGGTGCATCTGCTCGCGGAAGCTTTCCACATCACGCTGGCGCACGGCCTGGACGAAACGGGAGGTCAGCTCCTCGGCGGTGAGGTAGCCCACCCGGGCGCCCTCGCCGTCCTGTTGCAGGCTCAATCCCACGGCCTGCGCCAGATGGGTCTTGCCCAGCCCGGGGGCCGAGCTGACGAAGAGGGTCTCCACGAAGCCGTCGGCCTTGCAGACGTCCCGGGCGGCGGCCACAGCCATCTCATTGCTGCTGCCGACCACGAAATCATCGAAGCTGAAGCGAAAACGCGGGCGGGCCTTGGGCATGGGGGCGAGCCCCAGCGGCAAAGTGCCCTGTTGGGCGCTCATGGCCGCGGGCGTATCCGGTGCAGAAACAGGCGACGCCTGCCCCTCGCTGCCGGGCTGCACGGGGAGAGGCGCGGGAGAGGCCGTCTCCACGGCTGTCTGGGCGGCAAATTCCAGCGTCAGGGCGGCGGGTTCGCATTCAAGAACAGCGGCAGCGGCTTCCCGGATCAGAGGCTCGAACTGTTCGCGCAACCGGCGGGCGGCAAAGGCGGACACCGTGGAGAGACGGAGCGTCGTCCCCTCGATGGTCGCCTGGACAGGAGCCACCCAGACCTTGTACGGGCCGGCCTCCATAAGATTTTCGAGGATTTTTTGTATTTTCTGCCATTGTTCCTGCATGCGCTTTCTATACCCGAAGCGCCAAAACAGGAGCAATGAGAAGAAAATGTGCAGATATGCCCAAAGGCTTTTTTTCCCTTCCCCAAGTCTTTTTTTGTAATTATTTACAATATAATACTTTTTTTATTTAGCCCTTTTGCCATTCCGTCAGCGAAGTACCTGATAATCCGGCATGACAACGGCTTTCCACACTTTTTTCCGCAAAACATTGTGACAAGATATACACAATCATTATTTTTATTTTCTCTATTTTTCTCATTTTTTCTCCATTTTTCTTGCCGCCCTTGGCAAGGCAGGGTCGTCCTGCCTCTGCGCCTGTCAAGGGGGCTGAAAAAAAAATCTTGTTTTTTTCTAGAGAATTGCCTTTCCCGGTCTGACCGCCAGGTTTTCCCCATGCGATGTCCCGCGGCCGGACGTGTACCGGGTCGGCAGAAACGGACAATAAAAAAGGGCGGCACGCGGCCGCCCGGACGGGAGGGAAGGAACAGGAAAGGCGGATGCGCCCGCCGGAGCCTCAGGCGTCACGGCAGGTTTCGCCGCCGTGCTTGAGACTCTGCCCCTGAGTGATGAAGTGTACATGCTCGGCCACATTGACGGCCCGCCGCCAGATGCGGGACAGGCTGTGCACCACGAGGATGTAGTGCATGACCCAGTGCGGATCGCTGCCGGCCGTGGAGGTGAGACGCTCCATGAGACGATGGATGACCAGCACCTCGCTCTGGACGGCATCGTCATCCTCATCACGCATGCGCAGGGCCACCGAGCCGTCATGGTTGCGAAAGGCCTCCTCGGCCATGTCGAAGGCCGCACGGGTACGGCGAAGCATGCGGCGCAGTTCTTCCGGCATCTCGGGCCGCTGTCCCAGATCCTGCAGGAGGATGGCCTGTTCGGCTATGCTGACGGCCTCGTCGCCGATGCGTTCCAGATCGGCGACCATACGCAGGGCTCCCACCACGAAGCGCAGATCACGGGCCACGGGCTGGGTGCGGGCCAGCAGGCAGAGGGCCTGCTCATCGATCTCGTCTTCCAGATCGTCGATGACGTTGTCCCCGTCGATGACGGCCGCCGCGCGAGCCGGGCTTTTTTCGTCCAGCGCGCGAAAGCTCTCGTCGAGCGCAATGCCGACCGCGGCGCTCATGACCAGCAGACGGGTACGCAGGCCGGCAATGGCCTGTCCGGGAAACTGTTCCTGATGTCTCATGGAAAAATCCTCCTGAAGAGCGGGCTTCCGGTAAGCGGTCCCACCCGCAAAATGACTGTCTCTGCAAGGCGTGGCCCTTGAAAAAACGCGCCGCTTCCCTCTCCGCCCTTCCTCTCTCATGCTGCCGGGGGACTGCCGGCGCGGGAAAGCGGCAGCTCCTCCGCATCGCTCCATCCGTCAAAATAGAGCATTTTCCGTTTGAAACGCGCTGCGTTTCAAACCATACGGCCTGTCGTTTCGCGGAAAAAACGCGTTTTTTCCGCTCACTTTGGGCCGGGCGGCGCTGTGCTGCCGCCTCGCATTTTGCCTTTTTCAAAGGCAAAATGCTCTGAAAGCGCGTTGGGGGAAGGTTGGAGGGCTTGGGGGGAAGGGCCCCCCTGGCTCTGCTGTCGATGCCTGCAAGGCTCCTTCGTCGCCTAACAGGCACGGCCTGTGGCCGCCTTTCGGTCGCTTGCCGGCGCGCAAGGGGGTTCCCTTCCCCCCAAATAGGCAACCAATACTGAACAAGCCCTACCCGAAACGTCCGGTGATGTAATCCTCGGTCTGTTTCTGGGTCGGACGGGTGAAGATGGCGTCGGTGGTCCCGTGTTCGATGAGGCGGCCCATGTAGAAGAAGGCCGTTTCGTCGGAGATGCGCGCCGCCTGCTGCATGCTGTGGGTGACGATGATGATGGTCAGCCCGTCCTTGAGTTCCTGCACGCTGTCTTCCAGCTTGCGGGTGGCTATGGGATCAAGGGCGCTGGCGGGTTCGTCCATGAGCAGGACTTCCGGCTCCACGGCCAGCGCGCGGGCGATGCACAGGCGCTGCTGCTGCCCGCCGGAGAGGCCAAGCGCCGAGTCGCCCAGCCGGTCCTTGACTTCGTCGAAGAGAGCGGCCCGCCTGAGGGAGGCTTCCACCTTTTCCTCGATGAGGCGGCGGTCCGACAGGCCGTTGACCCGCAGGCCGTAGGCCACGTTCTCAAAGATGCTCTTGGGGAAGGGGTTCGGCTTCTGGAAGACCATGCCCACCCGGCGACGCAGGGCCACCACGTCGGTGGACGGGGTGTTCACGTCCTTGCCGTCCAGCAGGATGGAGCCCTCCACCCGCGCCGAGGGCACAAGATCGTTCATGCGGTTGAGGCAGCGCAGGAAGGTGGACTTGCCGCAGCCGGACGGCCCGATGAGGGCCGTGACCTTGCCGGTGAAGAAATCCAGATGCACATCATGCAGCGCATGATGTTTGCCATAGAAGACATTGACCTGGCGGGCCGAGAGACTGGGGTTCATGCGTTTTCTTCCTTGACGGGATCGGTGACGGGGGCGGCGCTCCCGGCACGGGGGAGCGTGAATTCAAAGGAGGTGCTGCCGTCAGGGGCGGGACTGCACACGCTCACGCGTCCGCCGCACTGCTCCACGGCATGCTTGCAGATGGCCAGCCCCAGCCCGGTGCCGCCCTGGCTGCGGTGTCGCTCCACCTGATAGAAGCGTTCAAAGATGCGGTTCTGGTCGGCTGCCGGGATGCCGGGGCCGTCGTCCACCACCCGGAAACGCCACATCTCCCCTTCCGGCAGGGCAAAGATGCGGATGGCACTGTCCTCGGGGGCGTAGCGCGAGGCATTTTCCACCAGGTTCCGAAACACCTGCATGAGCAGGCGGGCATTGGCGCGCACCGTACAGGTGTCGGGGACCTGCGCCACGAGCCGCAGGCCGCGTCTGTCCATCTGGCTGCGGCACAGCCCCTGCACGAGCTCCAGCACGGGGCAGACGGCCACGTCCTCAAGCGGCCCCGCGGGCTGGGCATCCAGGCGGGCAAGTTGCAGCAGATCGTCCACCATGCGGGAAAGGGAACAGGCGTGGCGATAGATGATCTCCGCAAAACGGCGTTCCTGCGGGGTCCCCTCCAGCTCCAGCAGGGTCTCAGCCGAGCCTTGTATGGCCGTGAGCGGCGTACGCAGCTCATGGGAGACGTTGGCCACGAAATCCCGGCGCACTTTCTCCAGGCGGACGAAGGCGCTGACATCGTGGAAGACAGCCACCAGCCCGAGCCTGTCCTCGGCCAGCCCGGAACGGGAAAGCACCACCGCCAGACTGACGCCGGACGAAAGTTCCAGCGTGAGCTGGCGCTGGGCCGACAGCGTCTCGTCGTCCACCTCTTCGGCCAGCAGACTGTCCACGGCCGCCTGAAGGGCCGGATGCGGGATGGCCTCGATGACCTGCGCGCCAAGCTGCCGCCCCACCACGGGGAACAGCCGGACCAGCGCGGCATTGCAGCGACGGATCTGCCCTTGCGGGCCGAGCACCAGCACCCCGTCGCTCATGGTGTCGAGCACGGCTTCGAGCTGTGCCGCCTGATCGGCGGAGTGGCGCACCTCGCGTTCGATATTGGTGGCCATGCGGTCCACCGCCTCCACCAGCGGGGCGAATTCCTGCCCCGGCAGGCGGCAGAGGCGCCGATGGAAGTTGCCGTGGGAAATGGCCTCCACCATGTCGATCATGGAACGCAGCGACGCCCGCAGCGCCCCGGACAGCAGCACGGCCAGCAGCACGGCCACCACCGCGGCCACGGCCGCCACCTGGAAGAGCGCGCTCATGCGGTCGGAGATGGCGTCCTCCAGCACGGGCAGCGGCAGAGCCAGCCGCAGGATGCGGCCGTCGTCCAGCGCGGCGGCGGCATAGGCGAAGTCCAGCCCCAGCGTCGCGCTGTGCCGGATGGCGAAGCCCGCGCCTTCGGCAGCGGCCTGCCGCATCTCCGGCCGGTCGCTGTGATTGTCCATGCTTTCGGGGCGAACGCCTCTGGCGCTTTCCAGCAGGATGTGCCCGTGCGCGTCGGATACCGAGCAGCGCACCGGCCAGTCATCCAGACTTTTTTCCACCAGCCGCATGCCCTGCTCCAGATCCGGCGCTTCCTGCAGCAGACAGGCCGCCAGCCTGGTATGGCGCAGCATGTTCTTTCGAAAACCATCCACCTGTTCGTCGTGCAGGAAGGCCCGCACGGAAAACAGGCCGATGACCCCCGATGCCAGCGCCACCACCAGCACCGCACAGAATATCCTGAAGCGGAAGGATGACCAGAGATGTCTCATCATGCCAGTCCCTGTTGAGATTATGCGTGCCCGCGCCCGTCAGGCATGCAGGCGGTACCCCACGCCGCGCACGGTCTCCACCATGTCCGCCTTGTCGCCCAGCTTCTGGCGCAGGCGGCGCACATGGGTATCCACCGTGCGGGCATACCCTTCAAAACTGTAGCCCCAGACCGTATTGAGCAATTGCTCGCGGGTCCGCACCGCGCCGGGATGGCGCATGAGGTCTTCCAGCAGACGGAATTCCGTCGCCGTGAGATTGATCATCTCCCCGTCCACGCTGACGCAGTGGGCCACCCCGTCCAGCACGATGCCGTTGCGGCTGAGGCTGGGCGCGCGGCTGCCCCGCTCGGTGCGGCGCAGGATGGCCTTGACCCGCAGCATGAGTTCGCGGACGCTGAAGGGTTTGACCACATAATCGTCCGCGCCGAGGCTCAGGCCGACCACCCGGTCCACCTCTTCGCCGCGGGCCGTGAGCAGCAGTACCGGGATCTGGGCCGTGGCCTCGCCGGAGGCCAGGCGTCGGCAGACTTCAAAGCCGTCCATGCCCGGCAGCATCACGTCCAGGATGACGCACTGCGGCAGATGCGTCTGTGCCTTTTCCAGCCCGTCCGGGCCGTCGGCGGCCTCCAGCACGGCGTAGCCCTCGCGCTCCAGATGGAAACGCACCAGCTCGCGGATATCGGCCTCATCTTCCACTATAAGAATGGTCGCCACAGTCAGCCTCCTTGCGTTGCGACAGTTAAGCGCGGCATTGCGCCATAATCGTGATGGCACGGTTACAATCCCGTGACAAGCGGCGGAGTGCCACTTATCTCTTTTTTCATTTAAATTCAATAAACTAGCTGAAAATACCACATTGTCGCCCAAGCGTCGCCGGCGTGACGCCATTTTGTAACACGGACAGGCGAGAAGAAGCCGGCGCACGGGGATGTTCCCCGCGCGGACCATCATGGAGCAAAAGGAGAAAAACTCATGTCGTTCGGTAAGATCCTGGCCGCTGTGGCCGCCGTCTGCTGCCTTGCCGCGCCTGCCAAAGCGCAGGACATCACCATCAACGGTTCCACCACCGTCCTGCCCGTCATGCAGAAGGCCGGCGAGTCCTTCATGGCGGCTCATCCCGACATGCATCTGACCATTTCCGGCGGCGGTTCCGGCAACGGCATCAAGGCCCTGCTGGAAAAACAGTGCGACGTGGCCATGAGTTCCCGCCATGTGAAGGACAAGGAGATGGCCGCCGCCAGGAAAAACGGCGTCGACCCCGTCACCACGGCCATCGCCGTGGACGCCATCGTGCCGGTGGTGCATCCCGACAACCCGGTGAACGACCTCAGCACGGCCCAGCTTGCCGACATCTACGCGGGCAAGATCACCAACTGGAAGGAGCTCGGCGGCAAGGACGGCAAGATCGTGGTCATCAGCCGCGACACCTCCTCCGGCACCTTTGAATGCTGGCAGGAGCTGGTCATGGGCAAGACCCGCGTCTTCCCGGCCGCGCTCATGCAGGCCTCCAACGGGGCCGTGGTGCAGGCCGTGTCCAAGAATCCCCAGGCCATCGGCTACATCGGGCTGGGCTATCTGGACAAGTCCGTCAAGGACCTCATGGTCAATGACGTCAAGGCCACGCCCGAGACCGCGCTCAGCAAGCAGTGGCCCATTGCCCGCGAGCTCTACATCGTCACCAACGGCGCGCCCGCCGGCGGCGTGAAGCAGCTCGTGGACCACCTGCTGGCCCCCGACAAGGGACAGAAGGACGTGCTCGCCGTGGGCTATGTGCCGCTGAAGCAGTAGGAACTGTCAGTATTGGGGGGAAGGGAACCCCCTCGCCTGGCGCGGGAGGGGGATCCCTTCCCCCCATGCCCCCATCCTTCCCCCAGCGCGCTTTTATCAGGGCCAACCCTTCACGCCGACGCCTCGCGAAGTACCGGAGTCTGTATGCACATTCGCACCAAGGAAAGCCTTTTTCGCGGCACGGTGGCCGTGGTGGCCGGCAGTTCCCTGCTGGCCCTCGCGGGCATCGTGCTCTTCCTCTTCATGGAAGGGCTGCCGCTCTTTGCCCATTATCCGCTGACGGACTTTCTGTTCGGCTCGCTCTGGTATCCCACGGAAGATCCCGGCCTCTTCGGCATCCTGCCGCTCATCGCGGCCTCGCTGGCGGTCACGGCGCTCTCTTCCCTGCTGGCCGTGCCGCTGGGCGTGCTGACGGCGGTCTATCTCAACGAGGTGGCCCCCGCCGCCGTGCGACGCCTCATCAAGCCTTTCGTGGAGCTGCTGGCCGCCCTGCCCTCGGTGGTGCTGGGCTTTCTGGGCATGGTGGTGCTGGCCCCCTTCCTCCAGGACGTGCTGGGCGCGGCCACGGGCCTCAATCTGCTCAATGCCGCGCTGGTGCTGGCCATTATGAGCGTGCCCACCATCTGCTCCGTTTCCGAAGACGCCCTGCACGCCGTGCCGCGCACCCTGCGGGAAGCCTCGCTGGCGCTGGGCGCGACCCGCTGGCAGACCATCTGCCGCGTGACCGTGCCCGCCGCCCTGTCCGGCATCGGGACGGCGGTCATGCTGGGCATGTCGCGGGCCATCGGGGAAACGATGGTCGTGCTCATGGCCGCCGGGGGCGCGGGCATCATCCCCACTTCCCTGCTCGATCCGGTACGCCCCATGCCCGCTTCCATCGCCGCGGAAATGGCCGAAGCCCCCTTCCGCAGCGATCACTATCACGCCCTGTTCGCCATCGGCATCGTGCTGTTCTTCCTGACGCTGGCCTTCAACCTCATCGCCTCCCGCATCGCCGAGAAGCACCGGCAGGCGGGCAGCTCCAGCCTCTAGGGTCTGTTAACACAAATTTTACTAATTATTTCACTATATACAGAAAGTCAGATGTACATATTCCGCCTGCCCTGACGGGCAATACGCCTCTCGTCCCTGCTTTTCCCCTGATAAAAGCGCGCTGGGGAAGGGATGGGGAGCTTGGGGGGAAGGATTACGAGAACGCCTTTTCTCGCTTCGCTGCGAAAAGGCTGGGCCCTCCCGCGCTGGCGGCGACCGAAAGGCGGCCCTCAGGGCCGTGCCTGTCAGGCCGTAAGGCCTTACAGGCATCGACAGCAGAGCGAGGGGCCCCCTTCCCCCCAAACAAGCAGCGAATAGCGTTAACAGACCCTGGAACGGATACCCGTTTGCCCGTATTCGCGCCACCCTCCCAGAAAAATACGACAGGAGACACCATGTCCACCCCGCTTTCCGCTCCATCCGACACCGTTCCCTCGTCCGCCTCGCGCCGTCTGCTGACGGAAAAAGCCATGTTCGGCCTGTTGCGCCTCATCGCCGCGTGCAACGTGCTGGTGCTGGTCGGGATCTGCGTCTTTCTGCTGGCGCAGGGCCTGCCCGCCCTGTCCTGGGAATTCCTCAGCGAGCCGCCCCGCAAGATGATGACCGAGGGCGGCATCCTGCCCTGTATCATCGGGACGGCCATCCTTTCGCTGGGCGCGCTGCTGCTGGCCTTTCCGCTGGGGGTGCTGAGCGCCGTCTATCTGCACGAGTACGCCGCCAGATCCCGTCTGGCGGGCTATGTGCGGCTGGGCGTCAACAATCTTGCCGGGGTGCCGTCCGTGGTCTTCGGTCTGTTCGGCCTGTCCTTCTTCGTGACCTTCTGCGGCTTCGGGGTCTGCATCCTCTCCGGCGTGCTGACGCTGGCCGTGCTCACTCTGCCGGTCATCATCAATACTGCGGAAGAGGCCCTGCGCGCCGTGCCCGCCACCTACCGCGAAGCCTCGCTGGCGCTGGGCGCGGCCCGCTACCAGACCATTTTGCGCGTGGTGCTGCCCTGCGCCCTGCCCGGCATGCTCACCGGGGCCATCCTCGGCGTGGCCCGCGCCGCCGGCGAGACCGCGGCCATCATGTTCACGGCCGCCGTCTTTTCCACGCCCAAGTCGCCGGATTCCCTGTTCAGCGCCGTCATGGCCCTGCCCTACCATATGTATGTGCTGGCCACCGCCGGAACGGACATCGAAAAGACCCGCCCCCTGCAATACGGGACGGGGCTTGTGCTCATCCTGCTGGTGCTGGGCATGAACCTTGCCGCCATCGTCCTGCGCGACCGTCTGCAACAGAAACGCTGAGCCCGGCATGCGGGGAGCGATGCCGCCCGCTCAGACCAGGGAAAAGGCAACCCCCGACCAGCATCCGCCGCACGCCGGCAGCCCTTCCACGAATTCCACGCAAGAGGCGATCCGGCTGGCGGCGGGGCGGGCCTTGGGGGCACCCCCCTCATCCAGCGGGAAACAGCGTGCCCGGCCGCCAGCTGGCCGCTGAGCGGCGGCAGCCCTGCCGCACATGCACGACCGTCCAACGGGGCCGCCGTTGCGGATGACCAGAGGGAAGCCCGGCGGCAGGCATCCGCCCACCTTCACGCGAGCGCCGCAACGCCCCGCCGGCCACGAAGCTTTCCGCCGCACCATCCCGCAAGAGCGAAGACATCATAGCGGAATCGCTGAAAAACGATCTGCAGGCCGCGTCCTGCGGCACGCAGTCATGCGGCATGTCCTCACCCTCCAGCCGCATGCCTGCGCGGAGGATGACCAGCATGTGCTGGCACTCTGCGCCTAGCGGGAAGGCGTCTCCGCAGGAGCGATGGCGGGCAGCACGCGGATCTCCAGCGTGTGCGTGCCGCGCTCATGCCAGACGGCCCCGGCACAGGTCCCCTTGCTGACGTAGCCCACGGCGACCGTGCAGACATAGCGCCCGGGCACATGGAAACGGATGTCGCTCTTCGGGAAGCCGGGCAGGACATCCGGCTCCCTGCCGTCCGGCCGCTGCGTCCAGCGTATCTGCACGCCGGCAAAGGCCGTACCGCCGGGCAAAGGCGGCTGATCCGCCGTGAGCTGCACGGTTTCCCCGCAACGGGCCTCGGCGGGCAGACAGGCCCGCGTCCCCCGCGCAAGGCTGCCGGACGCCTCTCCGGCGGACGGGGGCCGCCCTCCGACGGCCTCCGCGGCCTTGACAGGCCAGGGAAAAAGAAGAAACAAGCACAAGAGCATCGTCACACACGTCATCGTCAACCTCCCGGACCTGTCCGGCCGCACAGTTTTTTTCGGGGACATCAGCCATGCCGCAGGCATCTTCCGCCCGTCGCCGCTCTCTTCCGCCGTCCGAAGTCTTTTCCGGCCTTTTCGCGCCGTCGCTCCCGGCCCGCCGGAAGGCCGCGGCCGTGCTTGCCCGCTTCGACGTCTGCATGGAAAGCTTTCTGGAGCTCTGGACCCTGCGCATGCAGGCGGCGGGGTATCTGTCCTTCACCACGGCCCGGCGCGATGATTGCGTGGCCGCCTGCCGGTCCTTCCTGGAACCTGTGCTGCGGCATGCCGGCGCGGAGCGGCCCACCACCTTCGAAACCCTGCGCGAGAATGCCGACGGCTGGGCCGACGCCCTCCTGCAAGCCGGGGTGCGGCACTGCCGGCGCGGCGTCAGCGCAGGCATGTACCTCGGCTGCTTCAAGACCTTCATCATGGCGCTTGAGGATGCGCTGGCCCTGCTGCCGCGGCTCTGTTCCGGCATCCCCGCGGATCATATCCCGGCGGCAACGGAGTTCCTGCGCCTGCATGCCCACGCCTTTGAAGTGCTCTGGACGGACGCCGGTCTGCTGGAGATGACCAGCGTCCAGCAGCCCGCCCCCGCGGCGGCCGGCTCCCCACAGGATGATCTGTTGCGCCTGCTCACGCTGGAAAAATGCCGCTTTGAAAACATCTTCAACACCACTTCCGACGGCGTGCTGGTCATGGACGAGCGCTGCCGCATCGCCACCGCCAACCGTTCCCTGCGTCAATACGCCGGGGAAGGCATCGAGGGCAAGCCCGTCTGGGAGGCCCTGCGCCTGGAGGGCGAAAGCCCGGAAGAATTCTTCCGCTACTACCCCATCGGCCAGACGGTGGAAGTCAGCCCCTTCGGGGACGGCCTGTTCTTCCGCCTGTCCATCGCCTCGCTGGGCGGCGTGAGCCTTGCCAGCGCCGGGGAAATATCTCGTCCTGCTCACCAACATCACGCCGCAGGTCCTGCAACGGGAAATGATGGAGGAGGCCATCGGCCGCCATGCCGCCGCCCTGCTGGAGGAAAAGCGCCGCCTGGAAGAGCTGGACATCACGCTCCGCACGGTGCTCTCCACCATCCATGCCGAGCGGGACAGCCGCCGCGACGAGCTTTCCTCCCATATCCGCCGCGTGCTGCTGCCCGCTCTTGAACAGATCGGCAAGGAGCCGGATGCCGCCGCGCGCGCCTCCCTGATCCGGCTCGTGCGCGACAGCCTGCGCTCCAGCCTTGCCGACAGCGACGACGGACGGCCCCAGGCCGGCCTGAACCGGCTGACCCTGGCGGAGCTGAAAGTCTGCCGCCTCGTGCGGGCGGGCCACAGCTCCAAGGAGATCGCCGGGCTCCTCAACATCTCGCCGGAGACCGTGCAGACGCATCGCCGCAGCATCCGGCGCAAGCTCGGCCTGCGCGGCCACGATACCCAGCTTGCCGTCCATCTGCTCCGCAATGGCGGCGAAACGGCGTAGGGCCTGCGAGGCTATCTGCTTTTGTTTGGGGGGAAGGGGAACCCCTCCGCCGGCGCGGAAGGGGTTCCCCTTCCCCCCAAGCCCCCTATCCCCTCCCCAGCGCGCTTTTACCGGGGAAGACTCAGGGGCATGAGACAGCCCCGCCCCAAAGACAAACGGAGCGTGTACGACGTATTCGTCTTATTTAGAGAAATTATTTGTAAAATTTGTACTCGCAGGCCCCAGGCGACGAAGGAGCCTTACGGACATCGACAGCAGAGCGAGGGGTTCCCCTTCCCCCCAAACAGACAGCGAATAGGCTTACCCGCCCCTCCCCTCTCTCCTCTCTGATCGGGTAGATGCGTCTACCCGATACCTCACCGAACAATCTCACTGGCATCGCCTGCGCCGCCGGGGCAGACTGGCGGTGGAACGACGGTTCCCCGCCTGTCATACCGGAGGTCCCATGTCGGAACAGATGATGTCCCTGCGCCGTACGGCGCAGCTGCTGCGTGATTTCTTCGCCGCCGCCACGCGGGAGGAGATGCGCGCGGCCCATGACGCCCTTGCCGCCCATATGCCGGAGGGCTTTTCCCCTTCCCGGCTGGACGACAGCGACGCCGCACGGCTGGAATATGCCTTCAACCGGCTCTTCGTGGGCCCTGAGGCGCTGCCCGCCCCCCCGTACGCGTCCATCTATCTGGATGACGATCCCCTGCACATGGGCCCGAGCACGCTGGACATGCGCGCCCTGCTGCACAGTCTGGGCCTCGCCGCGCCGCACGGCGGGCAGCCGGACGACTTTCTGCCCTACGAGCTGGAAGCCTGGCATGCCCTGACCCTCCTGCTGGATGATGAGACCACGCGCCCCGCCGCCCGTGACGCCCTGCAATGGCTTTGCGAGGAACATCTGGGCCGCTGGCTGCCCGTCTTTCTCCAGCGGGCGCGGCGGGCCGGCCCGCCGCCTGAGCTGCTGGCCGTGCTGGACGCGCTCGACGCCTGGCGTGCCGCAAGTCTGCAAAGGAGTCTTTATGAAAACGCATGAACATCTCGCCGGCCGCCGCGGCTTTCTCAAGGGCCTGCTGGCCGCCGGCGCGGCGGGCGTGCTGGGGTCCGGCCCCGGCAGTCTGCTCCGGCCGCATCCGGCCGAGGCCGCCCCCTTCGATCCCTCGGCTTATGAGGTCTTTCGCAACGCCTGTCCGCGCAACTGCTACGATACCTGCAGCATCAAGACCTACGTCCGTGACGGCGTGGTGCAGTTCGTGGAAGGCGCGCCGGAATCCACCTTCACCAACGGCGGGCTCTGCGTGAAGGGCTACACCTACCCCCGCCGCATCTACAGCCCGGATCGCATCAAATATCCCATGCTGCAGGAGGGACGGGGCTCCGGCAACTGGCGGCGCATCAGCTGGGATGAGGCCATGAGCCGCATCGCCGACAAGATCCTGGAGATCAAGAAGCGCGACGGCAACCTGCTCGGCCTGGGCCTGACCAAGTATTCCGGCAATTTCGGCATCACCAACTACGGTGTGGAAGGCATGATGTCCTCCCTCGGCTACACCACCCGCTTTGTGGGGACCCCCTGCTGGCCGGCCGGCATCGACGCCCAGAACTACGACCTCGGCGACATGTGGTGCAACGACCCGGAAGATCTGGTCAAGGCCCGCTATATCATCGTCTGGGGAGCCAATCCGGCCTGGTGCTCCATGCATTCCATGAAGTATCTCTACGCCGCGCGCGAACGCGGAGCCAGGATCCTCGTCATCGACCCCATCTTCACCCAGACGGCGGCCAAGGCCGACGAATTCTGGCAGGTGCGCCCCGGCACGGACGGGGCTCTGGCGCTGGGCATGGCCCGCCATCTGCTGGACGCCGGTCTGGTGGACAGGGATTTCGTGCAGAATGCCGCCGTCGGCTATGAGGACTTTGCCGCCTACCTGAAAACGAACGTCACCGTGGAGTGGGCGGCGAAGACCTCCGGCATCCCGGCGGACGCCATCCGCGCCGCCACGGAAGAGTTTGCCGCCGCCAAACCCGCCACCGTCTGGATCGGCTACGGCATGCAGCGCCATACCAACGGCGGCTCCATGGTCCGGGCCATCGATGCCTTTGTGGCCATGAGCGGCAATATCGGCGTGGAAGGCGGCGGGGCCCGCTACGGGCATCTGCAGACGTGGGGATTCAACTACCACGCCATGATCCAGAAGCAGCCCGCCGGTTCCGTGGGCGTACGCGGCGCCTCCGGCCCCAAGGGCGAGTTCGACTTTGCCGGCGGCGAGGCCGCGACCTACAGCGACCGTACGCTGAACATCAACAAGACCGCGCAGGAGATCCTGGACGCCAGGGACCCTGAACTGCGGATGCTCTGGATAGCCTGCAAGAATCCCTTTGCGCAGGACTTCGACCGTAACAAGCTGGAAAAGGCCTTCGCCAAGCTGGAGATGGTCGTCTCCGTGGAGCAGTTCTTCACCGAGACCGTGCGCCATTCGGACATCGTCCTGCCGGTGACCACCCTTTTCGAGGAGTGGACCATCAACGCCTCCTACTGGCATTACTGGCTCTCGCTCAACGAGCAGGCCATCAAGCCCATGCACGAGGCCAAGTCCAACATCGAGATTGCGGCCCTGCTCTCCCGCGCCATGAACGCCAGGGAGCCCGGCTCCTGCACCTTCCCGCAGGAGGTGGACGGCAAGGAATGGATGATCAAGGAATGCAACAAGGGCATTTACGATCTTTTCGGCATCTCGAGCTGGGAGGAGCTGCGCAAGGGCCCGGCCAAGGCCCGTCTCGCCTCCTCGGCCTCGTGGCATGACCGGACGTTCAAGACGCCGTCCGGCAAGTACGAGTTTTCCTCCGCCCTCTGCGCCAGGAACGGTTTCACCGCCCTGCCGGAATATGTGGAGGGCCGCCGCCCCGACGCGCCCTTCCGTCTTATGACCCCGCACATTCAGTTCGGTCTGCATTCGCAGTTCGTCAATCTGGACTGGATGGAAGCGTATTACCCGGAACCCTTTGTCTACATCCACCCCGCGTCCGCCCGCAAAAAGGGCATTGCCGACGGCGACATGGTGCGCGTTTTCAACCGCATCGGCGAGGTCCGCGTCCGTGCCCGCCTCAGCGGCAATGTGGCCGAGGACTGCGTGGTCATGTACGAGGCGTGGTTCCGCAAGCTGAATTACAATGTACAAAACGTGGTGGACGATTGCGCGGCCGACATGGGCGCCATGAAGACGGGCGCGCCCGGCGTGGCCATCCATGACCAGTTCGTGGACATCGCCCCCGCTGACGGAGGCAGGGCATGAGCACGCGCTACGCCTTTCTGATGGATATGGACAAGTGCATCGGCTGCCGCGGCTGCGGCATGGCCTGCAAGAACTTCAACCAGCTCGCGCCCGACATGGTCTGGCGGCAGGTCTACCCCCTGGATGAACGCATCTACCCCCACAGGGACAGGGCCTTCCTCTCGCTGGCCTGCAACCATTGCGACGATCCGGCCTGTCTGGCCGCCTGCCCTGCCGGCTCCTATACCAAGCGGCCGGACGGCATCGTGGTGCACCACCAGGAGACCTGCATCGGCTGCACCAACTGCATCCGCTCCTGTCCCTACGGCGCGCCGCGCTTCAACAAGGTCGAAAAGCATGCCGAAAAATGCAGCCTCTGCCACGAGCGGCTGGATGCCGGCCTGACACCGGCCTGCGTGCAGGCCTGCCCCACCGGCGCGCTGACCCTCATCGACCTGGATACGTTCGACAATGCCAATGCCGTGCAGTACCCGGCCGGCTACCCGGCCATGCCCCGGCTCAATCCGTCCACCCGGTTCATCCTGCCCCGGATGCCCCGCGTGCTCAGGGGGTGATCCCATGACCTACGAATTCCCGCTCGTCTTCTTTACGGTGCTGACCCAACTCGGCATCGGGCTTGCCCTGGCGGCCGCCTGGAAAACCTGCTTCGGCGGCGCGGCCGTCCCGCGCAGGCTCTGGCTGGCGGCGCTCGTCGCCACTCTGGCCGGGCTGGTGGCCTCTCTCTTCCACCTCGGCGCTCCCCTGCGGGCCGTGACCGCCCTGAACGGCCTCGGCCATTCCTGGCTGAGCCGCGAGGGCCTCGTCTTCGGCCTCTTCGTGCTCCTGCTCCTGCTGGCCGCCCTGCGGCCCGGGCGGGCCGTCACCGCCCTGCCCGCCGCCCTTGCCGGGCTGGCGGCACTGGTGGTGCAGGGCTTCACCTACGCGCCCGTATCCCTGCCGGCCGTCAGCAACGGCTTCCCGCTGCTGCTCTTTGCCCTGACAGCGCTGACGCTGGGCACGGCCTTCGGGGCGGAGACTCCCGGCCCGCAACGTCTGACCATCTGTCTGCTCCTCGTGGTGCTGCTCATCGTCCCCTGCCTCTGGGCTTCGGGCAGCGCCGTCATGCAGGAGACCGCCGCTCTCTGGCGGCAGTCGGCGGGCTTCTGGGCCGGGCTCGTCCTGACCGCGGCGGCCCTCGTGCTCTCCCTCGTCCGGCGTACGGCCGCTCCGGCTCAGGGCGTCCTGCTGTTCTGCGGCGCACTGCTCGTCCGGGTGACCTTCTTCAGCGCCACTGTCCACACCGCGACCCATCTGGGCATGCCGTACTGAGCCATCCCGCACACCATCTGAACGACACACGGGGCGGTCATCCTTCCGGGATGGCCGCCCCGTCGCCTGCCGGGCATCGACAGCAAAGCGAGGGGTTTCCCTTCCCCCGGATACATAGCGAAACGCGTAACAGGCCTGAGCCAGCGGCGGCGCGGCCCCACTCCTTTGCCTGTCTGCCCCGGTGATATGGCAAGGCCCGCGCTTCGCCTCAATGCCGGGACCAGGGTCGGTGATGCCGCAGGACAGGATGATGCCGGCCCGTGGCGATGGCCCGGGCCCGGCGCATGAGCCGCCGGTTGGTATAGCGCATGAGCTGCAGGGCATACTACCGGCCGTTGCGAACGTGTGTCATCTGCCCTCCCCTGCTCCGGGCCCCGCCGGCGGCGATGTTGCGTCCCCCGCCTGTAGCGCATGCCCTGTGCGGCGTCAAACCCTTTGCCATCGTCTCCCACGATATAAATTGAAAATTATTTTCATTTCCATTGACAAGCACGCTCGTTCACCGTACAACTCGTTACACGCCGCCGCTTCCCCCCCGGGGCAAGCCAGGGTATCGTGAGCGACGGCGCTTCGGCCCGCGGCCATCCTGACACGACGACCCAGAGGAACCCCATGATACAGCCAGTCCGACGCCCTTCCCACGCTCCGGCCCGATGTCCTTTCCGGCAGCCGTTTCCCCGCTGCCGGCAACATCAGCAAGGAGTCAGCCATGAAGACGACCGCCGTCCTCGCCTGCCGGGAAAGCGCCAGCAATCTGCACATCGACGTCGGACAGACGCTGGGCAAAGCGCAGGCGGAAGGCATCCTGCATCTTTTGTCCAGCCACGGGGATGCCTGCAAAAGATTTTTCATTGACGTGCGCCAGGTGACGCACCTTGACCACGAGGCCGCCGACAGCCTGCGCGCCGCCCTGCCGCAAAGCCGGGTGAGCATGCAGCGCATCGCCTTCAAGGGACGGCTGGGCTTCGATCTGGCCGTGGACGGCAACAAGGTGCTTATCATGCCCGAAAACGCCAAGCATGTATGCCGGGGGACCTGCCCGGACTGCAAGTGCGCCCACAAAAAAGCCCGCGCAAGGGCACGCAATGCGGCAAGAGAGGCCGGCACCGCGCACGGGACGAGCGCAACGGCCCGACACCACTGACCCACAACCCCTGTTCAGGAAAAGGAGAACTGACATGAAACGCATTCTGACGCTGGCGCTGGCTGCCGGCATGCTTTTGGGCGCGGCCTCGGGCGCGCGGGCCATTGATTTCAAGGCCTCGGGCGAATGGCTGGTGGGCTTCGGCGCGGGCGACGGTTCCCTGCTCGAATCCACCCGCGACGTGGGCCAGCAGCGGAGGCGCGCGGATAGCGACGATATTTTCAACGCCGCCCAGCGCTTCCGTCTGCAACTGGATGCCGTGGCTTCGGAATCCCTCTCCGGTACGGTCTTCTTCGAGATCGGCGATCAGTTCTGGGGCCGGAGCGGCGAAGGCGCGGCCCTTGGCGCGGACGGCACCAGCGTCATCAAGGTGAAGAACGCCTATCTTGACTGGCTGGTCCCCAACACCGACTTGCGCCTGCGTATGGGCCTGCAGGCCATCACCCTGCCCAACGTGGCGGGCGGCTCGGCCATCATGGACGGGGATGCCGCGGCCGTGGCGGCCTCCTACCAGTTCAACGAGAACGTGGGCCTGACCGCCCTCTGGATGCGCCCGCTCAACGACAATTACGACGGCTTCAACGCCGACGGCCAGCCCTACGGCGACGGGTACAGCAACTATCTGGACAACATGGATCTCTTTGCCCTCATGCTGCCCCTGAACTTTGACGGCGTGAGTCTGACCCCCTGGGCCATGCTGGGCTTCCAGGGCAAGAACGCCCGCTTCAACGAGGGCGGCGTCGAGACGTCCGACGGCGCGCTGGACTATACCCTGCCGGGCTATTACCCCGAGTATGACGGCCTCGTCCTCGGCAAGACCTCCAAAGCCTACGGAACCATGTTCTGGGCCGGTCTGCCCATCGCCCTCACCCTCTGGGATCCGCTGAACATCGAGCTGGACATCAACTACGGCTATGTGGAAGCCTTGGGCCGGTATGATGTGCTCAAGCGCGGCGTCGATCCCCGCCGCGGCAGCACCCAGCGTCAGGGCTGGCTCATCAAGGCCCTTGTGGAATACAAAATGGACTGGGGCACGCCCGGCATCTTCGGCTGGTACGCCTCCGGCGACGACGGCAACGTGAAGAACGGCTCCGAACGCCTGCCCTCCATCGCCGGCGCGGGCAACTTCACCTCCTTCATCGGCGACGGCAACCTGGCCTGGGGCACGCTCAGCAACGGCGGCTACGACATGAACCTCACCTATGCCGGCACCTGGGGCATCGGCCTGCAACTTGCCGACATGAGCTTCGTGGAAGACCTCAAGCACACCTTCCGCGTGGCCTACTGGGGCGGCACCAACAGCCCCTCCATGACCAAGTACATGAACTCCTCCTATGCCTGGAACAGCGGCGCGTACAATCAGGACGGCCCCTACCTCACCACCAACGACGGCCTCCTGGAATTCAACCTCGTCAACAGCTACCAGATCTACGAAAACCTGGAAGCCAACCTTGAACTGGGCTACATCGTCAACATGATCGACCGCGATACCTGGAAGCACAGCTCCTACAACCAGCAGAGCTTCCGCAAGCAGGATGCCTGGAAAGCCCAGCTCATCCTCGCCTATACCTTCTAGCCCTGACGCCCGGCGGGGTCTCCCCCGGCCCCGCCGCGCCACATCCCCCGCCCCCACTTTCCTCCCTGTGCAGCCATCGCACACGAGCGACGCATCCGTCCTCCTTCCGCGGATGCGCCGCTCACTGCGTGCTGTGGCATGTTGTCGTGAACAACGTCGTGATAAGTGGAGATAGAAAAACGTGATAAGTCGGTATTTCATGGGATATACTTTTTGAGAAAG
>NZ_CALUYG010000045.1 GCF_944324935.1 uncultured Desulfovibrio sp. | reverse complement strand
TCACGAAAGTCTGTCTGTTTCATGAGACGAGCTTGCCACGCTTTTAAAAAATCAAAAACCATGCCGGACATTCTCTAAGCAATCACTGTGCCATCTACGAAAAAATGTCGAGCTACGTTCTCAGGTTGCGTGACGGAAATTCTCAAGTTGCGTGACTGTTCACAACGTGATGGACGGACAAAAACGGGCTGCCGTGGAAGCCCTGCCGGATATTGCACATGTGCCCAAGGCTATGTGTCCAAACAAAAAGGCGCTTACCGAGCGTCAGTAAGCGCCTGAAAATATGTGGTGCGCCCGGCAGGAATCGAACCTGCGGCCTACAGCTTAGGAGGCTATCGCTCTATCCAACTGAGCTACGAGCGCGCGGAGTAACATATTAGGTGAATGTCATTTCCCTGTCAAGCAGAGGAAAGGGGAGGGATGACGGCGTACCGGCGGCGCGGGTCAGAGGCTGTATTCAAGCATCAGCGTGACGGCAGCGAGACAAAGGCTGGCGAGCAGCACCCCGTAGGCTTTACGGACGCGCAGCGAGAGCACAGCGCCAAGCATGGCGGCGACGTACATCATGGGCCAGTTTATGGTGCGCAGGAGCGGGCCGCGACGCTGGGAGTCCAGCCCTTCAAAGACAAGGGCCAGCAGGGCAAAGCAAAGCAGGTAGAGCGCGAATTGCCAGCAGGCGCGCAGCCCGGCGCCGAGCAGCAGGGCCCCGCCCGGCGGACAGCCGCGCCCTGTGCGGGAAAAGCTTTCCACGCTCGGCATGATGCGGTTGAGCACGATCCGCTGGCTGCGTTCGGCAAAGGCGGCGGCGTAGGCGGCAAGCACGGCAAGCAGCAGCGGCAGCAGCAGGGCCCCGGGGCGGACCAGCCGTAATGGCGGGCCAGAGGGAACATGAGCAGGAAGCTCAGCACCCCCTGGGGAGGGACGACGCTGCCCAGCGGCACCACATCCAGCCAGAGCAGCTCAAGCGTGATGCCCAGCGGCAGGGCCAGCAGCCAGTCGCCGGTCAGCACGCCCATGAGCATGGCCGCAAACAGCGGCCGGTCAACGAGGCGGAAGGTCAGCGTATGCCGGAAGAGTCCCAGCAGGACAAAAAAAAAGCGTAGGGGATGCCCTGTTGCGCCAGATCAAAGAAGCTGTTCAATGGAGTCCCTCACCTTCTCTGACGGTACGCAGCGAAAATCCAGCTGGACGCGGCGGTCCAGCAGGGTACGCAGGTCTTCGCTGTCCTGTTCCGAGACAGCGACATGTGGCAGAAGTTGTTTTTTGCCGGGGCCATAGTGGAGATTGCCGATATTCAGACTTTTCATGGCGACGCCGGCGTCGCTGGCCTGCCGGGCGTCCTTGCAGTCCTCAAACAGGACCAGGGCGTCATCGTCGCAGGATCGCAGGGTATCCGCGAGGGCTTCCAGCATGACGAAATGCGTTTCCACACTCTGCGGGATGGCGAGCAGGGTGATCTGTTGCCTCAGGTCGTCCTGCGCCATGGCGTCATTGGCGACCACAAGATGGCGGGCGGCGACATAGGGCAGCCAGCCTTCGATGACCTGTCCATGCACCAGACGGTTGTCCACCCGAAACCATGTCATGCCTGAGCGCCTGCCTTGTCCGTCTTGTCCGCCTTGTCGCGGGTCTTGTTGCGCAGCATCTTGCCGGCCACCACGATGCCCTTCGTCCCGGCCTCTCCGGCCAGTTCGGCCAGCTCTTCGAGGCTCTTGGAGCGGCTGCTGAAAACCTTGAGCAGCATGGGCAGGTTGACGCCCGTCACCACCTCCACATGGTGGTTGCCCAGCAGCGAAAGTGCGAGGTTGGTGGGCGTGCCGCCGAACATGTCGGTCAGGATGATGACGCCGGCCCCCTTGTCGAGGCGCTGGGCGGCGTCATCCAGCCGTCTGACGGTTTCCGGCACTTCCTGCGCGATATCCACGCTGATGGACGTGCAGTCGCTCAAGGTCCCGAGGATGAATTCCGCCGTACGCAACATGGCCGAGCCGTAATCGGCATGGGCCACCACGATGATGCCGACCTGTGCGGGGCTGCTCTGTTCGTCTGCCATGATTCACCTTGCCCTTCTGACTGTTGGGAAAAATGTCTGTCCTCAGCCTGCCAGCTTTTTCAGCCAAGTTCAAGATGCCGGTGCTCCAGCGTGACCGAATAATCGGCCTGCCGCAGGGCCTGCGTCAGCTCTTCGGCCACGGCGACCGAGCGGTGGCGTCCGCCGGTGCAGCCGATGGCGATGCTGACGCGGTAGCGGCCCTCGGATTCCATGAGCGGCAGCATGAAAAACAGCAGATCCCGCAATTTCTGGAAAAACTCCTGTGCGCCCGGCGAGTGCAGCACATAGTCCGCCACGGCCTTGTCCTTGCCGGACAGGGGGCGGAGCGCGGCCTCAAAGTAGGGGTTGGGCAGAAAGCGCATGTCGAAGACCATGTCCGCCTCCCTCGGGACGCCGTACTTGTAGCCGAAGGAGAGGACGTTGACGCGGATGGAGCGCAGTTTTTCCTTGGCGCGCCAGCGTTTCTGGATGGCCCGCCGCAGGTCGTGGATGGAAAAGCGCGTGGTGTCCACCACGAGATCCGCCGACTCGCGCAGGGGAGCGAGTCGCTCCCGCTCGACGGCAAGGGCCTCTTCCAGGCCGAGACCCTCCCTTTCCAGCGGATGGGGGCGGCGTGTGGTGGCATAGCGGCGCATGAGTTCATGCGGTGCGGCCTCAAGAAAGAGCAGTATGGGCCGGTAGCCGTCGCCGGTCATCTGCGACAGCGCCATATTGATGTCCGCCAGGAAGTCGCTCTGCCGGATGTCCATGCCCAGCGCCATGCCTTTGTAACGGCTCATGGAGGGGCTCGCCATGAGGGCGGCCATGTCCGGGGCCAGCGCGGCGGGCAGCCCGTCCACCGTGAAATAGCCCAGATCTTCAAACACGCCGAGGGCCGTGCTCTTGCCCGCACCGGAAAGGCCGGTGACGATACAGACGGAGGGGGAGACGCGGGAGGCCGCGGTGCTGGCGTCGGCGGAGGGCGTATGCATGGGAAGGCTCGCTGCGGGGGGGAAAAGGCCCCCTTGCGGGGGCCCACGGACGGTTAGAGGACAGGGTCGATGAGGGCAAATCCGCTGCTGCGCCGGCGATAGACCACATTGACGCGCGCGGTCTCGGCATTGATGAAGACGAGGAAGTCGCCGCCCACATTCTCGAGCTGCATGAGCGCCTCATCCAGATGGAGCGGCTTGGGGGCGAAGCGATCCGTGCCCACCACATCGGTGGCGGCCTCTTCTTCGGCCTGCGCCTCGAGGTTGTAGGTGAAGACGTCCACATCCGCATTGCGAGCCTTGCGGCGCTGTTCCTTGACGCGGGAGACCTGCTTCTTGATCTGGGCTTCCACCTTGTCCGTCACAAGGTCGATGGCGGCATACATGTCGGAGGTCTGCTCCGAGGCGTTGATGTGCAGCCCTTCGCCGGAAACGGTCACTTCACAGCGATGCCGGAACTTGTCCACGGTCAGCACCACGGCCACTTCCAGCCCGGAGGACTTGCCGAAGAAGCGCCCCAGCTTTTCCATGCGGCGGCGGGCATACTTCTTGAGATGATCGGACGCGTCAAAGTTCTTGAAGGCAAAGGAAATGTTCATATGGCCTCCGGTTGTGGGTTAGAAGTGTTCCCTGCGCTTTGAGGACGAGGGGATGTCCAGAGCCGTGCGGTACTTGGCGACGGTGCGTCGGGCTATGGTGACCTTGAGATGCTCCTTGAGCATCTCGCCGAGGCGCTCGTCGCTGAGGGGGGAACGCGGATCCTCTTCCGAAATGAATTTCTTGATGAGCGCCTTGACGCTTTCGGAGCCGACCTGGCTGCCGTCATCCAGCTCCAGCCCGCTGTTGAAAAAGAATTTCAGCTCGAAGATGCCGTGCGGCGTGGCGGCGTACTTGTTGGTGGTGATGCGGCTGACCGTGGATTCGTGCATGCCGATGTCGTCGGCGATATCCTTGAGGATGAGCGGCGCAAGGTGAGTGATGCCGTGCTCGAAGAAGGGGCGCTGATGCCGCACGATGCTTTCCATGACCTTGTAGAGGGTGCGCTGGCGCTGGTACAGGCTCTTGATGAGCCAGGAGGCCGAGCGGATCTTGTCGGCGCAGTATTCCTTGTCGGCGCTGCTGTCGCAGTCCACGCCTTCCCGGGCAAGCTCGGACAACTGGAGCTGCGGCAGGCCGTCTTCATTGAGGAGGATGACGAAATCGTCCCCTACCTTGTAGACGTAGACGTCCGGGCTCACATACGCGGGCTCGCCGCCGCCGAAGCTGGCGCCCGGCAGGGGGTCGAGGCTCTGGATGATGTCCAGATATTCGCCCAGGGTGTCCATATCCAGCCGGAACTTGCGCAAAAGCGGCTTGTAGCGATGGGCTTCCAGATCTTCCAGGTGGTATTCCACCAGCTCCTTGAGGATGGGGTCCCGGTCATAGTTCAGGTTACGCAGCTGGATGAGCAGGCATTCCCGGGCATCACGGGCGGCGACGCCCACGGGGTCGAAGAAATGGATGCGGTCAAGCACGGCCTCCACTTCCTCCGGCGTGGCGCCCGTCAGCTCCGTCACCTCCTGCACGCTGGCCCGAAGGTAGCCGGAGGAGGAAAGATTGCCGATGATGGCCTCGCCGATCTCCTTCTGGCGGTCATCCAGCGTGGAAAGGCGCAACTGCCACATGAGGTGGCTTTCCAGCGAGGGCTTGGCGGCGTAGCGGGCTTCCAGCGGGGAGAGCTCTTCCGGGAGCTCATGTTCCCGGGGCTGGACGAGGCGGGGGGTGCTGGCGAATTCGCCGAGGTAGTCCTCCCAGTCGGCATTGCGGGACAGATCCGCATCGTAGGCGGCATCCTCCTCGCGGGAGGCACGGGTCTCCTCCGGGGCCTGACCGTCCGTCAGCGGGATATTTTCGCTCTCTTCCAGAAAGGGATTTTCCATCAGTTCCTGCTGGACGGTCTCCAGCAGTTCCACACGGGAAAGCTGCAACAGCTTGATGGCCTGTTGCAGTTGGGGCGTCATGCGCAGTTGCTGCGAAAGCTTGATCTGCTGACGAAGTTCCAATGCCATAGAGAGCCGGTATCCCTTTTTAGAACCTGATTTTTTGTTACAAATACCATGCCACAGGACAGAAAAACTTGCAACAGCCCTATGGTGCTGCCGGAGCGCAGACGGGGGGCGTTTCTCCCGCGCTCAGGCGGTGGCGGCCGGCGAACGGTGAAAGTGCGCCGGGGAAGGGATGGGGGGGCCTGGGGGGAAGGGAGCGACCGAAAGGCGGCCGCTCCCTTCCCCCCAGGCAGACAGCAAACAGTGTCGACAGGCTCTAGCCGGCGGCCCGCTTCTTGGCCGCGCCGATGAAGTCCCGGAAGAGGGGATGCGCGTGCATGGGACGGGACTTGAATTCGGGGTGGAACTGACAGCCCACGAACCACGGATGATCCGGCAGCTCCACGATCTCCACCAGCGAGTCGTCCGGGGCGAGCCCGCTGAAGACCATGCCCTTCTGGGCGAGGATGTCCCGGAAGGCGTTGTTGAATTCGTAGCGGTGGCGGTGGCGTTCCTCCACCATGTCCTTGCCGTAGGCCGCGGCGGCATGGGTGCCGGGCAGGATCTTGCAGGGATAGGCCCCGAGGCGCATGGTGCCGCCCTTGTCGCTGCCCGTGTCGCGCTTTTCCAGATGCTTGGTGCGGAAGTCGAACCATTCGGTCATCAGGTAGATGACCTTGTGATCGGAGAGGGGGTTGAATTCCTCGGAATTGGCGTCTTCCAGCCCGGCCATGTGGCGGGCGAATTCGATGACGGCGCACTGCATGCCGAGGCAGATGCCGAAGAAGGGGATGCCGTTTTCCCGCACGAAGCGGATGGCCTCGATCTTGCCTTCCACGCCGCGGTAGCCGAAGCCGCCGGGCACGAGGATGCCGTCGCAGCCCTCGAACGTGGCGCGGGCGTTGTCGGCGTCCACGTTCTCGGAATTGACGTAGCGCAGCTCCACGGCCACCCGGTTGGCTATGCCGGCGTGGATGAGGGCCTCGTGCAGGCTTTTGTAGGCTTCCTTGAGATCGACGTACTTGCCCACGATGGCGATGGTGACCCTGCCCTGCGGATGGGCGCAGTCATGGACGAGCTTTTTCCAGTTTTCCAGATTGGCGTTGCGCGCGGGCAGGCGCAGCATGATGGCCACTTTCTGGTCGAAGCCCTCCTCATAGAAGCGCAGGGGCACTTCATAGATGTTGTCCACGTCCACCGAGCAGAAGACGGCGTCCTGATCCACATTGCAGAAGAGGGCGATCTTGCGGCGCATCTCCGCGGGGATGCTCTGCTCGCAGCGGCAAAGGATGATGTCGGGCTGGATGCCGATGGAGAGCAGCTCCTTGACGCTGTGCTGGGTGGGTTTGGTCTTGTGTTCGCCCGCAGCCTTCAGGTAGGGGACGAGGGTCAGATGGATGTTGAGGCAGTTGTCCCGCCCGAGCTCCGTCCGCAGCTGGCGGATGGCCTCAAGGAAGGGGAGGCCCTCGATGTCGCCCACCGTGCCGCCGATCTCGATGATGGCCACGTCCGGCGCCTGATCCCCCTCGGCAAGGGAGAGGATCTTGCTCTTGATCTCGTCGGTGATGTGGGGGATCACCTGCACGGTGCCGCCCAGATAGTCCCCGCGCCGTTCCTTGGCGATGACGTTGTTGTAGATGGCCCCGGACGTGGTGTTGTTCTTCCGGGACATGGGCACATTGAGGTAGCGCTCGTAGTGGCCGAGGTCGAGGTCGGTCTCGGCCCCGTCGTCGGTCACGAAGACCTCGCCGTGCTGGAAGGGGTTCATGGTGCCGGGGTCCACGTTGATGTAGGGATCAAGCTTCTGGATGGTGACGGTCAGGCCGCGCGTCTGGAGCAGCGCGCCCAGAGAGGCCGCCGCCAGACCCTTGCCCAGCGAGGAAAGCACACCGCCCGTCACAAAGATGTATTTCGTTTTCATAAGCTCCTCCGGGGCAATGGCTGCGGGCTGCTCCGGCCCAGGTGCGCGCCCCACGCACATGTTCATCCTGACAGCATATAACCAAAGTCCGGCACGCTGGCTAGCATTGACTATGCGGCACACAAAACGTAATGTGAATTCCCTTTCACCACAGGAAACATGTCCCTTTGAGGAGGCTAGGCCGCATGGGCGCTGTCAATACCTTGGTCATTACGGGCTACGGCACCAATTCCCACCTTGAAACGGCGCATGCCGCGCGCCTTGCCGGGGCGGACAGGGCGGATGTGGTGCATTTTTCGGATATCGTGACGGCCAGGGTGCGTCTGGAGGACTACCATTTCCTGATTTTTCCCGGCGGCTTCCTGGACGGTGACGACCTCGGCGCGGCGCAGACGGCCAGCCTGCGCTGGCGCTACCTCGTGGACGAGGCGGGCACGCCCCTGCTCGAGAGCCTGACCCGCTTCCTGGATGACGGCAAGCTCGTGCTCGGCATCTGCAACGGCTTCCAGCTGCTGGTCAAGCTGGGCGTGCTGCCCGCGCTGGACGGGGCGCGCTTCGAACGACAGGTCTCGCTCAGCCACAACGATTCCGCCCGCTATGAGGACCGCTGGGTCAGCCTGCTGCCCAATGAAAAGAGCCCCTGCGTCTTCACGCGCGGCCTCGGCATGCTGGTCATGCCGGTACGGCATGGCGAGGGCAAGCTCGTGGCCCGTGATGCGGCCACGCTCCAGCGCCTTCAGGACGAAAATCTCATCGCCCTGCAATATGCCGACCCCGCCACCGGGCAGCCCACGCAGGAATACCCCCTCAATCCCAACGGCTCCCCGCTGGGCATCGCCGGACTGACCGATCCCAGCGGCCGGGTGCTGGGCCTCATGCCGCATCCTGAAGCCTTCCACCACGTCACCAATCATCCGGCCTGGACGCGTGGCGAGGTGGACGCGCCCGGGACCATGCTCTTCGTCAATGCCGTGAACTATCTGCGCGGCCTCTGATGGCGCAGCCGGAAAAGCCGGCGTGACGGCCTGCGGCGGCCACCCCCGCGTCAGGCGGGGAAAGCATTTTTTCGCAGCCTTGGCGGCCCGGGGACAGCCTGTCCCCGGGCCGCTCGTTTTGTGTGCGCGGAGATGCAGTGTCGTCTTTTCCGACCGTGCGGCCGCGTCCCGCGGTTTGCGCGAGACGCGGGGAGCGTGCCGCACATGGGGCGCGCCATGCAGATATATGGGCGTTTTTGCCTTTGGAAAAGACAGCACGCGAGATGGCGGCACAGTGTCGCCCGGCCTGGGCCAGAAGGCCCCTCATATTTTTTCCGCGAAATGCCAGGCCGTATGGGGTGAAACGCACAGCGCTCCCAACGGAAAAGGCACATGCGGATTTTTCGGAAGGGGCGACCCCGGTGCTGCGCTGTACCTGCCCCAGCCGTCAGCTCCCCTGCAAGCACTGTCGGGCGCTGCTGTTCGAGATACTGGAGGGCAAGCCCTTTGCGGAAATGGAGAGCCCGCCGGATATCCTGAAAAAGCGGGCCCGGAGGGGGGCAAGGCTGCCGAAACGGCGGATGGAGACGGCGACGGTACGGAGGCGCAGAAGGCCGCCGCCAAAAAGGCCGGTAAAAAATCCGCGACCTCGACCGCCGCGCAGGCGAAGAAGCTGCGGGCCCAGCTTGAGGGGCTGGACAAGGTCGAAACGCTGGTGCTGGGCATCATGGACGTCGGTCTGGGCCGCCTGAGCGGGCCTCGCTATCAGCGCCTGCAGCGGGCCTTCACGGTCTGGCTCTATCGTGTGGTGTTGCAGCGCACAGGCATGACGGCAGCGGAAAACGAGGTCAACGATCTGCAGGAGGTACGAGCCATGCTGGCAGAGCGGGCATTGCAATGGAAGGATGAATATATCCGCCAGGGCGTCCTCATGGGCCGTGAGGAAGGACTGGAACAGGGCCTGACCTTCGGTCTGCGTACGTTGCTGGAATCTCGTCTTGGCAGTCTGCCGCCGCAGGTGGAAGCCAGCCTTGCGGGCATCGGCGATACGCGGCGTCTGTGCACCCTGACGCTGGCGGCCAGCCGGGTCGCTTCCTACAAGGAATTTCTGGAAGAGATACGGCGTGCGGCGGACGCCTGAGCGGCCGAGCTTCCTTATCTGCCTGGCTGGGCAACATGGCCCCGGCAGGCTCCTGACGAAAGCGGGCGCGGTAATGGATACTGAGGCAACGGCCCTCCTGCGGCAGCGGAGCGCCGGCAAGTTTGTTGTTGACAGAAGGATAGAGCATGGCTATTTTGCCAAATATGAAAGAATTGATGGCACGACCGCACAGGGATCTTCTTGCCGAGCAGGCAAAAATTTTCAAGGCGCTGGGACATCCCAGCCGCCTGCTCATGGTGGATGCGCTGCGCGGCGGGGAAAAATGCGTCTGCGACCTGCAGGCGCTCACCGGGGCTGATATGTCCACCGTCTCGCGCCATCTGGCAGTGCTGCGAGAGGCGGGCGTGGTGCGTAGCGAAAAGCACGGCACCAACATTTACTATACACTGGCCCTGAGCTGCCTGGACACCTTCCTGCAGTGCACCAGCACGTTCATCGCAGCACGCATACGCGAAAAGGCGGGCTTGCTGGGGTACGGGGAGCAGGCATCGTAGCCGGCTGACCGGCGGTGAATGCTATCTGTTCTTGTCCATGTCGGTCGGTGACCGCCTGCCTCAGTCGTGGCAGGCATTTTTTGACCGCTTATATTTGTCTTTTTTGCCAATAAGAAAAATATGGGGGGTAATCATGCAAGGTTCCTGCGGCTGCCAGTCGGCAAAGGGGAGGACATGCCCGTCGGATACCGCCGCGCCGCTGCGCGAGCTGACGCCGGTACGGCCGCAACCGGTAAACCGGCTGCGCTATTTCGGCACGGGGCTGCTGGCCCTGATCGTCTGGACGGGTTGCTATCTGGCCATCGAGCCGCTGGCAGGCCTGCTGATCCGGGCCGTCCCCGGTCTGAGCGCCCATGCGTCCGCCGCCGCGGCGCTGGAGTTTTTCGTCTACGATACGGCCAAGATCCTGCTGTTGCTGGTACTCATGGTCTACGTCATCGGCTGGCTGAGGGCCGGGCTGCATGTGGAGCGGGTACGAGATTTCCTGGCCGGACGGCGGCGCGTGCTGGGCTATGTGCTGGGCGCGGGCTTCGGGGCCATCACGCCGTTCTGTTCCTGCTCCAGCATCCCGCTGTTTCTGGGCTTCACCACATCGGGCATACCGGTGGGCATTACGCTGGCCTTTCTCATCACTTCGCCGTTGATCAATGAGATCGCGGTGGTGCTGCTCTGGGGACTGCTGGGCTGGAAACTCACGCTCATTTATGTGCTGGCCGGGCTGGGCGCGGGCATTGTCGGCGGCTGGATCATGGATGCGCTGCGGGCGGAACGCTGGTTGCAGGAGTACCTGAAGAAAAGTATCGGCGCAGGGGCGGCGCAGCGTCCCGCCGAGGCGGCGCAACGGAAGATCGGCCTGCGCGAACGCCATCTGTTTGCCTGGGGGGAAACGTGCTCCATCTTCCGGCGCGTCTGGCGCTGGGTCATCATCGGGGTGGGGCTGGGGGCCATCCTGCACGGCTATGTGCCGGAAGCCTGGTTTGCCGAGCATCTGGGCGCGGGGCAGTGGTGGTCTGTTCCGGCCGCCGTGGCCGTGGGTATCCCGCTGTACACCAATGTCACGGGCATCGTGCCCGTCATGGAAGGCCTGCTGCTCAAGGGCCTGCCCGTGGGCACGACGCTGGCCTTCTGCATGAGCGCCGTGGCGGCCAGCCTGCCGGAAGTGCTCATGCTGCGGCAGGTCATGCGCGGTCGGCTGCTGGCCCTTTTTCTGGTGACGCTGCTGGTGCTCTTTTCCCTGCTGGGCTGGCTGCTCAACGCGGTACAGGGCTGGCTGTTGTAAGGATGGGCGGCATCATCTGCCGCGGGCGGCGTATGGAAGAACACGGAAGAACAAGGAGAAGATCAATGAATATCAAGATTCTGGGCCCGGGATGTGCCCGCTGCCATGAGACGGAAGCGCTGGTGCGGGCCGTGGCCGAGGAAACAGGCTGCACAGCGGATGTGGAAAAGGTGACGGATTTTCGGGAAATGCTGCAACTGGGCGTCATGGCCACTCCCGCGGTACTGGTGGACGACAGGGTCATGTGTTCGGGCCGGGGGCCGACGCGGGAAGAAGTGCGTGACTGGCTTGCAGGGGCTGGACAGAGGTAGTCCCGTCGCTCGTGCCCGGTGTGCGGCAAACCGTTTTCCCTGTCCGTGTGCCGTCGGGGGATCAGCGCGGAGGCGGCGCTGAACGGCCTGTCCACTCATATGCCCTGTGGGACGCGCGGGGTGGGCACGGGGGGAACGCAAGCGGGCGAACCTTTGCCCACACCGGGAAAGAGGCTCGCCAGCCTGCGAAAACCTGTCAGCACGCCTGCCGTCAGGCCCGTTCGATGCGGAATTCCACCTTGTCGGCGCAGTCCGGGCATTGGAAGGGACCGTGATTGATGATGCCCTTGCGGGCCGCGTACACAAAGGGGAAAACGGCGCTCATGGCCATCATGCAGATGTTGGCGCTTTCGTCCTTGGCGATGAGCGGTCCGTCGAAGACGACGGCATCGCCGGCGGAGTAGAGCGGACAGGAGGACGACTGCACCGTGAGGCGGATCTTGATCTCTTCCATGTGGCGTTCCTTTCGGCAAGAGGGGAGAAAAGGGCGGCAGCCGCCTGCCGTCCTCTACGGCAGGGACCGGGTCGCTGGCGGTACAGTAGACCTGTCGGCGAACGGCGTCAAACGGCGGCGTCCTCCTCGCAGGAGGCGGGCGAAAAGTCGAGATGCACGGCAAAGCCCCGCGGCGCGCCGCTGCGGGCGGAGGCCTCGGGATCCGGCCCGAAATGCAGCGAAAAGCCGTGCAGACGGGCTATGCGCCGCATGATGGAGCAGCCCAGTCCGCAGCCCCGCTCCGTCTGGCCCGGCGGACGGAAAAAACGCTCGCCCACGCGGGCGAACTGCTCCGGGGACAGGGCGGGGCCGCTGTTGGCGATGCTCAGGGCATGCGGGCCGAGGTCGATGCGGATGCTGCCGCCCTGCGGGGCATAGCGGATGGCATTGTCCAGCGCATTACGCAGCAGCAGGCGCAGCAGAGGCAAAATGCCGGTGCAGGGAGCCTGTCGCGGAGAGGCGGAGCGGGTGAGCGTCAGCTCTTTTGCGCGCAATCTGTCCCGCTGGCCGTCCAGCGCCTCATCCAGCAGGGCCGTCCAGTCCACGGACTCGCGGGGCATGTCGTCGCTGTCGGGGGAGCCGTCACCGAGCGCCTCGAGACGGGACAGGGCGAGAAGCTGCTCGGCAAGGCGGCCGCAACGGTCGATGGCCTGAAGCATGGACGCCACCGCCTCATGCCGGGCCGGCGCGTCGTCATCCAGCAGGGCAATGATCTCGGCCTGGACGCGCAGTCCGGCCAGTGGTGTACGCAGCTCATGGGCCGCATCGGCTACGAAGGCGCGCTCTCGGCTGAGTTGCGCCGCCATGCGCGCAAAAAGCGCATTCTGGGCGTCCACCAGCGGGCGCAGCTCGGCGGGCGTGCGTGACAGCTCCAGCGGCGTGGCGTCCTGCGGGGAGCGGTCGGCAAGGCGCCGGGTCAGCTCGCGGAAGGGCGCGGTCTCCCGTCCCAGCAGCCAGAAAAGGCCCAGCAGGCAGACGGGCAGGAAGAGCAGCCAGGGGAGCATCTGCCGCCAGAGCAGGGAGAGGGCCATGCCCCGCCGGTAGGTCATGTCCTGCCCCACCACCACGATCCGTTCGCCGTCCGGCGAGCTGAGCCAGACCTCACGCCGTACGGCGTCCTTCTTGCCTGTCGGTCGGTTGACGAATCCCCGCCGCAGGGGCGTGGCGGTCAGACGCCTGACCGGCCCGCCATCGCGCAGCAGACAATTGCCGTCCCGGTCGTAGACTGCGAAGGAGAGCGCCTTCTTGTCCTGGCGGCCGCGGGCCTTCTTGCCGCCGAAGGGCAGGACGTCGCGCGGCGAGGGCAGGACGGCGGGGAGCTCGGGCGGCGGGATGGCGGAGGCTGCCTGGCCGGAGGACGGAGATGTCCCGTCTGGCGAAGGGGAGGGCGGCTCCACCGGATGGGCGATGCCGTGCATGGAGAGCAGCGTCCGGGCGTAGAGGAGCTGCTGGGTGTCGAAAAAGGTATCCAGGTTCCGGCGGTGGACGGAAAAGGAGATCAGCAGCATCACGACCCAGACGAGCAAAAGGAGCAGGCCGGACAGCAGACCGAAGCGCAGGCGGAGGCTGCTGTTGTGCAGGTCGAGACGCTTCATGGTTCATCTCCCAGCATATAGCCGACGCCGTGGACCGTTTTGACGAAATCCCGGCCCAGCTTGCGGCGGATGGCGTGTATATGCACTTCCACGGCATTGCTGCTGATCTCCTCGCCCCAGGGATAGAGGTGCTCCTCGATCTGCCGCCGGGTCAGCGCCCGCCCCCGGTGCAGCAGCAGCAATTCGAGCAGGGCAAGGGCCCGGGGCGGCAGGACGATCTCCTCGCCGTTGCGGACGAGGCGGCGGCTGGCCGTGTCCAGACTGACGCCGCCGTGCGCAAGGCAGGCGGCCGTCTGCCCGTGACGGCGACGGATCAGCGCCTGAAGGCGGGCGGCCAGCTCTTCCAGGGCAAAGGGCTTGGCAAGATAGTCGTCCGCGCCGTCGTGGAAGCCTGCCAGCCGCTGGTTCAGCGCGTCGCGGGCCGTGAGGATGAGCACCGGCACGTCCTGTCCCTGTTGCCGCCAGCGGCGCAGGATGTCCAGTCCGTCCATGCCGGGAAGGGAAAGGTCCAGCACCACCGCGTCATAGGGGGCGGCGGCCGGCGCGTCCAGCCCTTCCCGTCCGTCCTGGAACCAGTCCGTGGCGAAGCCGAGGCGTGTCAGCCCGACCCGGATGCCGTTGCCGATGAGGGCATCATCTTCCACAAGCAGGATGCGCATGCGCCGCCTCCTTCTTCGGGCGCGCCGCCGCGTGACGGCGCGCCCCGGTCGGGCTACTGCCGGACGACACGCCGGATGTCGATGAAGGTGTGCTCCCAGTGGCGGCGTACCTTGCCGTAAAGCAGCACCGTGTCCTCAGCCGAGATCCGCGCGCCCTGCCAGGCCTTCTGGCCGATGCGTACGTCGGCGCTGCCGCTGGCGTCGGTGAACACATATTCCTTCTCGCCCACCCGGCGGCTGATGTTGCCCCGGAGCATGACCCAGCTACCGTCGCCGCGCGTCAGGGCGTCCCGGGCGGAGAGGACGGTCTCGTCCGTGGTGGTGTAGCCGCCCGTGTCCAGCGGGCGAGGGGCGGGCGCAACGGCGAAGGTTTCGCGATCCGCCTTGTCCTTCTTTGCCTGGACGGGCTGACAGTCGAGCAGCAGGGCCGCGGCAAGCAGCAGGGCAAGCGGCAGCATGGGCAGCGGACGGCCGGAACGGGCCTGGCGGGCGAATGTGGTGAGCGGGTTGTTCATGGAATACCTCCGATGTTCTGGTTTGCGCGGGGGGATCGTCCCTGCCCGCAGACCCAGAACACCACAGGCAGCTTATGGAAACCTTAAGGACCGGCAGGGGAGAAAGATTTTTTTCCGTCGCAGGACGGGGCCGCCGGACGAGGCCGCGGGCCTGCGCCCGACACTGCCGGTCAGCTCGGTTTGACGGCCCGCAGGGCGAACATGGGCACGGGGTTGAACGACTCGTCCCGCACGGCAAAGATCCGTCCGCTGAGTTCCCGGTCGCAGGAGCAGCCGGCAAAACCGATGCGCGCCAGCGTTTCCTTGTCCCAGTGCGGACGGCACTCCCGGCTGAGCGGCAGCTCCTGCCGGATGCGCTCGCCTTCGCGCAGGAGGCCGTGGGCCATGCCGGCATGGGCGTCCTGTCCCGTCGTCCCGCCCAGTGCGGTAAAATCGACGGCGCCGTAATCGGCGTCAAAGTTGAGCAGACAGCCGCCCGGCCGCAGGACGCGCCACCATTCCCGGTAGGCGGCATGCGGGTCAAGCAGCGTCCAGGTGACATTGCGGGCCACGATGCAGTCGAAGGAACCGTCGGCAAAGTCCAGGCGCTGAGCGTCCATGGGCAGAAAGGTCACATGCCGTCCGTCCTGCCGGGCCAGCCTGCGTGCCTCGTCCAGCATGGGGCCGCTGCTGTCCACGCCTGTCGCCTCGCAGCCGTGCCGGGCAAGCAGGATGGCCAGAAAGCCCGCGCCCGTGCCCACATCCAGCACGCGCAGCGGCTTCCCGCCGTCGGAGGCGGGCAGATACGGGGCGATCTCCGACCACCAGCGGTCGGCCTTGTCGCTGTGAAGTTCCTGCCGGCGTACCTGGCTGAAGGCGGAAGCCCTCTGCGACCAGTAGCGGCGGATGCGCCCCGACAGGCGCACGGGGCATTTTGCCTCAGGAGAATGTTCGCAATGGCTTTTCATCAGGGTATCCTTTTTTTTCTCATAAGCTGCACGTGGTGTCATCCCGGAACGTCGACTGAAAGACGATGGTCGACGACAGGATCCGTTGCAGACAGGGCGAGGCAATCTCCCCCATCGTGCGTACTTCGAACTCTTCCGCAATAATGCCGTGCTGGAGGATGAGCATCTTGTCGCATAGCATGGCGGCCACCTGGATGTCGTGGGTGATGAACAGATAACCGGTCTCCCCTTTCACTCTTTCGAGCAGATCGACGATCTCCGTCTGGACGGAAACGTCCAGGGAGCTGACGGCCTCGTCGAAGACGATGAGCTCCGGCCGGGAGGCCAGGGCCCTGGCGATGCAGACGCGCTGCACCTGGCCGCCGCTCAACTCATGGGGAAGGCGTCGTGCCAGGCGCGCCGGGAGCTCGACGCGCTCCAGCATCTCCAGGACATCGGCGCGGCCGGCACGCCGGCCGGGCACGGCGCGTATGCCTTCGGCGATGATTTCTTCCACGGAAAGACGCGGATCGACGGATGAGGTGTGGTCCTGAAAGACGACGCTGATCTTTCCCCGGTGGGCCTTGCGCCACCTGTCGACGGGCTGTCCTTCAATGAGGATGTCCCCGGCGTCCGGCTTTTCCACGCCCAGGATCAGCCGGGAAAGGGTGCTTTTGCCGCTGCCGCTTTCGCCAAGCAGGCCCGCTGTCCCGCCTTTTTCGAGCGTGAAGCAGACGCCCCTGAGCACGGGCGTCATCGTACCGGTCCGCTGCCACGGGCTTCGGCAGGCGGGGTAGCTTTTCCAGACGTTTTGCACGGACAGGAAGGGGGTGTCGCCAGCCATCATGCCTGCCTCCCGACAAGGCGTTCAAAAGCGCGCGTCAGCGCAAGGCGCGTGCGTACGAGATGCCGGGTATAGTCGTGCCGGGGAGCGTGGAAGATGTCCGCCGCGCTCCCTTCTTCCACACATATGCCCTTGCACAGGACCATCACCCTGTCGGCAAGCATCTGCACCGCGCCCAGATCATGGGAGACCAGGATGAGCGCTGTGCCATGCCGCCGCATCCGGGCAAGACGTTCCAGGACGGCATACTGATTATGGGCATCCAGTGCCGTTGTCGGCTCGTCGGCGATGACGAGCCGTGATCTCAGCGCAAGACTGACCGCAATCATGCAGCGTTGCAGCATGCCGCCGGAAAGCTGGTGCGGGTAGCTTTGCAAGACGCTCTCCGGCAAATTGACCCCGCGCAGGGCGGCCGCGGCCTCCATGTCCGCCTGGCCGGGCGTCAGCGACAGCTTTTCCCGGAATATCTCCCGCAATTGCGCCCCGATGGTGTACAGGGGGTCAAAGGCCGTCATGGCCTGCTGGAGGATGGCGCTGATGCCGAGGCCGCGCACCCGCCGGACGAGCGGGGCGGGCGCATGCAGCATGTCCGTCCCTTCAAGGAAAATATGCCCGTCCGCCCGGAGCGACGCAGGCAGCAGCCCCATGATCGCCCGACAAAGGAGCGTCTTGCCGCTGCCGCTTTCGCCGACGATGCCCAGGCACTGCCCCTGGCGCAGGCTGAGGCTCACGTCGTCCGCCAGCACGTTTCCCGAATCCCTGTCAGTGATGACCACATGTTCAAGGCGGAGCAGCTCGTCTGTACGATGGGCGTCCATCCGTTATCCTGCTGCGGGACGATGTCGGGGGTCCAGGGCGTCCCGCAGGCTGTCGCCCAGGAGATTGCATGCGGCCGCCACGGACAGGATGGCGATGCCGGGCGGCAGCATCTGCCAGGGATGCAGGACCATGACGTTTCGGGCTTCGGCCAGCATGGCGCCCCATTCGGGAGCGGGGGGTTGCACTCCAAGGCCAAGAAAGGACAGGGCGGAGATCAGCAGGATGACGGCGCCCGTATCCACTGTCGCCAGTACGATGATCTCGCCCGCCGCGTTGGGGATCACATGGCGAAGGAGGATGGAGGGCGTGCCGTAGCCGACGACGTGTGCATAAACGATATAGCCCGCCCCGGCATATTTCTGGGTTATCGTTCGGATCATCCGCGTGTACCACGGCCACTTGGCGAGGATGCAGGCCAGGATGACGTTCTGTATCGATGGCCCGAGCAGGCCGACGAGGGAAAGTATCAGCACTTCGCCGGGAAAGGATATCATAATGTCACACAGTCGCATCAGGAGCTTTTCCACTCGTCCCCGTAGGAAGCCGGCAAGCACTCCCAGGACGGTCCCCAGGGAGATCGTCACGCCTGTCGTCAGGACGGAGAAGCCCAATGTCATGCGGATCCCGTACAGCAGGCGGGAAAAAATATCTCTCCCCAGGTGGTCCGTCCCCAGCCAGTGTGCGCCGCTGCAGGTCGCGAGCTTGTTTTTCGTATCGATCGCCAGGGGATCGTAAGGAGAGATGAGAGGCGCAAAAATGCCGCCCGCCAGGACGACCAGAAGAAAAACCATGCAGACGAGGGCTATCTTGTCCTGCCTGAGGGCCTTCCATGCGCTCATTTTTTCCCCCTGTCGCGCATCCTGGGGTCCGCCAGGGCCGCGCATATTTCCATGAAGGCCTTGAACAGGGCAAACAGGATGCCCATAAGGAGAATATAGGCCTGGATGACGGGGAGATCCCGGTTGAAAATGGCGGATACGCACAATCTTCCCAGGCCGGGCCAGGCGAAAAGACACTCGACGACGAACGTGCCCGCAATGAGCCTGGGGAGGCTCATGCCAAGGCCGGTAAGGCTTGTCTGCAGGGAATTGCGAAAAATATGGCGCAGGATCGTGGTCACACGCAGGCCGCATGTTTTTTCATAGAGGACAAAGTTCTGCTGCTTTGCCTCGAGGAGGCTGCCGCGCAACAGGCGCGTATATGTCGAGATGTAGGGCAGGGCCAGGGTGATGGACGGCAGGATGAGGGAGCGCGGCTCCTCCAGACCGCTCAGGGGAAGGAGATCCCAGTGGACGGAGAACAGCCAGAGCAGGAGCAGGCCCGCCCAGAAGGTAGGGAAGGAGGTGCTGACGAAAAGGAGCGTGCGCAGCACGACGTCAGGCAGGCTCCCTTCGAAAAAGGCGCTGATCAGGGCCGCAGGTATGCTGCACAGCAGGATGACGACAGCGGCCGTCCCCGCCAGCAGCAGGGTGGGGGGGAGCGCCCTGGCCATTTCTTCGGCCACGGGTTTGCCGTCGATATGACGGGTCCCCAGATCGCCTTGCAGAGCATGCGTGAGCCAGTGCAGATAGCGGGCGAGAAACGGCTTGTCGAGTCCGAGTTGTGTCCGGGTCTCCGCCAGCAGTTCCGGGGTCGGCGTGAGGGCATTCACCCGGATGACCACTTCCGCGGGATCGCCGGGGCTGAGCTGGATGAGCAGAAACGAGACAAAAGAGACCGCAAGCAGTACGGGGATGAGGCCGGCCAGTCTGCTCAGGACATATGTCAGCATACCCATGACAGGCATTTCCTGGCGCGCTGCCGGGATTCCGGCAGCCGCGCATTAAAAGTGCATTTTTTCAAAGGGGATCTCATATTGCGAAAGGCCGAACTCCACGCCCTTCAGTCGTCTGGCATAGACGGCTTTCGTCCGGGAATAGGTGAGGGGGATATAGACGCCCTCGTCATGGACGTACGTCAGGATGTCCCGATACATGGCGCGGCGTCTGGCCTCATCCGGTTCGGTCATCAGGCGCGTGATCTCCTCATCCAGCCAGGCCTTGCGCTCCATCCCCGTTTGCGCCTGATAATCCCCGTGGGCGGGGATGCGCCATGAGGAAAGGTAGGACTGCGGGTCATAGGGCGTCCCCCATGACAGGGAATACTGCAATTCAAAGTCTCCCGTCTTCTGGCGGTCAAGGAACGTCTGTTTCTCCTCGCCGATGATCCTCATTTCCACGCCGATCTTTTTCAAGTCCGCCTGTATATATTCGCTGATGGTGCGTTCCTGGGCGTTATTGGCGTTGTAGTACAGGCGCACGGCGGCTTTTTCGCCATTTTTGTAGCGCCACCCGTCACGTTCCCGTTTCCAGCCGGCGGCATCCAGCAGGGCGGCGGCTCTGGCCGGATCATAGGAGCGTTTCTCCAGCGGGATGTCGCAGTATTGCACGCTGGACGCCATCAGCGTATCGGCAACGGTCTCCGAATCGTTCAGGACGCCTTCGGCTATGCCGCGCTTGTTCACGGCGTATTGCAGGGCAAGGCGTACCTCCCGCTCGCGTGTGAAGGGCTGATGCGCATTGAGGAGGATGGCGCGGGAGGCGACAGGCCGGCTGATGGCCGTCTGGAACGTGCCTTCCCGCTTCAGCGCCGCAAAGGTGTCGAGGTTCAGCATATCGCCGTCAGCGCCGAAGATGAGGTCGATCTCTCCCTTTTGCAAGGCCAGGATGATGGACTGATGATCCGGCATCACCTTCCAGCGCACGGCGTGTACGCGGGGTTTTTCGCCCCAGTAATCCGGGTTGGCGGTGAACAGGGCATACTGGTTGTCCTTGTGCTCCGCCAGGATCCACGGCCCGGTGCCGACCAGTCCCGAGACGCCGTTCCTGGTCTGGCCGTCCACAAAGCAGCGGGGGGAGATGAAGCGGAACGGCCGCAGCAGGCCCAGTTCGATGAGGGTCGGGTAGTAGGGGCGCTTGAGGATGAGCCGGTAGGTATGCTCATCGACGACCTCATTCCGCTCGATCTCATTGATCATGTCCAGCCACGCATGGCGGATGCGGTTGGCCATGATGGCGTCCATGTTCATCTTGACGGCTTCAGCGTTGAACGGTTCCCCGTCGGAGAATCTGACGCCCTTCCGCAGGTGGAAGGTGTAGACCCTGCCGTCGTCGGAGATGTCCCAGCTCTCGGCAAGCCAGGGGCTGACCCCGGTGTCGGTATTGATCACCAGCGGTTCGAACACCATCCCTTGCGCGGCCATTTCCCCACCGTACAAATGGGGATTGATGTCGCGGATATCCTTGGTGCTGGCATAGACGAGCTCGCTCCGCCCCCCGGCCGCGCTCCGGCTTTCCTCGTCATTGCCGCAGCCCGCGAGGGTCGCCAGCAGCATCACCATGACGGCCAGCGCCCACAGTCCGTTCCTTCTCCGCATATGTTCCCTCTTTGCCTCAGCTGAAAATTGTAGCAACTTTTTGAGAAACGTGCTACCTGTTGCCGTGTAACACGTTTTATAAAAACATGCTACCCAAAAGGAGTCGGGAATGCAAGAGGAGCGCCGGCACAAGATTCACCCAAAATTGCTCACGCTCGCAAGATGTTTTTTGCTGGCGGCACTGGTCGGCTGGGGCGTCCAGCCGGCCGCTGCCGTCGAGTTCGCGGCCAGGGGCGTCTGGATCAACATGCTGGAATATGGCGACGGCGGCAGCTTCGTCAAAAAGGATCGGCGCGGCAACAGCGTGACCGGCTGGGGCCGCTGGGGCGAGGACGACTTCGAGGCCAGGACCCGTGTCCGCCTGCAACTGGATGCCGTGGCGTCCGAGGCTCTTTCCGGCTCCATTTATTTTGAAATCGGAGCTGCTACCTGGGGACGTGCCAGCAAAGGCGGCGCGCTGGGCACGGACGGCAGCAACATCACCAAGGTCAAGCACGCCTACCTGGACTGGCTGATCCCCGGCACGGACATCCGCACCCGCATGGGCCTGCAACGCATCTTTCTGCCGGATTACGCCTCCGAAGCCTCACAGGTCCTCGATGCCGACGTGGCCGGAATCAGCGTGTCCGTACCGTTCAATGAGACCGTGGGCCTGACCGCCTTCTGGGCGCGCCCTTTCAACGACAACTGGACGGATGACGGCACGGGCTATGCGCCGGACAACTACCTGGACAATGTGGATATTTTCGGCCTGGTGCTGCCGCTGACCTTTGACGGACTGCGCCTGACGCCCTGGGCCATGCTGGGCATGGTGGGCGACAATGCCTTTCGCGCGGGAAATGATTATTACGGCAGCGGATACGGCACGGGCATAAGTCCGGCCTGGTATGCCCTGCGCAATGACAAGGTGGGGCGGCATGCGACCTACGCCTACGGCACGGCCTTCTGGGCGGGACTGACCGGCGACATCACGGCGGTTGATCCCTTCCGTCTGGCCTGGAGCGCCAATTACGGCAGCTTCGACAGTGGCGTACAGGCGTTGAACCGCAGCGGCTGGTATGCTTCCCTGCTGGCAGAGTACAAGCTGGACTGGGGCACGCCGGGCATTTACGGCTGGTATTCCAGCGGCGACGACGGCAATCCCCGCAACGGTTCCGAGCGCCTGCCGTCTTTTGACTACAATAACGAAAGCACCAGCGGCTTTTCCGGCTTCGGCACGCTCGGCACCTGGACCATCGGCCGGGACGCCGTGCTGGGCTACACTCTGGCCGGAACCTGGGGCATCGGGGCGCGCATCCGGGATCTGAGTTTCATGGAGGCAGATTGTCAAACGAAAGTTGACACAAAGAAGACCCCGTCTTCCCTCATTTTTTCCACAGTTGTCTTGTAACC
>NZ_CALUYG010000044.1 GCF_944324935.1 uncultured Desulfovibrio sp. | reverse complement strand
CTCAGCGAGCGCGTCTACGCCAAGATGCCGCCCGAACTCCAGAAGATCGTGGTGGACGCCGGCAAGTACGCGCAGGAAGAGTCCCTCAAGTACCACGCCACCATGTCCGAGATCGCCAAGCGCGAACTGGTGGCCAAGGGCCTCAAGATCACCCAGCTCACCGACGAGCAGAAGTGGAAGGACGCCGCCCTGCAGCGCGTGTGGCCCAAGGTGGCTGACGGCATGGGCGGCAAGGAGGCCATCAACGCTTTCCTCAAGGCCTGCGGCCAGCCCCTCTGGCAGTAGACAGCCCGCCTCGACATCGAATGAAAGCGGCCGCCCCGTAAAGGGCGGCCGCTTTTTTTCCGGCATATCCCCGCCGGTCGCGGGCCTGCCGTTGCGGCAGGCCGCGTGCCCGACCGGGGCGGAGAACGCGCTCAGGCACAGACGCTCCGTAATGCCGAGAGCAGGCGCTCGATGTCGGCGGCGGCAGGCGTGCGGGGCAAGCCCATGAGCATGCCGAGACCTTCCATGCTGTCATGGAATACCGCCGCGTCGAGGTCGGTCACGGCTGCCGTGTGGATGGCGGCGTTGAGGGTAAGGATCCTGATGACGGCCGCCCGCAGGTCGGCTGCCGCATCCAGATCGAGCAGGCAGAGCGCTGGCGGCGTGGCGGCCATGTCCGCCAGAGCCGCATCCAGTGCCGGCAGCAGCCGCAGAGTCGCTCCCTGTGCCGCAAAGACCGGGCGCAGCGCCTCCCAGCAGTCGGGACGTTGCGTGACGCAAAGGATATCCATGCGCGCCGCTCCTAGTGATGTCCGCCGCCACCGCAGGTGAATTCCGTGGAAAACGGCGGCAGCTTGCCTTCCAGAAAAGCTTTGACGGCGCTGCCTACCGTGGGCTGCTGCCCGGCGTAGTAGACTTCCACCCCGGCTTGCTGGAAGGCCATGAGCGGACGCATGCCCATCCCGCCGGCCAGCAGTTTGCTCACGTTGTGCGAGGCAAGATGCTGCACGGGGGCCAGGCAGCCGCCCTGCTGGTGCGGCACGTTTTCCAGAGTGGTGACCGATGTGATGGCGTCACCGTCCACCTCCACCAGGGTGTAGATGTCGCAGTGGCCGAAATGCATGCCCATCGGCGCATCGAGTCCGCCCGGCAGGCCGGACGGGACGGCAAGCAGATAACTCATGTCAGATCCTCCGTTCGTTGGTCGTGAACGCGCGGCCTCAACGGCTCGTGCGCAGCTCCTGAAGGGCCGACCATATCTCCTTCAGGCGGTTGCCAAGCGGATTGTCGCTTTCCGTAAGGGCCTGACGACGCACCATGATCTCCGTGACCAGCGGGTCGAAGGGCAGCTCGCCGAGCAGGGTATGCCCGTCCGCCGCGCATTGGGCGGCGATGGCCGCGCTTTCATCCCGATTGAGATCCGCCTTGTTGATGATGACGGCCAGCGGGATACGGAAATGGCGGCACAATTCGGCGATGCGGCCGAAGTCGTGCCGACCTGAGGGCGTGGGTTCCACCACGCCCACGGCGAGCTGTGCGCCGGACAGGGAGGCAATGACCGGGCAGCCGACACCCGGCGAGCCGTCGCAAAGGATGATCTCGCGCCCCTGCTCCCTGGCCAGCCGCCGGGCCTCGGTCTTGAGCAGACTGACGAGGCGGCCGGAGTTCTCCTGTCCCGGAAAGAGCTGGGCATGCACCATGAGGCCGAAGCGGCTGTCGCTGACATACCACTCACCGCAGTGGTGTTCCGCCGTGCCGATGGCCTGATGCGGACACAGGGCGGCACAGACGCCGCAACCTTCGCAGCGGAGGGGATCCACGGCGTAGCCGTCTTCCGTTTTCGTGACGGCCCCGAAGGCGCACAGCTCGGCGCAGCGTCCGCAGCGCCGGCATTGTTGCGGATCGATGCTGACGGAAAGCCCGGAATAAAAGGCCTCCACCTGCCGGATGCGGGGGGCCAGCAGGATATGGAGATCGGGCGCGTCCACATCCAGATCACAGATGATCTTGTTTTCGGCCAGGTGGGCAAAGGCGGCGCAGACGGTCGTCTTGCCGGTCCCTCCCTTGCCGCTGATGATGACGATCTCACGCATGGCCGCCCTCCTTCTCCGTCGCAAGGCGACGCAGCGCGTCGCGCAGCCGCTCGAACCGCCCTCTCCAGACCGGCGAAAGTTCCGCCACCAGCCCGCCGCGGGCATACTGTTCGGCCGCCGCGCGGTCAAAGGGCAGTTCGCCGAGATGCGGCAGGCCCTGTTCCCGGCAGTAGGTCCGCACGGCGGCGTCGCCGTCGGCATTGCCCGTGGCTCCGGCCCGGTTGGTCACCACACAGATCCGCTTGTCCAGAGGCACAAGCGACTGATGCGCCAGCCGGAAATCATGGAAGCCGAACGGCGTCGGATCCGCCACGAGGAGCAGCACATCCGCTTCGCGCGCCACCGTGACCGCCGGGCAGCTCACCCCGGGCGGCGCGTCCATGAGCACATCCGGCGTCGCCGCCCCACCCTGCGCGGCCAGCAGCTCGGCCAGCCGGGCCTGTTCCTGCCGCAGCAGTGGCGGCGTCATGGATTCGCCGATGCGGGTGCGCCCCATGAGGAAGCCCGCCCTGCCGTCCAGCGCGCTGCCGTTCAGCAGGCGACCCAGTTCCCGTTTGCCGCGCATCAGGGCCCCGGAGGGGCAGACGGCAAAGCAGCCGTTGCAGCTGTGGCACATGTCGGGGAAAATGCTGATACGCCCCGCAAAGGCCGCAATGGCCTTGTACGAACAAATATCCCGGCACTTTTCGCAGTGCAGGCATTTTTCCGGCGTCAGCAGCGGCACGTCCAGCCAGGCTGTCCGCTCTTCCGTTATCCGCGGCCGCAGGAAAAGATGAAGGTTGGGGGCCTCCACGTCCGTGTCCACCGCCACGAGAGGTCCGTCCCATACGGCGGCAAGCGAGGCCGTGACGCAGGTCTTGCCCGCGCCGCCCTTGCCGCTGGCAATGGCAATGCGCATATGCCCTCCGCTACTTGTTGGGCCCGTCGGCAAAGGGGAGCTCGCCCTTGCGGAAGCGCTCCACGGCTTCGCCCACGCTGATGCCTTCCACATTCTGACAGACCTTGATGCCCGCCGCCGTCAGCGCCTCGAAGGCCTTGGGGCCCACATAGCCGCTCAGCACCACCTCCACCCCGGCCCGGGCCATGCGCTCGGCGGTCTCGATGCCCGCCCCCATGCTCATGGTCTGCGAGGCTCCGTTATCGATATAACTGGTGGTCATGTCCGGCAGGTCGACCACCACAAAGCCGCCCGCCCGCCCGAAGCGCGGATCCACAGCATCCTCAAGCGTGGGCCCTTCGCTGGAAACAGCGATCTTCTGCATCTGCTTTCTCTCCTTGTCCGCGGCCGTCTGGCCGGCCGACGCCACGGCGTAGGTGCCGCCCTCGATGCGCAGGGCCAGCCCGCGGCACAGGGCCGCGGCCACCGTGCGCCGGGCAGCCGCCAGCGTGCGGCCGAAGGTATGCCGTGAGATGCGCATGCGCCGCGCCGCCTCGATGGCCGTCAGGTCTTCCAGGTCCGCCAGCCGCAGCGCTTCCAGCTCTTCCACACTCAGGCGGACCTCTTCCAGCGCCGTCAGGGGGATGCCCCGCGGCTTGAAATAGGTGACGCTCGGCGTGGCGCTCACATAGCGGCAGTGACGCGGGCGCGGCATGCTTTTCCTCCGGCTGACGTACGTTATTATTTTGCACAAATGAGCATAATCCTTTGCGCCGCCCTGTCAAGGTGGGGAGAGGCATGTTTCCTGAAAGAGCGGCCCATGCAGCGGACGGGCCCGCCGCCTGGCGCGGGAAAGGCACCGCGGCATCCCCCGGACTTCCCCCTGCCCGGTGCGCTCCGGCAGACCTGCGGTGTCCCCTGCCAAAGAGAAAGGGAGGCTGACCTTGCGGTCAGCCTCCCCGATAAGCCGTTTCTGGAGCGGGCTCAGATATCGTTGTCGCCCACGATGTGAATCTCGTGGCCGCGTCCCCAGTACTGGACGGTCCCCTGCGCGCAGAATTCCTTGATGAGCTCGTCCTCCACGGCGCGATCCTCACCGCGGAAACGCAGGGTGACGCCGCGGCGGCCGTCGTCGCGGATGTTGGAGAGCACCGTCACCACGCGGGCCTTGGCCTCCTTGAGGCGGTCAAGTATGGCGCGCAGCGTGCCGGGCTTGTTTTCCAGCACGAAGGCCATCTGCACGCTTTCGGCGCGCGAGCCGGTGATGCTGATGAAGGTCTTGAAGATGTCCCATTCCGTCACGATGCCCACGAGCTTGTCGTTGCTGTCCACCACTGGCAGGCAGGCCACGCGCTTTTCCTCCATAAGCATGGCGGCATTTTCCACGGTCTCGTCGATGTGGATGGTATGCGGGGCCACGACCATGATCTTCTTTGCCGGCGTTTCCGCCAGGATGTCCAGCAGTTCCAGAACTTCAAGGCCTGTGGTGTGCTGCGGCGAGAACTCCTTGATGTCGTCGTCGCAGAGCAGGCCGACCACATGGCCCTGCTTGTCCACCACAGGCAGGTGGCTGATGTTCATGTCGCGCAGCAGGCTCTTGCACTTGAGCAGCGAGGTGTCCGGCAGGACGGAAACCACTTCGTGCGTCATCCACTGTTTGATAAGCATGGCAAGGCTCCTCTGACGGCAGCTCGGCGCGCCGTCGTCTGGCCGGGGCCTTGCCCCGGCCTGTGATGGTACAACGTCCCTCTGGGCCTACTTGTGCCGCCCGCATCCGCAACCGCCGCCAAGACGCTTGCGGATGCCCTCAGGCAGCCAGCCCCGCACGGACTCGATGCTCACCATGCGGCGCATGATGCCCAGCTGATCCTGAAGGGGGATCTGCTTGGGGCAGATGTCGTCGCAGGCCAGCAGCCCCATGCAGCCGAACACGCCGTTATCGTCGCCGATAAGGTCGTAGAAGTCCTTGGGCGTGCGCTGGTCGCGCGGGTCGATGTAGAAGCGCGCCATGCGGTTGATGGACGTGGCGCCGATGAAGTCCTTGCGCATGAGCGCCGTGCCGCAGGCGGCCACACAGCAGCCGCATTCGATGCAGCGGTCCAGCTCGAAGATCTGGGTCGCCAGCTCATTGTCCATGCGCTCTTCCTGCGCGGTGGGATCGAAGGTCTTGTTGGTGTGCAGCCAGGATTCGATCTTCTTGCCCACGTTGCGGAACCAGGTCCCCGTATCCACGGAGAGGTCGCCCAGCAGTTTGAACACCGGCAGCGGATGGAGGGTGATGCGCTCGGGCAGGTCGCTGGTCTGGGTATGGCAGGCCAGACCGGGCCGCCCGTTGATGACCATGCCGCAGGAACCGCAGATGCCCGCCCGGCAGCAGAAGTCGAACTGCAGGGTGGCGTCCTGATGCTCGCGGATCTGGTTCAACGCCACGAAGAGCGTCATGCTGCGCTGCTCCTCCAGGGAGAAGGTCTGCATGTGCGGCATGGACCGGGGATCCAGCGGGTTGTAGCGGAATATCTCAAAGGTCAGAATGCGTCCCATTGTTCGTCTCCCTTAGGCCTGTTGGTCGTAGCCGATGACCTTTTCATTGGTCATGTCGCCCTGGATGATCTTGCCGCCGCCGTAGCCGCGGTCGCCGGGGGGCAGGATGAACCACGGGGTCGCCCGTTCGTATTCCAGCGTGGGCAGGTCCGCCCCTTCCTTCCAGTAGGCAAGGGTACGCACCAGCCAGTCCTTGTCGTTGCGTTCGGGGTAGTCTTCGCGGGCATGGGCGCCGCGGCTCTCCGTCCGCATGAGCGCGCCGTACGCCGTGCACAGCGCCAGCTTGATCATGCCGGGCACGCGCAGGGCCATGGACATCTCCGCATTGGGGCCGGGCTGGTTGCCTTCGAGCCGCATGTTCTTGCAGCGTTCCAGCAGTTCCTGGAGCTTGGCCACGCCGGCTTCCAGGTCCTTGCCGTTACGGAAGATGCCCACATGCTCCATCATGATGTCCTGCATGGCGTTACGCAGCACATAGCAGTTGTCGCCGCTGCCGCGCTTGAGCCGGGTGATGCGGTCCTGTACCTGCAGGGCCGCTTCGTTGGTGGCCTGCGTGGAGAAGGTCGTCTCGTAGCCCTGGAGGAATTCCACCAGCTTCCGACCGATGACCCGGCCGGACACCACGGTCTCGGCCAGCGAGTTGCCGCCCAGACGGTTGAAACCGTGCATGTCCCAGCAGGCGGCTTCGCCCGCCGCGAACAGGCCCTTGAGGCCGTAGGCGTAACCGTCCTTGTTGATGCGCACGCCGCCCATGCTGTAGTGCTGGGTGGGACGCACGGGGATGAGCTGATGTACGGGGTCCACGCCGAGGAAGTGGGTGGAGATGTCGTACACTTCGCGCAGGTTGGTCTTGATGTGCTTCTCGCCCAGATGGCGGATGTCCAGCCAGAGGTGTTCGCCGTAGGGGCTGGGCACGCCGAAGCCCTTGCGCATGTGTTCGGTCATGCGGCGGGACACCACGTCGCGGGAGGCCAGTTCGGCCTTTTCCGGCTCGTAATCGGGCATGAAACGGTATTCGTTGACGTCCAGCAGGATGCCGCCGTCGCCGCGGCAGCCTTCGGTCACCAGGATGTCCGTAGGCACGGTGCCCGTGGGATGGAACTGCACGGCCTCCATGTTGCCCAGCGGTACGACGCCGGTATTGAGGGCCGTGATCTGGCCGCCGCCGTCACAGATGATGGCGTTGGTGGTGGCGCGGTAAATGCGGCCGTAACCGCCGGTGGCGATGAGGGTCGCCTTGGCCAGATAGGCCACCAGCTCGCCGGTGCGCAGGTCGCGGGCGATGCAGCCCATGCAGGTCTGGCCGTCATGGATGAGGGCCTCGGCCTGGGTGCGGTCGTGCATGGTCACGCCCAGCTGAAGCAGGCGGTTGTCCAGGGTGAAGAGCACGGCGTGACCGGTGCCGTCGGAGGTGTAGCAGGTGCGCCACTTGGCCGTGCCGCCGAAGGCGCGGGAGTGGATGAGGCCCTCGTTCTCGGCCTTTTCCGTGGCCTGGAAGGGTTTGCCGCCCTTGTAGTAGGTGTGCTCGCCGGGCACGACGCGGCTCCACGGCACGCCGAGGAAGGCCATCTCGCGCATGGCGATGGGCGCGGTATTGGCGAAGATGCGCGCCACTTCCTGGTCACAGCCCCAGTCCGATCCCTTGACCGTATCGTTGAAATGGATCTCCGGGCAGTCGCCGTCACCCATGATGGAGTTGCCCAGCGCGGCCTGCATGCCGCCCATGGCCGCCGAGGAGTGGGAACGCTTGGGAGGCACGACGCTGAGGCAGATGACGCTGAAGCCGGCCTGCGCCGCCTCCACCGCCACGCGCTCGCCGGCAAGGCCGGCCCCCATGCACAGAACGTCAGATTGATAGATCCGCATATTACCCCCCTATCCGTGGAACCAGACGCGCGTCATGGCCAGAAAGCCCAGCACGAGATAACAGGTCATGACGATCCAGATGCGCTTGCGCCAGACCTGACGGGTCGCGCGCGTGCAATAGCCGTACTTGACCGCCAGACGATAGATGCCGATGCCCGTATGCAGCACCACGCAGGGCAGGAAGATCACATAGAAGGGCAGCCAGCCGGAGGTCATGCGCTCCGCGCTGCGGCTCACCGAGATGGGCAGATCGATCATCACCGTGTAGACGTGGAAGAACACGCCCAGCAGGATGATGATGGCCGTGAAGACCTGCACGAGCCAGAGACAGGTGTCGGGCTCGCGCAGCGTGCGGCTGTGCTTGACGAAAATGCCCAGTTCATTGGCCCGGAAGGGCATTTTGCGCGCGGCGATGTAAAAGTGGAACACCACCAGCAACACGATGATGGGGGCGGATATCTGCGCCACAAAGGTCGCTTCCAGCAGCCAGGCGATGGCGTTGGTCAGCGAGGCGCTCAGCACCACGGTGCCTTCGAGCAGCAAATGCACGCAGACGAAGAGCGCCAGCACTGCTCCCGACGCGGCTTGCCAGAAATCCAGGCGATTGCGCCGGGCATCCGGTACGTTACGATCCGTCATGTCAACTCCTCTTGTTCGAGATGATTGCCCCGCCCCTGCGGCGAGGCGCTCCACAGGCCCTACAGTTCCCTGTAGGGAGCCTGTCCTGTTTCATAATAGTTGTCGCCCGTGCTGTCGATAACCACGATGGCCGGAAAGTCCTCCACCTCCAGCGCGGCCACGGCTTCCGGGCCCAGGTCCTCATAGGCCAGCACGGTGTATTTGCGGATGCTGCGGGCGATGAGCGCCCCGGCCCCGCCCACGGCCGCCAGATAGGGCACGCCGTGGGCCTTCATGGCTTCCACCACCTCGGGCTTGCGGTAGCCCTTGCCGATCATGCCGCGCAAGCCCTGCGCGATGAGCGTGGGGGTGTAGGCGTCCATGCGGCCGGAGGTCGTGGGCCCGGCGGAGCCGATGACATGGCCCGGGCTGGCCGGGCTGGGCCCCACATAGTACACCACCTGTCCCCGCAGATCCACCGGGAGCTTTTCGCCGCGGGCCAGCGTTTCGATCAGCCGCTTGTGGGCGGCGTCGCGGGCGGCGAGGATGGTGCCGGAGATGAGCACCCTGTCCCCGGCCCGCAGGGAACGGGCCGTGGCTTCATCGAAAGGCGCGCGGATGCGCTTGACGTCATCATTCATACGCGCCTCCTAGAGCAGCGCTTCGGCGTGTCGCGCCGCATGACAGTTGATGTTGACCGCCACCGGCAGGGAGGCGATATGGGTGGGCGCCCATTCCACATGCACCTTGAGGGCCGTGGTGCGGCCGCCGAGGCCCTGCGGGCCGATGCCGGTCTTGTTGATGAGCTCGAGCAGCTCGTCTTCAAAGGCGGCGTAGCGGGGGTCGGCATTGCGCGAGGCCAGGTCGCGGGCGGCGGCGCGCTTGGCGCAGAGGGCCGCCAGCTCCATAGTGCCGCCCAGGCCCACGCCCACCACCATGGGCGGGCAGGAATTGGGGCCGGCCGCCAGCACGGCGTCCAGCACCACCTTCCGAACGCCCTCGATGCCGTCGGCCGGCACGAGCATCTTCACCACGCTCTTGTTTTCCGATCCGGCCCCCTTGGGCGCGAGGCGCAGACGCAGGCCGTCGCCGGGCACGAGCCGCACATGGAGCACCGCCGGGGTGTTGTCGCCGGTGTTCTTGCGCTCGAAGAGCGGTTCCGCCACGCTGGACTTGCGCAGGTAGCCGTCCACATAGCCGCGGCGCACGCCTTCGTTGACCGCTTCGGCAAAGTCCCCGCCGATGATGTGCACTTCCTGCCCCACATCGGCAAAGACCACGGCAAGGCCCGTATCCTGACAGATGGGCATCATCTCGTCGGCGGCGATATCGGCATTCTGCATGAGCTGACCGAGGATGTCCCGGCCCACCGGGGAGGGTTCCGTCCGTTGCCGCTCGGCAAAGGCCGCGCGCACATCGGCGGGCAGGCGACAGCAGGCGTCCACGCACAGGCGAGCCACGGCGGCGCTGATATCTGTCACATGAATCTCTTTCATAAATTCTCCACCCTTTCTTGCGATGCTAGTCCACTTCCCCAGCGAAGACTAGGGATGGAAGGGCCAGATCATGGGGATGAGCAGCCAGCACATGAGCAGCGCGATGACCTGCAGCGGCCAGCCGGCCTTGATGTAGTCTACGAACTTGTAGCCGCCCGGGCCAAGCACAATGGTGTTGGGCGGGGTGGCGATGGGCGTCAGGAAGCAGGACGAGGCGGCCATGGCGATGCCCATGACGATGGGCAGGGGCGAGATGCCGGAGGCCGAGGCAATGGGCAGGGCCAGCGGAGCCATGAGGGCCGCCGTGGCGGTGTTGGACATGAAGTTGGTCACGATGGCGGTCAGCGCGCAGCAGACCAGCATGAGCACCCACGGATCGGAGACACGGCTCACCACGGCATTGGCCACGATGGCGGCGGCGCCGGACTTGTCCATGGCGGCGGACATGGAGAGCATGCCGGCAAAGAGGAAGATGGTCGTCCAGTCCACGCTGCGGAAGGCTTCGCGCATGGTCATGCAGCGGGTGATGACCATGAGGCAGGCGCCCAGCACGGCGGCGGTGGTCAGGTTCATGACTTCGGAGGCCATCATGAAAACGACAAAGCCAAAGATTCCAATACACAACCACATCTTTTCCGTGCGCCGCTTTTCCACGGCCTGATCCAGCGATTCGTCATCCAGGATACGGCTGTCCGGCAACAGGCGGTGACCGATGAGACCGAAATAGACCAGACCCGCAACGAGCAACGGGATGCCGATGAGGCCGAATTCGAAAAAGCCGAAGGGCTGCACGCCCATCTGTTCCAGCATGGAGTTGACGATGCCGTTGGGCGGCGTGCCCACGAGGGTCACGGTACCGCCGAGCGAAGAGGCGAAGGCCACGGGCATGAGCAGCTTGCCCGGCGCGAGCCGCGCGGACATGCAGATGCCAAGAACCATGGGAACGGCCACCACCGTGGTGCCGGTGTTGGAGAGCACCGTGGACAGCAGGCCGATGGCCGTCATGATGTAGACAAGCAGCTTGACCGGATTGCCCTTGGCGGCGCGCACGGCAAAGTTGCCCACCTTGTCGGCAAAGCCCGTGATGAAGGTCGCTTCGCCCACGATGAACATGGCCATGAACAGCACCACCGTGGGATCGCCGAAATAGCCGAAGGCCGTCTTGGACGGGATGACGTTGCAGATGGAAAGCGCCACCGGCACGAGCAGGGCCGTGATGGGCAGCGGCACGACCTCGGTGAAGAACATGACCGCGGCCACAAAGAGGATGCCGAGGGTGATGTATGCCTTGGTGGGATCTTCCGGCAGTTTGATTTCCATGGACGGGGCCGCCAGACTGTCATGACAGGAAAGCAGCACGATCCCCGCCAGCATGGCAGCCAGAACAAAGAGACGTTTCATGGGACTCCTCGCGATTAAGAGGTTGAAAGCAGCCTCCCGTGGCCCGAAGACCACGGTTTCATGCGCCATGAGGGGGCGAGGCCGCTCCCTCTCTCGGAGGGGAGCGGCCCGGCAGGGACGGCTACTTGCCGCCCTGCTCCGCCAGTTGCTTCACGAAAGGACGGATGCGGGCGTGCGCCGCGTCGATGCGCTTCCTGAGCTGGTCGGCATAGGCCTTCATGTCCGCGATGGGACGGGTGGCCACGCCGCTGTCCATGGCGGCCTGGGCCACCGCCGGCGTCACCGTGGTCAGGATGCGGGGGTCGAGCGGCTTGGGGATCACATAGTCCCGCCCGTAGGAAAGCTCCCGCACGCCGTAGGCCGTGAGCATCTCCGCGGGGACGGGCTCCTTGGCCAGCGCGGCCAGAGCGCGCGCGGCGGCCAGCTTCATTTCCTCGTTGATGACGCGGGCGCCCACGTCCAGGGCTCCCCGGAAGATGTAGGGGAAGCCGGACACATTGTTGATCTGGTTGGGATAGTCGGAACGGCCGGTCCCCATGATGGCCGTGGGGCAGGCCACCGTGGCGTCCTCATAGGTGATTTCGGGGTCGGGGTTGGCCATGGCGAAGATGATGGGCGAGTCCGCCATGGAGCGCACCATGTCCTTGCTCACCAGCCCCTTCCTGGACAGGCCGAGGAAGACGTCCGCGCCCTTGAGGCAGGCGGCGAGGTCGCCGCGATTTTCCTCCTGGGCGAATTCTTCCTTGTACGGATTGAGCCCGTCGCGGCCCTTGTAGATGAGGCCGCGCGAATCGAACATGAAAATGTTCTCCCGTTTCACGCCCATGAGCACATAGAAGCGGGCGCAGGCGATGCCCGCCGCGCCGGCGCCCACCACCACGACCTTGAGATCCTCCACCTTGCGGCTGGTGATCTCGCAGGCGTTGATGAGGGCCGCGCCGGAGATGATGGCCGTGCCGTGCTGGTCGTCGTGGAAAACGGGAATCTGCATGACGGCCTTGAGCTTCTCTTCGATGTAGAAGCATTCCGGGGCCTTGATGTCTTCAAGGTTGATGCCGCCGAAGGTGGGCTCCAGGCACTTCACCACGTTGATGAGCTCGTCGCTGTCCGTGGTGGCAAGGTCGATGTCGTACACGTCCACGTCGGCGAAATTCTTGAAGAGCACGCCCTTGCCTTCCATGACCGGCTTGCCCGCCAGCGGACCGATGTTGCCCAGCCCCAGCACGGCCGTGCCGTTGCTGACCACGGCCACCAGATTGGCCCGGCCGGTGTATTCGGCGGCGCAGTCGGGATTTTCCTTGATGGCAAGACAGGCTTCCGCCACGCCCGGCGAATAGGCCAGCGAGAGATCCAACTGATTTTCACAAGGCTTGGTCGGGATGACCTCCAGCTTACCGGGGCGCGGGGCCCGGTGGTACGCCAACGCATCTTCATGGGTGAACAGAGCCATTCACGTTTCTCCTCAAAAAACCTCTTGAACATGGCGGCCGACCGGTCCAGCACCATCGGCCCCTCCTCTGGGGAAAAAAATCCCTTTCTTCAGAGTATCGTGAGCCTACGCCCGGCATATATATGTGTCAATGTAGTTTGATTACGCAAACACCTTCTTTTGCACATGAAATTAATTTCACAAATCTTTTGAGCGTCACAAAATTGTAATAATTATTGCCAGGAAGTTTCAACATACCAATACCAGCCATATCCAATGCCGGTATTCGACGAAATATCCTTTCACCATGCAGGCGATATGATGCAAGATAATCGCTCATGCACAGAAATTTTTTCTTTTTTGCATAAATGCCTGAGAAAACAATATCGACATTGTCGATCTTTTCCTTTTTTTATCCGCCGTATGGCGGCAGCAGACAGCCTGGACCTCCCAACACTGCGAAAAAAAACCTTCAGGGCGTGTCGACCCGGCATATGCGCCATGTATCACATGCTGGTCCGTCTTGCCCTCCCGCCGGCCTTGCCGCTATGTTCTGCCCATGAATATTCTGCATTACGGGAACTTTCTTGCCCAGGGGCTGCGCGCTGCGGGAAACGATGTGCGCTCCCTCTCGCTGCGGCCCGGCGTTTCGCTGCGGCAAAGCCTGGCCGAGACCTGCGACCATGACGGCTGGCGGCCGGACTGTCTTGTGCTGGAACTCTGGAGTCACTTCGTCCTGCCGCCGGATCTCGTGTGTTCGCCGGCGCCGCTGGTGGGCTGGTGCATCGATGCGCCCATCAATATGTACTGGCTGGAGCCGCTCGCGCCGCTGTTCTCCCTGCTCTGCGTCGATCAGCGGACGGTCTTGCCCCGCCTTGCCTCCCTTGGCCGCACGGCGCACTGGCTCCCGCTCTGCGCGCGCCATGACTGGTTCCGCCCGCCGCGGCCCGCCAGGGACGGCCTGCTCTTCATCGGCACGCTCAACCGCCTGCGCCGCAAACGGACGAACGTCATCGCGCGCGTGCGGGAACAGGCTCCCCTGACCTGTCTTGCCGGTCTGTCCTTTGCCGAAACACAGGACAGACTGGCGGGCGTCGCCCTGAGCCTCAACGAAAACCTCTTCCCGGGCGTGACGCTGCGCATCTTCCAGTCCCTTGCCGCCGGAGCCCTCCCTTTCACCGAGCGCCTCTCCCCCGGGCTGGACAGCCTGCTCACCGAAGGCGAGCACTATCTGGCCTATGCGCCGCACGACCTGCGGGAACAGCTTGCGGCGGCCTGCGCCCATCCGCGGCGCTGCGCGGACATGGCGGCGACGGCGCAGGCCGTCTGCCGTGAGCGGCATGACGACAGGCAGCGGGCCGCCGAACTGCTGGAGCTGCTCCGCTCGCCTTCCACCGTCCTCCTGCCGCCGGCCGAGATGCGGGATGAACGACGCCGGCGCGCCGAACTGGGGCTGGCGCTGGCCGGCCATGCGCTGACCGTGCGCTATGGCGGCAGCGTGGGGCCGTATACGACGGCGCTGGCCCGCCTGGCCGAAGGCAGCGACGCGGTCGCCGTCCGGGCCCGGATACACCTTGCCCTGCGGCAGGCCCGCCGGGGCAGGCCCGTCATGGCACAACGGGGCCTGCTGCGGGCCTGGGAGATGGCCCACGGCCTTGCGCCAGCCACACCCGATGCCGGCGAGGATCTGTCCGCGCTGCGCGGCACGGCCCTCCTCAGGCTGGCGCAGCTGCATGACGCCTGCCGCCACACGGCGGACGGCCACCAGGTCCTTGCCCTGCTCGGCCGCACGGATGCCCGCGCGGCCGCGGCCCTTGCCCGCCCTGTCCCGGCCGGACGTCCCGCCGCGGACATCCTGCCCCTGCAACTGGCCTATTGCGCGCAGGCGCTCGGTCATCACGGCTACGCGGGCTTCCTGACCCCCCGGGGCTACCTTCTGCCGGAAGGAGCCGCCGAACTGGCCCTGGCGGCCTGGGAGCGCGCCCCCTCCGACGAGGCCCTGTCATTCCTGTTTGAGACCTTCGGCGCGCTGGACATCGAGCTGGAACTCTACCCTCTGCTGCTGGATGCCCTGTCGCGCGGCCTGCTCTCGGACGCGCACATCCTGCACACGGCCCGTCTGGCCGAACAGTGCTACGACCTTGCCGCCGCCCGGCAGATCACCGCCGCCTGGCAAAAGCGTCCTGAAGCCAGAAGATCAAAAAAATGAATATATTACAAAAAAAGACGAGAAAAAATCCGCCTTCGCGCAAAAAAGCATTGACCTTTCCGGCCCTTTTGCGTAGTTATCTCTCTCGTCGGGATGTAGCGCAGTCTGGGAGCGCACTTGAATGGGGTTCAAGGGGTCGAAGGTTCAAATCCTTTCATCCCGACCAGTAGACCAGACGAAATCGGCCGGTAAGGTATCACGCCTTACCGGCCTTTTTTGTCATTCATGGCGCAAGTCGCGGCGCTGCCGTCCCTCCCTCGCCTGCCCCGCCCTTCCCGGACGCCCCTCCATCACAGGTCCTTCGGAGCACGCGCCAGACTTTGTCCGACGCCGAAGAAGGACCGGCTGCCGCTCTTTTCTTGACATCGGTGACGAATTTCTTCAAGACATCCAAAATGGCTGCCCGCCGCTTCCCGGCATCCGTCCCCGCACTTCACAGGGAGGTTTCCACATGTCGCTTTTCCGCGCGCTTCTGCGCATCGTCATGCTGCCGCTGGCCATCCTGCTGCTTCTGGGACTCTTCATCAAGAGTCTCGTGATGGCACTTTTCGTCATCAGGCCGTTACGTGCCTCCGCCGAAGCCGGGGAAGCCGACGCCCAGTACCGCTATGCGGAACGCTGCCGCACGGGAGACGGCGTGCCGCAGGACTTTACGCAGGCCGCCTTCTGGTATCGCAAGGCCGCCGAACAGGGACACGCCGAGGCGCAAAACGATCTTGGCCGCTGCTACTTCTTCGGGCAGGGCCTTGCTCAAGATTATGCGCAGGCCGTCGCCTGGTTCAGCAAGGCCGCCGAACAGGGACATGCCGGGGCGCAATTCAATCTCGGCAGCTGCCATGACACGGGTCGTGGCGTGCCGGAGGACGATGTGCAGGCCGCCGCCTGGTATCGCAAGGCCGCCGAGCAGGGACACGCCGAGGCGCAGTACCGCCTTGCCGACCGCTATTGCCGCGGACTGGGCGTGCCGCAGGACGATACGCAGGCCGCCGACTGGTATCGCAAGGCCGCTGAACAGGGCAACGCCGAAGCGCAGTTCGCCTATGCGGAATGCTGCCGCAAGGGAGAAGGCGTGCCGCAGGACTTTACGCAGGCCGCGATATGGTTCCGCAAGGCCGCCGAACAGGGAGACGCCGCGGCGCAAAACAGTCTTGGGCTCCGCTATCTCTACGGGCAGGGCGTGCCGCAGGACAAGAAGCAGGCCGCGACATGGTTCCGCAAGGGCGCCGAGCAGGGAGATGCCTCGGCGCAATATAATCTCGGCCAGTGCTACCATTATGGCGCCGGCGTGCCGCAGGACGCCGCCCAGGCCGAGGGCTGGTTGCGCAAGGCCGCCGAGCAGGGACATCCCGAAGCCCAGACCGCCCTTGCCGACTATTGCCGCGAAACGCCGCGGAATGACGCACAGGGGGGTGCCGAAGCCGAAGAACGTCGCAAGGAGGACAGGCCGACGGATTCTCAGGTGCGGGACGAACAGCGCCTGACGACGGCCCCGCAGAGCGTGGAGGATCTCCGGCAGGCGGCCGAACAAGGGGATGCCGAAGCCCAGATCCTCTATGGGGACTGCTGGCGCAAAGGGGAAGATGGCGTGCCGCAGGACATTACGCAGGCCGCGTGCTGGTATCGCAAAGCCGCCGAGCAGGGACACCCCCTGGCGCAATACGCTCTCGGCTTTTGCTATGATGAAGGCCTCGGCGTGCCGCAAGACGATACGCAGGCTGTCTTCTGGTACCGCAAGGCCGCCGAACAGGGCCATGCCGGGGCGCAATACGTTCTTGGGGATCGCTGCTCCAGCGGGTGTGGCGTACCGCAGGATCACGAGCAGGCCGCTTTCTGGTGGCGCAAGGCCGCCGAGCAGGGCCATGCCGGGGCGCAAAACATCCTTGGGAAGTGCTGCTTCACCGGACAGGGCGTGCCGCGAGATCCTGTGCAGGGCGCCCAGTGGATCCGCAAGGCCGCCGAGCAGGGAGAAAGATCGGCGCAGTATAATCTTGGTTTCATCTACGCGGAGGGCCTCGGCGTGCCGCAGGACGATACGCAGGCTGTCTTCTGGTATCGCAAAGCCGCCGAACAGGGCCATGCCGATGCCCAGACATCCCTGGCCGACTGCCTCCATCGAGGTCTGGGGACGCCGCGGGATGATGCGCAGGCGGTCGTATGGCTGCGCAAGGCGGCCGAGCAGGGAAACGTCGTGGCCCAGGGCAATCTTGCCTTCAGCCTTGCCCGCGGCCAGGGCGTCCCGCAGGATGAGGCACAGGCCCTCGAGTGGCTGCGCCGGGCCGCCGCGCAGGGGGATGCCCCTGCCGAGGAACTTCTTGAAGACTATGCACGGACGGGCTCCCTTGTCCAAACGCTGGACAAGCGGATCCTGCTGACGGACCCGCAGGCCGTCGCGGCCATCCGTCAGGCTGCCGAAGAAGGCGATGCGGAGGCCCAGCTCCGCCTCGGGCGCGCTTACCGTAACGGAGAAGGCCAGCTGCCGCGCGATCTCGGCCAAACCGCCCACTGGTATCGCAAGGCCGCCGAACAGGGCAATGCCGAAGCCCAGCTCTGCTATGCCGAGTGCCTCCACGAAGGCGAGGGCGTGCCGCAGGATGATGAACAGGCGGCCTTCTGGTATCGCAAGGCCGCCGAACAGGGCAATGCCCAGGCACAGCTCCGTTTCGGCGTCTGCTGCGGACGGGGAATGGGCGTGGCGACGGATGCCGCACAGGCCGCCGTCTGGTTCCGCAAGGCCGCTGATCAGGGCCAGCTGGACGCCCAGTGCAACCTTGCCAACTGCTATGCGACGGGCGACGGCGTCCCGCGCGATCTCGAGCAGGCCGCGTACTGGTTCCGCAAAGCGGCCGAACAGGGAGACGCCAAATCCCAGTCCAGCCTCGGCATCCTTTATCAATGGGGCGACGGCGTGCCGCAGGACTATGCACAGGCGGCCCAGTGGCTGCGCAAGGCTGCCGAACAGGACGAGGAAACGGCCCAGTACGCCCTGGGCCTGCTGTACCTGCAGGGTGATGGCGTCCCGCAGGATGAGGCGCAGGCCGAGAACTGGCTCCGCAAGGCGGCCGCTTTGGGCCATTCCGGCGCGCGTACCGCCCTTGAGGCGTGTGCGGGCGACGCCGAGGCGCAATTCTCGCTTGCGCTCCATTACCACCACCAGCCGCTTGAGAGGCCGCAGGACAAAAAACAGGCCTTCCTCTGGGCCGGCAAGGCCGCCGCTCAGGGCTATGCCGACGCACAGTTCGGCCTTGCCATCTGCTATATGTCCGGCGACGGTGTGGAAGAAGATGCGGCAATGGCGATCCACTGGCTGCGCAAGGCCGCCGAACAGGGACACGCAAGGGCGCAGTTCCAGCTTGCCAGCTGCTACCGGCTGGGGTACGGCGTCGCGCGGGATTATGATCAAGTCTTCGCCTGGGTCAGCAAATCCGCCGAGCAGGGAGACGACGAAGCCCAGTTCGGCCTTGCCATGTGCTATTACCTTGGCGAAGGCGTCGAAAAGGATGATGCCAAGGCGGCGGCCTGGTTCCGCAAAGCGGCTGCTCAGGGGCATGAGGCGGCACGGGAGGCGCTTGCCCGCTATGGCCTCGAAGGCGGGGAGGACTAGGGCCTGCTGACACTATTTGCTGTTTGTTTGGGAAAGGGCCCCCCTCGCGTTGCTGTCGATGCCGGCGCGGGAGGGCCCAGCCTTTTCGCAGGGGAGCGAGAAGTGGCGTTCTCGTCATCCTTCCCCCCACCCTTCCCCAGCGCGCTTTTACCGTGGAAAGCGTCAGGAACACGAGGCAATCCCGCCGCCAGAGACAAGCGGAGCGTATACAGATTATTTTTTCTTACCAACTGAAATTATTTGTATAACACATATCAGCACACCCCGGGGCAGTGCGGGCGAGGAAAAACGGCGGGGCATGTCCCGCCCCTGACCGCGGCGGGGAGCGCAAGCCCCAAGCGCCGTTGCGTCCCGCGCCCGCCCCCGCGGGGCACGATCCACGGGCCATACCGCGTTGCCGGCCGTCAGCGCCGGCGCGGCATGGGAACGATACCCGGTCGGAAGGGAGGTTTTCCGCCATGTTGCGTCTTTTGGGCTATCTCATGCTCATCCCGATCCTGATCCTCTGGATCATCTTCCGGCGCCTCCGGCATGCCCTGCACACCGTTTGCCGGCTCCTCCGGCATGTCCTGCTCAGAAACAACGGCATCCTGCAGACCTGTGCGGAAGGGGGCAAGGCCCCGGCGCAACATGCCCTCGGCATCAAATACGCCAGAGGCATCGGTCTGGCGCGTGATGAGCGTCAGGACGCCGCCTGGTGGCGCAAGGCCGCCGAACAGGGCGACGGACCGGCGCAGGGCCATCTTGCTCTTGCTTACGAGCAGGGATGCGGCGTGCCGCAGGACGACGAACAGGCCGTCTTCTGGCACGGCAAAGCGGCGGAACAGGGCTTCGCGCCCTCACAGGTCAGCCTCGGCCTGCGCTGCGAGCAGGGGCGCGGCGTGCCACGGGACGAGACGCTGGCCGTCTTCTGGTTCCGCAAGGCCGCCGAACAGGGCGATAAGGAGGGGCAGTTCCATCTTGGCCGCTGCCTTGATGCGGGCATCGGCACGCCGCGCGACATGGACGAAGCCTTCCACTGGTGGCACAAGGCCGCCGAACAGGGCCATGCCATAGCGCAGGCGGCGCTGGGCGACTTCTATCTGTTCTGGCTGGAGGATGCGTCGCAGGCCGTCTTCTGGTTTCAGAAGGCGGCGAAACAGGGCTATGTTTCGGCGCAGCGCCGCCTCGGCGTCTGCTGCCTGCTTGGAACCGGCATCGACGAAGATGAAAAAAAGGCCGTTTTCTGGCTGCGCAAGGCCGCCGAACAGGGCCATGCCGAGGCGCAATTCTATCTCGGCATCTGCTACGAGTGCGGGCTGGGCCTGCCGCAGGACGCCGCCCAGGCCGAAGACTGGTTGCGCAAGGCCGCCGAACAGGGATACCCTCTGGCGCAAAACAGGCTTGTCGCCTGTCACGCGCGGGGGCTGACCCCTGAACAGGCCGTCCGCTGGTACCGGGAAAATGCCGAGCAGGGCAATGCCGAAGCACAACGCCGCCTCGGCTGGTGCTATCAGGATGGACTGGTCGTGCCGGAAGATGACGCGCAGGCCGTGGTCTGGCTGCGCAAGGCCGCCGAACAGGACGACATCAAGGCGATGGAGAGCCTCGTAATCTGTTACAAGGTCGGACTGGGCGTGGCACGGGATGCGGATCAGGCCGATTTCTGGGAGCGCAAGGCCCAGACGCTGAAGAACGGCAATGGGAGCTATCTCCCGAAGCCCAGCGAGCAAGAATCTTTGCACGGCCATGACGCGAGCGACGCCGGGCAGGAGATCGTACAGCTCCGCAGGGCCGCCGAACAGCGACGTTACGAAGCGGCAAGCAAGCTTGGCCTCCGCTATGCCCTCGGCAAGGGCGTGGCACGGGACGATGCGCAGGCGGAGATCTGGCTCCGAAGGGGCGCCAAACGTGGGGAAGGACAGGCGGCGTATCTGTACGGACGCCTCCTCCTTCGCAAGGGGACGCCGCAGGATGACCGGCAGGCCGTCGCATGGTTCCGTCTGAGAGACTGGTATTACGTCTCGAGCAACGCGCTCGGCCAGTGCTTCGTCCGTGGGCGGGGCGTGACGCGGGACGGCGCGCAGGCCGTCAAAACCTTTGGCCGCGCCAAGTATACCTCCAGTGCTCCGAACTTCTACAACCTTGCCCTGTGCCACTTCCACGGCATCGGCACGCCGCGCGACGAGGCGCAGGCGGTGCAATGGCTGCGCGAGGCCGCCAAACTGGATCTGGCCGCGGCGCAACATGCCCTCGGCTATTGCTTCTGCTTCGGCCGCGGCCTGCCGCCCAGCGACCGGCTGGCCGTCCGCTGGAGCCGCCGGACGATCCTCCAGGGAACGCTGACGGACGACGAGACCCTGCTCGGCCTTTTCCCCTTTGTGGACAATACGGATCCCCAGGCCGAAGCGCCGGACGTGAGCGCCTGCCGTGAGGCGGCCCGGCAGGGAGACGCGGCGGCGCAAAACCGCCTGGGCCTGTGCTGCCGCTACGGTCTGGGCGTGGCGCGGGATGACGCGCAGGCGGTCCACTGGTTCCGCGAGGCCGCCGCACAGGGGCATGCCGGGGCGTTCTATCATCTGGCGCTCTGCCATGCCGAAGGCACGGGCCTGCCGCGGGATGAGACGCAGGCCCTGGCCTGCCTGCGCGAGGCCGCCGCACGGCAGGATAGCGAAGCGGCAAGCCTGCTTGCGGACTGCGAGCGAGAAGGCTCCCTGGCCGAGGCCCTGCGGCGGCGCTTCCCGACGCCGCTCCCGCCGTCCGTGGAGGCCCTGCGCGAGGCCGCCGAACAGGGGGACGCCGAGGCCTGCTTCCGCCTTGGCGAATGTCTCCGCAGGGGGGACGGTCTGCCGCAGGACAAGCGACAAGCCGCTGAGTGGTATCACCGTGCCGCCCAGCAGGGCCATATCGATGCCCTGTTCCACGACGGCAAGCGTGAACAGGCCGCCAAGCTGGGACAGGTGGACGCCCAACGCAGCCTCGGCGAATACTATGCCACCACCGAGGAACGGATACGTCTGGCGGATCCGCGCGAGGCCCGCTACTGGTTTGAAAAAGCCGCCAACCAGGGCGATGCCCGGGCGCAGACCAGCCTTGGCCTGCTCCTGCTGAACGATATCTGGCCCCCCCAGAAAAAACTGGGGGCCGACTGGCTGCGCAAGGCCGCCGAACAGGACGAAGAGACGGCGCAATACTACCTCGCCCTACTCTATCTGGAAGGCAGGGGCGTGCCGGAAGACAGCGACCAGGCCGCCTTCTGGCTGCGCAAGGCCGCCGATCAGGGACTCGATAAGGCATCCGTCGCCCTTGCGGCCGTGCTGGGCGACGCCGAGGCGCAATGCAGGCTGGGCGTCACATATTATTACAGCTATGAGCCCGACGGAAACGAGGCGCAGGGCGTGCGCTGGTACCGCGCAGCCGCCGAACAGGGCCATGCCGAAGCCCAGTGGCGTCTCGGCTGCTGTTATGAAGGAGGCAAGCATGTCCCGCAGGACATCAGCCAGGCCGTCTTCTGGTGGCGCAAGGCCGCCGATCAGAATTATGTACGGGCGTTCGCCGAGCTTGCCCTCTGCTGCCGGAAGGGCAAGGGCATGCCGCAGGACGACGCGCAGGCCGCCGTCTTCTGGCGCAAGGCCGCCGAACTGGGTGACCATACGGCGCAGTACGAACTCGGCTGCTGTTATGCGGAAGGCCGGGGCCTGCCGCAGGATGGCGCGCAGGCCGTCTTCTGGTGGGACAAGGCATCCCTCCAGCTGAGCGACCCCATCGTCCAGCTTGAACGATGCTATCGGGAGGGCATCCTCGTTCCGAAGAACAAGGCTCTCCACTTCTTCTGGCTCAGCCGCTGGTGGGCGTCCACCGGGCCGGAATGGACATACCGCATCGCCCTCTGCTACCTCCACGGCGAAGGCGTGTGCCGCAATGAGGAGAAGGCCGTCGAGTGGCTCCGCCGCTGCCTCGACAACTCACGGGACTACGCCCCGGCACAGTGTGAACTCGGCAACTGCTATTATTACGGCCGCGGCGTGCCGCGGGACAGGAACGAGGCCGCCGACTGGTACCGCAAGGCCGCCCGGCAGGGCTATGCGGAGGCGCAGTTCCAGCTTGCCTGCTGCTACCGGCAGTGCCAGGGCGCCGCAAAGGACCATGTCAGGATCTTTGCCTGGCTCAGCAAGGCCGCCCAACAGGGGCACGCGGAGGCGCAGTTCGGCCTTGGCATGTGCTATCACCTTGGCGAGGGCGTCAAAAAGGATGCGGCACAGGCCGCGTTCTGGTTCCGCAAGGCGGCTGCCCAGGGACAGGAGATGGCGCGGGAGGCACTTGCCCGCTACGGCCTCGACAGCCGGGACACTTAGGGCCTGTTAACGCTATTTAAGAGACTCAACGATTAAGGCAAACATGATGAATCCCAGAAACAAGGCATCCAGTTTGTCGTAACGTGTTG
>NZ_CALUYG010000043.1 GCF_944324935.1 uncultured Desulfovibrio sp. | reverse complement strand
GCCACACGGTATGCCAAAAGATGCTCCTCTTTTCTTGCCGCCGTTCAAATCAGGTGCATATCTTTGTGGGCAAACATGATTTGACGACACTATCTAGCAGATACTTGTGAGAGATGTAAACGTTTTCCGGTTTTGTCCTGTTTTGTCCATTTTTTTCCGCTTATGGTTGGGCACAACGATCCAAGGCCTCACGCGCTGCCCAAGGGGGCCCGGCGTGGGGTATCTTGACAACATGTATCCAGGTAGATACGTTTTTCCCATGAACATCCTCAAGTTTTCCCCGGAATTCGGCCAATGGCTGTCAGCCCTGCGAGATGTCCGGGGCAAGGTGAAGATCCTTGCCCGGCTGGAACGCGCGGAGCAGGGAAACTTTGGCGATGTGAAGCCGCTCGGTGAGGGACTGTGCGAAATGCGGGTGCATCATGGCCCGGGATACCGCATCTACTACACCCAGCGGGGAGAGATCGTGTACCTGCTGCTGGTTGGCGGCGACAAGTCCAGCCAGGCACGGGACATTGCCCGGGCAAGGGCCATGATGGAGGACGACTGATGGACGAAAGCAGGTTCCGCGTTTTTGATGCCGCCGAATTTCTGGACAGCGAAGAGGCCATTGCGGCCTATGTTTCCGATGCCATGCGGGATGCCGACCCTGACCGCCTGCTCACCGCGCTGGCCACGGTGGCCCGGGCGCGCGGCATGTCCCGCCTGGCTGAAGCGACCGGCCTGGGCCGGGAAAGCCTGTACAAGGCCCTGCGGCCCGGAGCCAAGCCGCGTTTCGACACCATCCTGCGTATCATGAAGGGGCTGGACATCCGCCTGCAGGCCACGGTCATGCCCTGAAGAGGGCCGGATGCGGCCCGGTCATGAGACACTGGCGGGGCGCTCCGTCCCGCCGGTGGGAAGGGCGGCAAGCTGCCGTTCCCGCCACTCCCGCAGGCGGGCCTCGTCGGCACACCAGCGGCCGCCGATCTTGCCTGCGGGCAGGCCATAGTGCTCCACATAGCGCAGCACGCTCTTTTCCGAGCAGCGCAGCACGGCCGCAATCTCGCGCAGGCCGCGGAGCAGGCGTCCCTGTTCCACGCGCATGGCGGATGCGCCGGAGATGTCGCCGTCTGTCGTGGTAAAGGCCATGCTGTCCTCCCTGGGATCACCATCTGTGCGCCGGAGCTTCGGGCTGCGGGCGCTTGCGTTGCTGGGGGCGCTGGCCGGCGGATGGCGTTCGTGCCTGTATCCGGGCCTGTATGTGGGCCTGCGCCCGCTGTTGCAGGATGTGGTGCGGCAGGCTGGGCGTCCAGGAGGCGTCAGCCGTTGCGGCCGACAGCATGAGGCAGTCCAGCAGGTGGTTGTCCTTGTGTTCCCGCACCCAGACGAGGTTCCCGTTCTTGCGCACCAGCCGCTCGGCGCAGAGCTGCGAGGCCAGCGTTTCGTCGGCTTCGGCATGGAAGCGCAGGGGCTGGCGGCTGTCGGCATTGAGCAGGCGGCCCATGTCCGTGGTCTTGAACGCGCCGCTGTCGATGAGATAGAGGCGCAGGCCGCCGGGGATGGGACGGCCGTTGTGCGGCATGCGTTCGCGGATGACCCAGCGCACCGGCGCGGCCTGCGGGCGGCTGGCGCCCTTGCAGGCATGCACCACGCCGCCGCCATTGGCGCGCACCCACATGTAGACCTCTTCGGTGCGGGTATGGACGCCCTCGGTCTCGGTGCCGCCGGAGTCGATGCCGGCCCGCCAGATGGGCATGCGCTCGCCGGCATCCGTGCCGTCCGGGCCCTGCACGGGATACCAGGTGCCGAACACCAGGGTGGCCACCTCGTCCCAGCTGCTCAGGGAGCCGTAGTCGATGACGTAGCTGGCCAGGCTCGGCATCCAGGCACGCACCAGATACCAGAAGCCGTGCTTCTGCACGTCGATGCTGCAGGTCAGGGCCACGGCCCAGTGGGGCACGGTGCGCGGGGGCAGGTGCGGATCGCGCCGCTCCAGCACATGTTCCACATCGGTCCGCAGCTCCACCGGCGACCAGGGCAGGCCCAGGTCGTCGTTGTAATACTGGCGCTGCACGGCCGCATCGTCGCTGGCCTGGGCGATGGCCCGGCGGGCCGCCAGATCGGAGAGGCTCACGAAGCGCGACAGCACGGCCGGCAGGTGGAAGCCCAGGCTGCGGGCGTCGCGCACTTCCGGGGCCGGTTCAAAGGCCGCGCCCGTCCAGACGTAGGGCCGCCAGCGGCCTGCGGCCACGGCAAGATCGCGGGAGTGGTCGCTCCAGAGGTACTGACAGTGCGGGCAGCGGTAGCGGGCCAGCTTGCGGGAGCGGATGAGGCGCGTGTCCGTCTCGCCGCCGGGCACCACGATGTGGCCCACGTCCATGAGCTGGACATGACGGCAGGCCGGGCAGGTCACCTCGTAGCACATGAGCTGGTCCACCTGCTCGGTGATGCCCCGCCAGATGGACGAGCTTTCGTCGCCCTTGGGCTGGCAGGCCCGGATGATCTTGGCGAAGTCGCCATAGGAGCGGGTGCGGCCCTTGAAGTCCTGCAGGGGAGAGGAGTCGCCGCCGCCGCTGTAGAGATCCTCCTCGTCCACGATGAGGTCCTGCACGGTGATGGAGGCGCGCTGGCTGGGGGATTCGGCCGTGGCCAGCTCGATGCTGGTGCCGTCCCTGAGCAGGATGTTCTCGCGCCGGTACTTGCCCACCATGCGGCGCAGCAGGGGGCTGCCCTGGAGCATGGGCCGCAGCTTCTTCTCCACCACGCGGTCGCGGGACTCGCGGGTGGGCATGGTCAGCATCTTGATGCCCGGCCGGTAGTCCATGGCCCAGCCCAGACAGGCGTAGAGCAGGAGGGTCTTGCCCACCTGCAGGGAACCGCAGACCACCACCTCGCGCACGCGCGGATCGCCGAAGGCGTCCATGGGGCCGGCCAGAAAGGGCGAGACGTCCAGCCGCAGCGGGCTGCCGCGGTAGACGCCGTCCTGCACGATGAGGTAGCGGCTGGCCCATTGCGAGACGCTCAGCCGCTCGCGCCGGGCAAAGATGCGCCGTTCGGCCTCGCAGAAGCGGATGTTCACGCGTCCTCCCCCTCGGGCGGCAGGGAATCGCCGCTGTCGCCATCTTCCAGTAGGAATTCCCGCTCGCCCGACCAGGCATCCATCCAGATCTCCGTGGTCTCCAGCCACCACTGCACGAGCTCGCGCAGCTTCGCCTCCTCGCCGCCCACCAGATGGATCATGGCGGCCCCGTGCAGGTGGATGAAGTTGCGCACCTCGTTTCTGAAGAACAAAGCACGAGCGCCCAGATCACGCTCGTGATCGACGCGGGGCATGAGCAGGCCCTGCTCCTTTTCCAGCTTGAGGCGGGCGCGCTCGGCCTGGTATTTTTTGAGTTCCGCGTCCGCCGACAGACGGCTAGTGGTGGCGTCGGCCAGCTGCCGGTCGGCCACCTGCCCGGCGGGCGTGAGATTGGCGCTGGCGTAGCCCAGCAGGGCGGCCTCATCGAACCAGCCTTCCGGCGTCCGGGGCACCTTGCGCGCCTTCACGTCCCGGTTGAACTGGCTCTTGCTGCACTTGTAGCCCGCGTCCTTGAGGTAGGCCACGGCATCCAGCTGGGTCTTGCAACTGCGGGAAGGCACTATTTTTCCAGACATGGGACCTCTCAAAGAGAAAGGGCCGGGAAGCCCCGGCCCTTTGGTATGCGGGGCAACGGAACACCCTTATTCATCCACAAGCGCCATGTCATAGTACCAGAAATGACCGCCCCTGCGCCGTGAGGGGAAGTATTCCTTGAGGATCATGCCGAAGAGACGCTGCGACGCGGGAGGCGTTGCCGTCTGGCCCTGCCACCACTCCCTGAAGGCTGCATAGAGGCGCGTGGCGGACTTTTTCATGCCGCGGGCAACGGTGCAGCGTTCCTTGACGAAGCGATGGACCAGGGCCGCCTGTTCCTCACGATGCAGGGGAGTTTCCGGCGAGGCGTCGCGGTCGGCGGCGGACTGTACGTCACCGGCCACCATGGCGCAGTAGCGGGCATACAGGCCATCCACAAAGGCGGGGTCGGTATTGCCGCACATCTTGGCCGTCTGGATGGCGCTGGAAAGCAGACGCTCGCGCATGGCGGGACGCAGATAACGGGCGGCCTCGGGCTGGGTGGCGGAATCGCTGCGGTACTGCTCCATGCGTTCCCTGTAGCCGGGCGTTTCGTAATGGCCGCTCTTGCGCAGGGCGGGCAGGACCTCGGCCCGTACCCACTTGCTGAACGCTCTGGCCTGCGGCTTGCGGCTGCGGAAGATGAGGGCGTACAGACCGGACTCGGAAATCAGCGTGTACTGATGGGGGATGCCGGCGCGGGGATTACCGTCGGGATTGGCGACGGTAATCTTTTCATCTTCATCAAGTGAAGATATCGCATCCCTGTTGTTTTCAATCCCCAGCACGCGGCACACGTCCTTGGCCACGAACCAGGGCTCGCCGTTTTCGTCCAGGCGGGAGCGGACGAGGTTGTCCTCAAAAGCAAAGGGAACGAGATTGGGCATAGCGGTTCTCCTTGAGGTTTCCCGACGCATGGACATACCGCCGGATACCCCAGAATAGCATAAAAAAGTTGCGCGATGTCAACAGGTTATTTTCAGGACCTTTGCGCGATGGTCCTGTGGCGGTTTCGTTCGCCGGGCGTGCCCATCCATCCGACATGACAGACAGAAGGCGGCGCGCAGGACCATGTGACCATTGGGCGGCAAATTCGCTATTGGAGCTGCTGCGGAGAGGGAAAGGGAGACTTTGAAGCCAGTGCGGCATCGTTGCGGGCGATGAGCCGTTCCTGCAGGCGCAGGACGATGCGGCAAAGCTGTTCGTGGTGGGTCGATTGCCGGTGAAGAGCCTGTTCAAGCTGCTGGATGCGGCTTTCAAGCTGGGCAATGCTGGGCTGAGACATAAGGCACCTCGTAGTGATTTGGGATTGGGGTACAAAAAAGGCAAGGCGACGCTCCCCGGCTCACTACAGCCGCCGGTCCTCACGGATACCGGACGTCGCCTTGCCAATATGTACTCCACACCCACGAGGTGCGCAGAGGGCAAAACAAAAAAAGACCGCACTTTTCGCCGTGTGGGGGGTACGGCAAAGGCGACGGTAACGCCTGTAGTGATTTGGGAAGTTCAGTGTGCCCATTTCTTCCTCCGAGGTCAAGGTGGGGGGAGCGGCAGTCTTTCAGTACGTCCACTCACCGTAGAGCGCGCCGCGTATCCATTCGCCGTGGCGCTTGAGCCAGCTCATGAGCCGGGGCAGATCGCCCTGCGGCCAGTGCTCGTGCCCGGTAAGGCGAAAATCGCCATCAGGCGTCGGGATGGCCCGCAAGCCGGCCCGGGCCAGCACCTTGAGGCTGTCCAGCGGGCCGATGGGGTGGGTGAGGCAGTGCGCTCCGCCACGCCCCCAGACAGCGGCAGTCACGGCCGGGCACTGCCGGTCTTCGGGCGGGAGCGGCTGCGCGGGGCACGCCTTTTCCGTCCCCCCGCCCTGGTCGTCATTCTGTCCAGCGGGCATGGTCTCACGAGCCTGTTCCCTCTCCGGGGGAAGGGCACGGGAAGGCGTGGCATCCGCGCTCTGTGGGGCTGTCCGCGCAAAGACAGGGGGCAGACCGATGCGTAGCCAGTCCACGATATTCCAGCCCTCACGCACGGCGTCTCCGGGATCCTTGCCGCTGGGCACGGGCCAGCGCCGGGCCGTGCGGTAGGTCTGCGCCCAGAAGGGCATGCCTCTGGCGCCGGCCCGCTGGCCCTCATCGGTCTCGGAGGCAAAGGCGATGCGCAGGCCGCGCAGGGACATGATGTCCGGACTGGGGCCGGCGGCGCTGCGGTTCTTGCCCTGGTCCAGCAGCATCTCGGACTGCACCGGCCCGGCCAGGCTGGCCGTGGCATTCTGCCCGCCCAGCACGGTCTGGATGACCTCGGTCATGATGCCCTTGCCGTTGCGGCCGCGCCCGAAAAGCACCAGGAAGATGTGCTCCCTGGCCAGCCCCGTGCAGCCGTAGCCGAAGACGCGCCGCAAAAAGGCCGCCATCTCGGGATCGTCTCCCATGATCTCGATGACGAAGCGTTCCCAGTGGGGACAGGGCGCATCGATGCCCTGCCACTCCACCGGGCTGGACTTCACCAGCCAGTCCTCAGGGCGACCAGGATGCAGCTCGCCGGTGCGCAGATCGATAACGCCATTGGCCATGGGCAACGCCCACGGATCGCGGTCGATCTCATGGCCGGCAATGGCCAGCGGCGACTCCAGATTGGTCTTGGCAAACTCAAGGCAACGCTTTCGGCCCGGATCCGTCCGCAGTTTGGCCACTCGAACCTTCATCTTGTCGGCTTTGGCCTTGAGACGCGTCGCCGACTCCCTGTCGCCGTCATGCTCGGCGCTCTTGGCCAGCGCGTCGAAATGCCGGGCGGTCTCCTGATAGGCCAGCGCCACGTGCTCCACGTCCGCCCGGGCATGATGCCCCTTTTCGATGAGGTCCACGGACCAGTGATGCCCGGACCAGTATATCCACTCGTCCGCCTGCCCCACATAGGCATGGCGGCCACGGAAGAGATAGGCGAACAGCAGCCCGTCGCCCAGCTCATTGGCGTAGAGGCAGCGCTCCACGAAGTCATGGGTCGGGACAGGCAGGGCGTTTCGTTCCGCCTGCCGCTCACCGCTCGGGGACTGCTCCTGCTGTTCTTCGGCAATGCGATCCTGCACCTGCCGCAAGAGTTCTCTGTCTGTCATCGGAGGACCTCAGTGGCAGTGCCGGTATGCGGACGCGGAGCGTGGTAAGGCCCCGGCAGCACGGCAGCGCCGGAGAACCTTCCCGAATTCCCACGAAAAATTCCCCAAAAAATCCCGCGATTCTTGGGGTCGCAAAGCCCCGCGAGCAAGGGGAGGGGGAAAAGGACCCGGCATGGCGGCCGACGGCGCAGGACCCTGCTGGTCTGCTTGCGGCAAGGGGGTGAGGGGGAGACCGGACGGGCGTCTCCCTGAGCGGGCTTGCGCCCGCAGATAGTCGCGCCCGCATGCTCCTGCGGATGCGGATCTTACGGAAGGCGCAGAGGCCGTCTGCGTATGAAGAGATGTGGACGCCCAGCCATATGCCGTCCAGGAGGAGACGCCGCCCCTGGGTGACAGATGGGTGACAGAATTGAAAAAAAGCGGCGCAAAGGAAAAGACGGCCACGCACGAATAGCACGTAACCGTCTGAGTTTCTTCTGGCGCGCCCGGGAGGATTCGAACCCCCGACCAAGAGCTTAGAAGGCTCCTGCTCTATCCACCTGAGCTACGAGCGCACGCCAGCTTCAAAGTATATGCGGGCAGAGGGTGGGCGTCAAGAAGAATGACGGGGCAGGGCTGATGGTCCTGCGCCTCCTGCGGCAGGCGGCGGACGTATGTGCCGCACGGGCGGGAAGCGCATCGCCCCGCCAATCAGACTGTTCCGCCCTGCGGGCCGCGTTCGCGCTCCATCTGTTTTTTTGTCCGGGCGGCAGGGGGAGCGGCAAGCGGATCCTCCGGCCAGGGATGTTTGGGATAGCGGCCGCGCATCTCCGCCCTTACCTGCCGGTAACCGTTGGCCCAGAACGCGACAAGATCGCGCGTGACTTGCAGGGGACGGCCGGCAGGCGAGAGCAGGTGCAGCAGCAGGGGCAGGCGGCCGCCCAGGATGGCCGGCGTCTGCGTGCAGCCGAAGAATTCCTGCAGTTTGGCCGCCACATGGGGGCCGCCCTCCTCACCATAGACGATGGGATGCGTGATGCCTGCCGGGGACGTCCATTGTGTGGGGGCCAGCTCTTCCAGACGGCGGGGCAGAGGGTAGGGCAGCAGAGCACGCAGGGCCTCGGCCAGACGGGCCGGAGAAAGACGCTGGAGATCGGTACAATTGTCAAGAAAAGGCGCGAGCCAGTCTTCCAGGTGCTCCAGCAATGCCGCATCGGTCACAGCGGGCCAGGGCTCGCCCTCCTGCTCATGCAGCAGCGCAACACGGGCCCGCCACTGGCGCATGGCTTCGCTCCACGGCAGGCAGGCAAGCCCCTTGCGCCGGATGTAGCCGCACAGGGCCTGCGCGCAGGCGCTGCCGTCCGGGCGGGGCAGGGGGAGGTCCTCCAGCACCAGCGCATCCAGACGACGCTGCTGCCGGGCGATGATGCGGCCTTCGTCGGTCACGTCCACACGGTTTTCCCGTTGCAGCGCCGCGGAAAAAAGACTTTCCACCTCAGCCGGCGGCAGGGGAGCGGCCAGCCGGATACGGCCGCGATCAGCCCCCTGCACATGCCGGCGATGGCCGCCGTCCAGCACGGCCACGGCCAGAAAAGGCTGGCGGGCCAGGGGATCCGTGAGCGGCAGGAAGGCCCGGCTGCCGCAACGCAAGACATAGTGGGCCTGCCCGTCCACCTCGCCGGTGCGCTGGGCCACCCGCTCGGGGAAGGTAAGGGCCGTCAGCAGCCCCGTCGAGACGCTCTGGCGCTGCGCTTCTTCAAAAAGTCCCTGCGGAGGGCAGATCAGCAGGCGCGTCAACTGGCGGGCCCACTGCCGCAAACGACCGATGACGCCATCTCCCGTTTCCCTGTCGCTGGAAGGGCCGCGGCAGAGCCTGTCCAGACGATGCAGGAGGGAGGCGTCAGCCTGCGGCAGGGGGTCGCGATCTTCCAGCAGGACGGCAAGGCAGCAGGCCAGCGCCGCATTATGGTACTGTTCGCCCAGCAGCAGCAGACGGGCCAGACGAGGGGGCAGCGGCAGGGCGGCCATATCCAGCCCCAGCGGCGTGGGGCGATTGACGGGCACGCCCGGTTCCAGCGCCTCGAGCCGGACAAGATCCTCCCGGGCGGCGGCAAGGTGGGCGGCAGGCGGCTGATCCGGCCAGGGAAGCTCTTCCGGGCGCGGCACGCCCCATACGGCAAGCTGCAATACCGTCTGGGTCAGGTCGGCATCGACGATCTCCGGGCGGATGTGCGGACGCATGCCGTTTTCCTCTTCCTTGTGCCAGAGACGGACGCACACGCCAGGTTCCAGACGACCGGCGCGTCCGGCACGCTGTGCCGCGGAGGCCAGCGAAATGCGACAGGTCACGAGACGAGTCAGCCCGTCGGCCGGATCATAGCGCGGTTCGCGGGCAAGGCCGGCGTCCACCACGAGCCGCACGCCCTCAATGGTAAGCGACGTTTCGGCAACATTGGTGGCCAGTACGACCTTGCGCCGTCCTGACGGGCACGGCGCGATGGCCGCATCCTGCCGGTCGGGGGCAAGCTGGCCGTAAAGCGGCAGGATGTCCACATCGGCAGGGCAGTTGCCCTGAAGGAGCTCTTCCAGACGGCGTATTTCTCCCACACCCGGCAGAAAAACCAGCATGCTGCCCTGTTCCTCCCGCAGCAGGCGGCTGATGACGCCCGCCGCATGCCGGAGCAGCCCGGGCAGGTCCTGCGCCGTCATTCCCGGAGGCGGCGGCAGGTGACGGATATCCACCGGGAAATGTCGGCCCTCGCAATGCAGATGCGCCGCATCGGGCAGCAGGCGCGCCAGCGCGTCGACCTCCAGCGTGGCGGACATGACGAGCAGGCAGAGATCCGGCCGAAGGATGGCGCGGCTCTCCAGGCACAGGGCAAGGCCGGTATCGGCATGCAGACTGCGTTCATGGAATTCGTCGAAAATGACGCAGCCCACGCCCGGCAGCTCGGCGTCCTGCATGAGCATACGGGAAAGGACCCCCTCGGTGATGACCTCAAGCCGTGTGGCGGGCCCGCACAGGGTCTCCTGGCGCATGCGCAGACCGACGGTCTCCCCGACTTTTTCGCCAAGGCAGGCCGCCATATAGCGGGCAAGAGCACGGGCGGCCACACGGCGCGGTTCCAGCAGAAGGATCTTTTTCCCTTCCAGGAAGGGGGCTTCCAGCAGCCAGAGCGGCACGCGCGTGCTTTTCCCCGCGCCGGGGGGAGCGCTCAGCAGGGCTGCTCCCGCCTCCACGGCCAGCAGGATACGCGCGCGCATATCGTCCAGACTGGTCCCGGCATCAGGCAGTTTCGGGATCGGATTTTCCGTAAGTTTGTCCATAATTTCAACTTGCTTCCAGAAGGTAGGCCCTTTTTTTACTGGAAATTTTTCGCGCGTCAGGGTATTGACACCTTAACGATTGTGCGGGAGAGCTTCATGGAGCTGAACAGAAACGGCATCATCGGTCAGAGCACGAGCCTTGTGGAAGTCTTCAAGATCCTGGACAAGGTCGCTCCGACGGACAGCACGGTTCTTGTAACTGGTGAATCAGGAACAGGCAAGGAGTTGCTTGTACGGGCCCTGCATGCCAACAGCCAGCGCGCCGACTGCCCCTTCGTGCCCATCAACTGCGGCGCCATCCCCAAGGAGCTGCTGGAAAGCGAGCTCTTCGGGCACGAAAAGGGGGCGTTCACTCACGCCATCCGCTCCCGGCCGGGCCGCTTCGAGCTGGCGGACGGCGGTACCATTTTTCTTGATGAAATAGGTGAAATGGATCTGAGCCTCCAGGTCAAGATTCTGCGCGTTCTGCAAGAAAAGGAGATCGAGCGCGTGGGCGGCACGGGCTGCAAGAAGGTGGATGTCCGCATCGTGGCCGCCACCAACAGGGACCTGGAAAGCGAAGTCGCCGCCGGGAAATTCCGCGAGGACCTCTACTATCGCCTGAACGTCATCCCGCTGCATCTGCCGCCGCTGCGCGAGCGGGGCATGGACATCCTGATCCTCGCGCAATGCTTTCTGGAGCGCTTCTGCCGCAAGAAAAACAGGCCGCTGCTGCGGCTTGGCGAGGATACGGCCAGGGTGCTGCTTGCCTACGGCTGGCCGGGCAATGTGCGCGAACTGGAAAACTTCATGGAACGCCTGAGCATCCTTGTGGATGGCGACTGCGTGCAGGTGGAGGATCTTCCCGCCAAGATTCGCGATAATGTCGGCTCTCTCGACAGTCTGCCCCCCTTGCCGGAGGGCGCGCTCGGGGCAAACGGGCTGGCTGTCACGCCATCAGGCGCAACCGCAACGCCGGCGGACGGGCCGCACGCCGGGACGGCTGCCGCGCCTGTCGCCGCGCCCCCCGCGGACACCGCGGCGACCCTCGCCCTTGCGCCTCCCGTCGCCGCGACCGGAGGACAGTTTGTCTGGCCGGACCTTTCCGTGCTGGAAGCGCAGGGGATCAATCTGAAAGATTTTCTGGAAGCTGTGGAATTTCGTCTTATCGATGAGGCCCTGCAACGAGCTGACGGCGTCAAGAATCAGGCTGCCGAGCTGCTGGGCATCAAGCGGACGACCCTCATCGAAAAGCTGAAGAAAAAGAACGGATGATTTTTGCATGTTTTTTGCATAATTTTTGCATAATGCGGTACAGCAACACCAACCATGAAGTGATGTACGCGTGAACAAGGCATTTTCTACCGGGAAAAACCGGAATCATATCGCTGGGGAAGGGACCGGCCTGGCTGTGCGCTCCTGTGGCGCTGCCGGCCGCTGCTGCCGCAGACTGCTTGTGGGAGCGGCAATTTGTGTGCTGTGCGGAAGCGCCGGGCTGGAAATTTTTTCCCCCGCCGCAAGCCATGCGGCAACGGCAGCTGAAGGCATCACCGCGCGGATCAATCCCGGCGGCCCGGAAAACTGGCCCCCGGAACAGGCGCTGTCCACGCAAGCTCCAGGCGCGCCGCAAGCCGCTCCCGCCCAGACCATGCCGGGCCAAAATATCCCGGGCCAGACTATCCCCGCCCAGAATATCCCGGGACAGAACACGGGACAGCCCACGCCTCCCATGCCGGGCCAGCCCGCGCAGACCATGCCCGCGAGTGGGCAGTTCCCCGTTCCCGTCCAGAGCGCGCCGGGCCCAAATATCCCGGGACAGACTATCCCGGGCCAGACTATCCCCGCCCAGAATATCCCGGGACAGAACACGGGACAGCCCACGCCTCCCATGCCGGGCCAGCCCGCGCAGACCATGCCCGCGAGTGGGCAGTTCCCCGTTCCCGCCCAGAGCGCGCCGGGCCCGAATATCCAGACTATCCCGGGCCAGACTATCCCCGCCCAGAATATCCCGGGACAGAACATGGGGCAGCCCACGCCTCCCATGCCGGGCCAGCCCGCGCAGACCATGCCCGCGACGCCCGCTGATCCGCCCGCGCCCGCGGGAGCCGGCGTCGCCACGCCGCAACCGGACGGGACGATGGAAGGAGCCGCACGGGATGTTTCGGCCGGAGCCGATCTGGGCAAGGCCGGCAAGCAGGCGGCAAGCCCCAAGCGCGAGGTCATCTACGTTGACGAGCAGGGTAATCCTGTCGAAAAGCCCATCGACCCGGAAGCCGTCTGGCAGGAAGCCCAAAAGGCGATGGAGGCCCAGAAGTACGACGATGCGCTGAGCAAGCTGCGCGTGCTCTACGATCAGCCGCAATTGAAGCGGGACCGGCGTCTGGAAGTTCTGTACGGCATCAGCGACTGTCTGTGGGAGCTGTACAAGGACAAGCCGCAGGCAGGGTATGACGCCATCGTCGCCGCCACCAGTGAGGCGCTCAATGCCGATCTGCGTAATGCCCGCGCGCCGGATGCCTACGCGCGCCTAGGAAGCATCAATCTGCGCGTCGGCAATATGGATGAGGCGCGCGCCAACATGCTGGCGCTGTTGCGGCAATATCCGCTGTCGCCCCTCGTGGCCGACTCCATGACGGAGCTGGGCCGCGAGCAGCTGAAACGCAAGATGTATGAAGATGCGGCCTCCTCTTTCCGTACCGTTTTGGAGAACTATCCTGAAAGCGCGTCCATGGAGGAAGCGTCCATGGGCCTTGGCAAGGCGCTGGTGCGCCTGGGGCGGCATAATGACGCCAGCGTCATTATGGACTTCGTCAACAAGCGCTGGCCGCGCTGCTACCTGAAAGATACGGATTTTCTGCTGGTGCAGGCGGAAAATCTGGAAGCGCTCCGCCGCAACGATGCGGCCATGGACGTTTACTGGCTGTTCGTCAATCTCCAGCCGCGGCGCGAGGGGAACAACGATCTGCTGCTCAAGATGGCGGACAATTATACCCGCGGCAATGAATGGAATGCCGCCTCCCTCATGTACCAGCGCATTATGAAGCTCTGGCCGGGGGTCAGCTCCAGCCGGGTAAGCCAGCTGCGCCTGGCGGAAAAGGGCATCTACGACGGTCCGCTGAATTATGAGCAGATGTGCGCCCTGTTCGCCCGCCCGGCCGAGGATACGCCGCTTGAGCGCGTCTACCGCGAAGTCATGGACGCCTCGGAAACGTCGCCGGAATGCGTCCTTTCCCGCCTCAAGTACGCCATGTGGCTGCTCTGGGACAAGCAGTTCACCCAGGCGATGGGCAGCGCGGCGGATTTCATCGACCGCTACCCGGAACATCCCGGCGTGCCGCAGGCCCGCGACATCATCTGGACGGCTTTCCAGAGTGAGCTGGGCAACGCCCTGGCCGAACAGAATTACCGCCGTATCCTGCTGCTGTGGAACGGCTTCCCGCTGGTGCGCGAGCGCTACGGGGAGATCGACCCCAAGATGCGATATGCCCTCGCGCAAGGCTACATGGAACGTGGCGACGAAGCCAAGGGCCTCGAACTGCTGGGAGCCTTCCTTACTGCCCGCATGGATCCCGACTACGGCGAACTGGCCCTGACCGAATACTTCAACCGTTACCTCAAGGCCGGGGCCTGGGACAAGATACTGGATCTGTCCAAGATCGTCGCCGGCTGGCCCCTGCGGCCGCAGCTGCGCTCGCAGCTCGAGTACGCCACGGCGCTCTCGGCCCAGAACCTGGGCCTTTCCGGCGCGGCCCTTTCCCGCTGGCGACAGCTGGCCATGCGCAAGGACATCCCGCTGTACCAGCGTGCCTACGCCACCTATTTCCTGGCGCGGGATGCTGAAGTCCGCAAGGATGTGGGCGATGCCTACGCGTACAACAAGCAGGTGATCGATCTCTTCCAGCAGCTTGCCGACGAACGCTCCGACAAGGCCGACCCCGAACGCATCAAGGAATCCATCGGCGCGCTCATGGACATTTGCGAAGTGGCCAATCGCGTTCCCGAGGCGCTGGAATGGGTGAAGCGCTACAATGAATATGTGCCGGATGCCAGCTCGCCCGAATATCCCGGGCTGCGCTATCGTGAGGCGCGCCTCTACCGCAAGCTGGGCGACAACACGCGCGCTCAGTTCCTGCTGGAGGATGTGGTCAAACGCTTCCCCGATTCGCCCTTCGGCAAGGCCGCTGCCAGCGAATTGCGGACATTCGAGGTCTCCCGCGATCTCAAGGACTTCATGCCGGGCGGGTCCGCCGGCGCTCCGGCACAGGGCGGCAATGCGGCCGCGCCTGCCGGAAATCCCCCGGCCAATCCCTAAACTTCCCCGGGCGCACCGATCCCGGAGAGGAGGTATGCACTGATGAGATTCCTGACGTCCTGTGTGGCGCTGCTGCTTTTTGTCCTGGCCGGCTGCACGGCCGTGCAGCAGCGCGGCATGGTCGGCACGACCTATGTTTCCACGTCCCGTCCCGCCTTCTCGGCGACGGCAAAACAACTGCCCCTGCTGACCGCCGGCTTCGGACGGGCGTCCCTGACCGAGACGGCGGTGCTCGGCGGACTGAACGTCGATGCCTGGATCGCCATTTACGGCAAGGGCGACGGCAACGGTCCTCTGGCCATCGTGGCCCAGGGCGAGCTGGATGATCCGTGGTACTGGAACAGCGCCCTCTACCATCCGTTCGCCATCCATGAAGGGGCGGACGTCCTCAACGGCCTCGAGGTGTATACCTGCACCTACATGGTCAGCGAGACCCGCGACGCCTTCCTGCCCTTCATGTATCCCCAGGGAACCTCGGTGAAAAAGGAAGGGGACGCCCCGGTCCGCCGCTGGATCGCCCGCGTCTTCGCCTGCCGCACCGATTTCAACAAGGGCAAGATCATCTTTGAATACCGTGAGCCGCTGCCGGAAGGGATGATTTCCCTGGCCAGCGTGCCTTACGGCATGTCCGACGTCATCCCTGCCTTTGAGGAACGTGCCCGGCAGGCTTTTGTCGTCAACCTGTCGCCGGAAAAGCCTGTGGAGATCCGGCAGGAATATCTTGCCGGCATCAACTGGCAGTATCTGGATGAACGCTTCTGGGGAACGGTCTTTCTCAACGACTACTCCGTCAGGCGCTGAGACCTCCTGCGATCCGCCGGAATCTCATGCCAGGAAACAAGTTGACGTCCACATCCCGGGCGTGTAAGGCATTGACTGGACAATTATTTTATCTCCTGACAGATCCCCTTTTACGACGAGGTAAGGAATGGACGATTATTTGAAGGAAGCACTGGAAATCGCGCGCGCGCAGGCCAGTGTGCGTGTGATGAGTGAGGACGAGATCACGTCCTTCATTCAGAAGCTGGCCCAAGGTATTCGTTGCGTGGCCGAAGGCGACGCCCCGACGGAGCTTGACGGCGGCGATCTGGTGATCGAAGCCCGCAAGTCGGTCAAGGAAAAAACTGTGACTTGTCTGGAATGCGGCAAGACCTTCAAAATCCTGACCCGGCGTCATCTGGCTTCGCACGGCATGGATGCCGCTGCCTACCGCGAAAAGTGGGGCTTCAAGAAGGACGCGCCGCTCGTCTGCAAGGCCCTGCAGCGGGAACGCCGCCGCAAGATGAAGGATATGAAGCTCTGGGAAAAGCGCCGCAAGGCCGACTGATCTTTCCCGACAACGCTGATGGAACGGAAGGGAGCACGCCTGTGCTCCCTTTTTTCGCGCCGTCGCCGCGCCGCTCCTTCCCGCCGTCTCATCGCGCAGGCGGTGGCGTGCCCACCTGGAGCAGCTCTTCGGGAAAGCGCCAGATCTCCGTGGGCTCAAGACAGTGAGACCACGTCCGGCTCATAGCTGGAGACCGTGCGCGCCTCGTTGAACAGGCAGCCGGGCCCCACCCGCAGGGTCAGCCGCTCGCGCCCGCAGGCGACAATATGGGAAAGGGCGACGGCCCCGCGGGCGATGTGGTACATGCCGCGCCAGCGGGTATGCGGGATGACGGCATCCTTCTCGAAGAGGCGGCGGGACGCCAGGTGCAGCCCCTCTTCCCAGCAGAGATTGAGACCGACGATACGGCCGGTGCGGGCCAGGGTGACATCGAATGGCGGCGCATTGCCGGAAAAGGCGGACGACGCATGGCGTCCCTGCGCCGCGCCTGGGCAGGGGGGTCTTCTGTTCTTGCCAAACGGCATGGCATGACGTACGAAACAGAGTGTCCATCCTGCCACCGTCTCATCTGTACCGATAAAAGTATGCCACATCTTTCTTCCGCTGTCTCTTCCCCCATCCCTGCCGTCGTCAGCACGCCTGAACAGGCCTTTTCTCTCCTGGAGCTGCCGGACGAGGCGCTCTTTGCCGGGGCCGACCGTTTGCGCCGGGCCGCGTTCGGCAAGCGGGTCTCCCTCTGCGCCATCATCAATGCCCGCAGCGGCGACTGTGGCATGGACTGCCGCTTCTGCTCACAGAGCCGCCACAACCAGACGCCCATCGCCGCCTTCCCCCTGCTGGAGCCGGTCGTCCTGCACCGGCGCATCCTGGATCTGGCACGCTGGCCCGTGCGGCATATCGGCATCGTGACCAGCGGCGGCGCCTTGCAACAGGAAGAACTGGAACAGGTGCTGGATGTGCTGCGCCAGCTGCCGGAAGCGGTGCGCCGCCGGGTCTGCACCTCGTTCGGCCGTCTTGCCCCGGACGCCCTCCAGACGCTCGCCCGTGAAGGCGTGCGGCGCTTCCACCACAATCTGGAGACCTCCCGCAGCTTCTATCCCCGCATCTGCACCACCCAGCGCTGGGAACAGCGCTACGCCACGGCACAGCATGTGCGGGCCGCTGGCCTCTCCGTCTGTACGGGCGGCCTGTTCGGCCTGGGCGAGAGCTGGGGGGACCGTATCGAGCTGGCCTTCAGCCTGCGCGAGCTCGGGGTGGACAGCGTGCCCATCAATTTCCTGCATCCCCATCCGCAGACCCCTCTTGCCGACAGGCCACCGCTTGCGGCCGACGAGGCTCTGCGCATCATCGCGCTCTTTCGGCATATCCTGCCGGACACGACCCTCCGCATCTGCGGCGGCCGCCCGGAAACGCTGGGCGATCGCCAGGCGGACATCTTCCGTGCCGGGGCCAATGCCCTTATGACCGGCGATTACCTGACCACGCACGGCTGCGCCGTGGAGCAGGATTGCGCCCTGATCGCCGCGGCCGGTCTGGAGGTGCTGCATCCATGAGCTCTGCTGCACGGCAATTGCTGGCTGATGCGACCGTCTTCATCAGCGGGACCGGGACCGACGTGGGCAAGAGCGTGGCCACGGCCGCCTTGCTGCGGGCCCTGCGCCAAGCCGGGCTGCCCGTACAGGCCGTCAAACCCGTGCAGACGGGGGTGGAGGATGCCGCCCGCGAGGGCGATGCCGCCCGCTACGCGCAGGCCGTGGCGGACATGCCGCCGGGCCCGCTGCCGCCCGCGGCCACACTGCACAGCTTCCGGCTGCCTGCTTCGCCCCATCTGGCCGCTGCCCGCGAGGGCAGGGAACTCACCGTTTCCGGCCTGCGGCAGGACATCGAGACGCATTGGCGTACGCTCATGGCCGCGCAGACCGGGGACGGGCCTTGCGCCATGCTGCTGGAGGGAGCGGGCGGCCTGCGCGTCCCCTTCAATGAGCAGGAAGATACCCTCGATCTCATGGCTGTACTGGCCGCGCCGGTGGTCATCGTGGCCCGAAACGAACTGGGGGCGCTCAATCAGATACGGCTCACCCTGGATGCCGTGCGGGACAGGGGACTTGTGACGGCGGGGCTTGTGCTCACGCCGCCGCCGGATGCGCTCGCCACGCCGGACGAGGCGACGCAAGTCATTCTGGCAGATAACGAACGCTGGCTGCGTGCCCGGCTGGACGCCGAAGGCATCCCCGTGGCCGTGCTGCCGTGGGTACGGCTGAACGCTGCGGGCTGGGAACGGCTGGCACAGGCTGTCCGGCCCGTGGCCCAGGCTCTGGCCGCGCTGCTGCGCACGCCGTCGCATACGGCGGAAGCGCTGGTGCGGCGGGACAAAAAGGTACTCTGGCATCCCTATACCTCAGCGACCCATCCGCTGCCGGTCTTTGTGGCCCGGCGCAGCCACCATAACCGGCTGGTGCTGGCGGACGGCCGGGAGCTCGTGGACGGCATGTCCTCCTGGTGGGCGGCGGTGCACGGCTACAACCATCCGCGCCTCCTGGCCGCCTTGCGGGCGCAGGCCGGACGCATGCCGCACGTCATGTTCGGCGGACTGACCCACGCGCCCGCCGTGGAGCTGGCCGAACGCCTCCTCGACATGCTGCCGCAGGGATTGGCGCGCGTCTTTCCCGCCGATTCCGGTTCCGTCGCCGTGGAGGTGGCCCTGAAAATGGCCCTGCAGTACCAGCAGGGCATCGGACAAAAGCAGCGCACGCGCTTTCTGACGCCGCGCGGCGGCTATCACGGCGACACCACAGGGGCCATGAGCGTATGCGATCCGGTCACCGGCATGCACAGCCTCTTTGCGCGCATGCTGCCGCAACAGCTTTTCATGGAGCGGCCCCGCTGCCGTTTTGACCAGCCCTTCGATCCCGCCAGTCTAGACGATGCCCGGCAGCAGCTGGCCGCGCACGGACACGAGGTGGCGGCGGTCATCCTGGAGCCGGTGGTGCAGGGCGCGGGGGGCATGTGGTTCTACCATCCCGACTACCTGCGGGGGCTCGCGCAGCTTTGCCGCGAAGCCGGGGCCCTGCTCATCTTTGACGAAATCGCCACGGGCTTCGGACGCACGGGGACGCTCTTCGCCGCCGAACGGGCGGGCGTCACGCCGGATATCCTCTGCTGCGGCAAAGCCCTAACCGGCGGCGTGCTGACGCTGGCCGCCACCGTCTGCACCGAGCAGGTGACGGACGGCATCTGCCGGGACGGCAACGTCTTCATGCACGGGCCGACCTACATGGGCAATCCGCTGGCCTGTGCCGTGGCGCTGGCCAGTCTGCGCCTGCTGGAAGAAGAAGACTGGCGGACGCGGGTCCAGACGCTCGAAAAGGGGCTGAGGCAGGGTCTGGCCCCCTGTGCGGACCTGCCGGGCGTGGCGGACGTGCGCGTCCTGGGCGGCATCGGGGTGGTGGAAACGACGGAACCGGTCCCCGTGGCCCGACTTCAGGCCTTTTTTGTGGAACACGGCGTCTGGATACGCCCCTTTGGCCGCCTGATCTACCTCATGCCGCCCTATGTGACGCCGACGGAAGACCTAGCCCGTCTGTGCGAAGCGGTGGTCGATGCCGTACGGCAGGGCGTGCATCGGCCGTATCAGGACGTGTAGTCTCACTGGGGAACGCAGGGGGGAGGAGAGCTCCTTTCCCCAACGCGCGTTTTTTCAACCGACAAACCGTGCCGGGCAGCCTTGCTCCCCACACGACGCGCAGTCTGCGAAACAGGTATGGCGAAAGCCAGTTACGGCGTTGCCGGCCGGCAGCAGGGGCACATTGGCGCGAGCGGGCGTCAACGAGCATCACGCCTCTTGTCCCCGCTGCCGCAGATAGCGGGCGGCCTCGTCGGTCAGGTCGTCCACGAGGCGCAGGACAAGGCGGATCTCTTCGGGCGTGATGGCCGCATAATGGATGCCCGCGCAGCAGCAGACGGCACGACCGGCGGCCTGAGCGAGCCTGTCGGCGACCTGCCGCGCCAGCTCTTCTTCCCGATGTCCGGGACGGCCGATGGACCATGCGGTCTCCTCAGCGGCGGCGCGCTCCCCCGGCGGCAGGGCCAGCGCCGTTGCGCCGATGTGCGCCGCGCCGCCACGCAGCAGGGCCAGCCAGTCCCGCCCCTGCGGCAGCAGATCGAGACGCAGATGCAGACGGCCCTGTCGTCGTTCACAGCGCAGGGCATCGTCAAAAAGGGAAGATGTGGCGGCAGGCCGGGTGTCTGAGGACATGGGGCAGGGCTCCCGCAAAAGATCCGGGGCAAGACAACGGGGAAGAAGCGGCATCTCCGTGATGCCGTCCATGATTCACCCGCGCAATAAACTTCCTCATCCGCTTTCGTCAAGGCGGCGAAACGGATAAAATCTTATGAGGCGTCGATGCCGTCTCCGCCAAAGGCGGGAGGCAAGACGGCGGCAATGATGCGGCCGACGCCCATCCTGCGCCGTCTGACGCGGCGGCGCGTCCACGCGGCGTCCATCGGCATGGGGACGCCTGAGCGGCGCATGCGGAGCTTCCGCCGCCGGCATGAAAGATCTTACGAACGCTTCCAGCAAAGGAGGGCCCTGCCTATGGTTCTTGATCCTACCCAACATCCTGACTGGGAAATCGCCCAGGATGCGGAAACGCGCATGAAGCCCATCGGGACCGTGGCGCAAGAATTCGGCCTCCTGCCGGAAGAAGTGCTGGCCTACGGGCATTACATGGCAAAAGTGGAACAGCACGCCGTGCTCCGGCGGCTGGAGGGCCGGCCCGACGGCAAGTATGTGGACGTGACGGCCATCACGCCCACGCCGCTGGGTGAGGGCAAATCCACCACGACCATCGGCTTGGTGCAGGGACTTGCCAAACGCGGGCAGCGCTCCTCGGCCGCCATCCGGCAGCCTTCCGGCGGCCCGACCATGGGCATGAAGGGTTCCGCCGCCGGCGGCGGGCTGGCCCAGTGCATCCCGCTGACCCCGTATTCGCTCAACTTCACGGGGGATATGCACGCCGTGACCGCGGCGCACAATCTGGCCATGACGGCCCTCACCGCGCGCATGCAGCACGAACGCAACTATGACGACGCCACGCTGGCCCGTCTGTCCGGCATGCGCCGCCTCAACATCGACCCCACTCGCGTGGATATGGGCTGGGCCATGGACTTCTGTGCCCAGTCCCTGCGCAACATCATCATCGGCATGGAAGGCAACGGCCGCCGCAACGACGGCTTCATGATGCGCTCCCGCTTCGACATCACGGCCGCCTCGGAGGTCATGTCCATCCTTTCCGTGGCGCGGGATCTGGCCGATCTGCGGGCCAGGCTCGCCCGTATGGTGCTGGCGCGCGACCGCGACGGCAACCCCGTCACGGCGGCGGATCTGGAAGTGGCCGGGGCCATGACCGCCTGGCTGGTGGAGGCCGCCAAACCCAATCTCATCCAGACCATCGAGGGCCAGCCCGTGCTGGTGCACGCGGGGCCCTTTGCCAATATCGCCCTGGGGCAAAGCTCCATCATCGCCGACCGCGTGGCCCTCAAGCTGAGCGACATCCATGTGACGGAATCCGGCTTCGGCGCGGAGATCGGCTTTGAAAAATTCTGGAACGTCAAGTGCCACATCAGCGGCCTCGTGCCGGATGCGGCGGTCATCGTGGCCACCATCCGCGCCCTCAAAAATCATGGGGGCGCGCCGCAGCCCATGCCGGGCCGGGCCCTGCCCGACGCCTACACGCGGGAAGACGTGGGGCTGGTGGAGGCCGGTTGCGCCAACCTGCTGCACCACATCGGCATCGTGCGGCGGGCCGGGGTGTCGCCGGTGGTCTGCCTCAATGCCTTTGCCTCGGATACGGCGGACGAGATCGCTGCCGTGCGCCGGGCCTGCGAGGCCGCGGGCGCGCGAGTGGCCGTCTCGCAGCACTGGGGCAAGGGCGGGGACGGCGCGCTGGAGCTGGCCGACGCCGTGCTGGACGCCTGCAACGAAAAGAACGCATTCACCCCCCTGTACGACTGGTCCCTGCCCTTTGCCGAGCGGGTGGAGCGCATCGCTACCCAGGTCTACGGCGCGGACGGCGTGGATTACGCCCCGGCGGCGGCCCGCCGTCTGGCGGAATTGCAGGAACGGCCGGACGCCGCCGAGCTGGGCGTCTGCATGGTCAAGACCCAGTATTCCCTTTCGGATGACCCCAGCCGCAAGGGCGCCCCGCGCGGCTGGCGGCTCAAGGTGCGTGACGTCCTGTTCTACGGCGGCGCGGGACTGGTCGTCCCCGTGGCCGGAGACATCAGCCTCATGCCCGGTACCGGCTCGCGCCCGGCCTTCCGCAAGGTGGACGTGGACGTGGAGACCGGTCAGGTCATCGGCCTGTTTTAGAACGTTTTGCCTTTGAAAAGGGCAAATGCGCTAACCGAAGTACATCCACGGCAGACTGATACGAAAGGGAGCCTCCTTGTTGCAGGGAGGCTCCCTTTCACATTTTACCACTTCGGGGGGAGGTAGTCCGGCGCAAGGTCCGGGAAGATCTCATCCGGCCATTTGCCGCCAAAGGCGTCCTTGAGTCTGGAGGACTTGGCGAGGCTTTTTTCGCGGGTCGTGACGATGTTCGGCGGCAGGGGGTATTTTTTGAAGAGATCAGGAGTTTGGGTGCCGGGGTTTGCTTTCAGCTTCTTCCAAAGTTTGTGAAACGCTTCGGAGTAGGTGCAAAAAGGAGGCGAGGATGCCAGAAAGCCGAGGGTATGGACAACGTCAGCAGGACCGTACTCCGGATGGAAAACATTGGCCAGTTCAAAGGCAGCCATATCATGCCCCAGGGCGGCCCCCCGGTAGAAGTATTCCACCGCCTTATAGTAACTGTTGAACATCTCCAGATAAACGCCGATCTCATAGGCAGCCTCGCCGTGGCCCTGGCGCGTGGCGCAGACCAGGTAGCGCAGGCCGCGGATCTCCTGCCCCTTCGGGTAAAGGTAGTGATAGCCCAGCTTGCACTGGGCATTGGGTTCGCCGAGGTCCGCGGCCTTCTGGAGGAATTCGTCGTTCCGCTCCATGACATAACGGGCATACCAGCCGCTGCCCACGTTCATGGCAATGAGCTGATCCGCCAGTTCCCGGGCCTTCCTCCAGTCCCTGGGCGTGCAGGTGCCGTACAGATAGCAGACCATAAGGTTGTTCATGGCTTTCCAGTGGCCCAGTGACGCAGCCATCTGGTAGCCGTCGGCCACTGCCTGTATCTCCTCGGGGCTGGTGGCGACTTTTTCCAAGTCACGCACAAGCTGGAAGAGTTCATCGGCTTCCGGCGGCAGGGGGGGGACGTGGTCC
>NZ_CALUYG010000042.1 GCF_944324935.1 uncultured Desulfovibrio sp. | reverse complement strand
GTCGGTCTCCCGGAAGTTGTAAACATAGAGGAACAGATGGAAGATGAGGAAAGCCCCCAGCGCCAGGGTGCCGAACACACCCAGGCACACCGGGCGCAGGCGCTCGCCTTCCGGCGCGGCCAGCGCCGCCGCGCCCAGCAGCAGCCAGATCAGGGCAAGGGCCAGCGCGCCGCCCATCCGGCCGCTGGACGGGTTGCTCCAGTAGCGCACGCCGTCCCACGGCTCGCGGGTGGGGCCAAGCGTCACCAGCACCCGCCGCCCGGCCATGTCCTGCGGCGACAGGGCCCGCAGGGCATGCCAGAAAAGCTGTTCCACCGGCGCAAGGCGGCCCTGCCCCTCATCGCCGCAGGCGGCACGGCCGCAGTCCGGCAGGATCAGGCGCGCCACGCGCTCCCGCAGCAGGGCCACATTGGCCTGGGTGGCGGGATGCCGCCACATGCGCGGGTTCATGGCCGGGGCCAGCAGCAGCGGCCCGTCGAAGGCCAGCGCCTGCGCCGACAGCATGTCCGAGGCCGCCCCCCGCGCCAGACGGGACAGGGCGTCCGCGCTGGCGGGCGCCACCAGCATGGCCTGGGCGTGCTGGCCCGGCTCCAGATGGGCGAAGGGGTCCTCACCGGGAGCGAACATCTCGCCGTAGACCGGCATGGCCCCCAGCGCCTCGAAGAGCAGCGGCGTCACGAACCGCCGTGCGCCGGCGGTCAGGGTCACGGAAACATGGACATCCATCCGCCGCAGCGCCCGCAGCACGTCGGTCAGGCGATAGCAGGCCACCGAGCCGCAGATGCCCAGATGCAGACGCTTCCCGGCAAACTGGCGGCTCTGGCTGAACAGACAGTCCAGGCTCACAGCGCGCGCTCCTGCAGACCGCCGGAAGACGGCGCGCCCCAGCTCTCGGACGTGCCCACCGGCGGCGCATCCGCCGCGGGCGTCCCGAAGCCGCCTTCGCTGTCGCCGCTCTCGCCACCCGCGGAGCTCCCGCCGCCCGGCAGGCTGAGCATGCTGCCATCCGGCAGGCGATTGCCCGCGCAGATGGTCGCCACCGTCTGCACCGTCTGCGACTCCACGACGACGACGGCCATGCGCTCCCCGTTCTCATAAACAGAGATGCCCTTGCCCGCGCGGCTCTGCTGGAGACGCAGTTGCCAGCCCGCCGCCTGCAGGCTGTTGAACAGCCCCTGCGCCACGGTCGAGGACGTCACCTGCCCGAAGGCCACCTCCACGCCCTCGCCGCCATTGACGCGCGAATGGTCCGCGGAAAGGGACATGCCCGCCGGGAAGGGCACCCCCAGCAACTGGCTTTGCCGGGTATCCTCACCGGGACCGAAGGGATTGTCGATGCCCAGCGTGGCGCAGCCCCCGGTCAGGGCAAGCAGGGCGCAAAGGCTCAAGGTGACAAAAAGACGCGGCATGGCTATACTCCTGCGGATGGTGCTCGTTCCCTCCGGGGAACGGCTGAAAACGATAGCCTCTCCCGCCCCCGCTGACAAGAGCGCGGCGGCAGCGACGCCCGCCCGACATCCTCGGAGATCGCACATGCCCCAGCCAGTTTTTCCGCCCGTGACCGAAAAGGATTTCCAGCTCGGTTCCTACCGCTTCGACCTGCCGCCGGAACAGATCGCCCAGTTCCCGCCGGAAACGCGCGGCGCCTCGCGCCTGCTCGCCATGCCCCGCCGGGGAGAACTGACGCTTGAAGACCATGCGTTCACCGACTTGCCCGACCTGCTGCCCGAAGGCGCGCTGCTGGTGGCCAACAATTCCCGGGTGCTCCAGGCCCGCCTGCTGGGAACGCGCGGCACGGGCGGCAAGGTGGAGTTCCTCCTCCTGACGCCCCTGCCGCTGGTGAAGGAGAACGCCCATCGCCGCAAGGATGCCGAGAACGGCTGGAGCGCCGAAGTCAGCGGCCTCGTGCGCTGCGGCGGCAGCATCCGGGACGGGGAAAGCGTGAGCTTCGGCGCGGGCATCACGGTGACCGTGCTGGAATCCGGCCCCTTCGGACAGCGCCGGGTGCGGCTGGACTGGGAGGGCGACCTTGCGGCGGCCTTCGCGGCCACGGGGCACATCCCGCTCCCGCCCTACATCAAGCGCAGCGACGACAGGGAGGACCTGAGCCGCTACCAGACGGTCTATGCGCGGGAGGACAAGCTCGGCTCCGTGGCGGCCCCCACGGCAGGCCTGCATTTTACGGAAGACCTGCGGCAGCGCCTTGCCGCACGGGGTTTCGGCTGGGCCGAGGTGACCCTGTATGTGGGCTACGGAACCTTCAGCCCCATTCGCTGCGAGGATGTGCGCCATCATCGCATGCACCGGGAATACATCGAAGTGCCGGAAAGCACGGTGGAGGCCATCCGCGCGGCGCAGGCCGAAAAACGGCCCGTCATCGCCGTAGGGACGACAAGCGTGCGGGCGCTGGAAGGCGCGGTGGAGGTCTGCGGCGGGCTCCAGCCCTTTACCGGCTGGACGGACGTCTATCTGTATCCGGGCCGCCGCTTCCGGGTGGTGGACGGCATGGTGACCAATTTCCACCTGCCGGAATCCTCGCTGCTGCTGCTCGTCTCCGCCTTTGCCGGACGCGAGCGCATGCTGGCTGCCTATGCGGAAGCCGTCCGCAGGGGCTACCGCTTCTTTTCCTACGGGGACGCCATGTTCATCCGCCCCTGAGCCCCGCGTTCGCGGCGGACGGCATGCCCGGGGATGACGGGCCAGCGCAGCCGCTCGGCTAGAAATCCAGGGAGAAGCGCATGCCCATCCCCACGGCGGAATCCGGTTCACCGCTGCGGGCAAAATGGTTGGCCTTCTCCCTGTCCTTGACGGTGATCTCCGGCCCGACGGAAATACTGAGGTCGTCGCTGCGTACATCGCCGAAAGCCCGCAGCGTATGCCGCGAACTGCCGATGGAGAGCGTTTCGTCCGCCTTGCCGGGGGCGGTCGGCGTCTGCGGCCGCCAGACGGAGCCGTCCGTATCCAGGCTCACGCCCAGCCCGCCCCGACGGCGGCGCTCCTCATCCTTTTTCCGCCGCTCGTCCTCCCGCTTGAGGGAGGCCTCGATACTGGCGGTATTGCCAACGACCGGCGCGGCCTGCCTGCCTCCCGTGGCACGATGCCGCAGGGTCTCCCCCTCGACGCCCTTTTTCCAGAGGGCATCCTCACGGGCGGCGGACTGACCAAAGGCCCAGGCCTCGCCATGCAGGGGGGCCTTCTCCCTTGCCTTGCCCCGTTTCCGCGCATGCCGCGTCTGCGTCGTCTGCGCGGCATGCGCCTCGCCGGGCAGGAGGAGGGAGGCGATGTCCGCCTCTCTCCCGCGGTCGGGCGATCCCGCCGCCACAAGCAGCAGGCTCAGAGAAAAAAGGAAAAACCATACGCGCATCCCTCACGGTACACGCAAGCCCGCCTCCCTGTAAAGTGCGCCGCCCCGACGGGTCTGCCGGCCCTGCTCGAGCCGTTTTTTGCAAAAAATGGTCGCCCGACGCAAAAAAAAACGCTCCGCGAGGCTTGACAAGGGGACGGCTGGGGGCGTACCAAGATCGAAACGATGGAGTCTTTCATGTCCCGCATCACCCTTGCCACCGCTTCTTGCTACGCCGCCGCCGGCTTTTATGGCTGGTATTTTTTTGCGTACTTTACCGAAGCCTGTGGCCGGGATCGTTGCTGACATCCATCCGTCAACCGAACCATCAGGGCCGCAGGCAAACCGCCGGCGGCCCTTTTTTTATGCCGCCGCGGCCCGGAACCGCATCCGCAAAAGGAGAAGCACCATGTACCTTGGCAAGAAAGTCCGTCTGGAACGCATCATCAATCGCGACAATGGCCGCACCATCATCGTCCCCATGGATCACGGCGTCACCATCGGGGCCGTGGACGGCCTTGTGGACATGCGCGAAACCGTCAACGACATGGCCATCGGCGGCGCGGACGCCGTGCTCATGCACAAGGGCCTCGTGCGCTGCTCCCACCGCAGCGCGGGCAAGGACATCGGCCTCATCGTCCATCTTTCCGCCTCCACCGCCCTGTCGCCCAACGGCAACACCAAGACCCTCGTGGGCACGGTGGAAGAAGGCATCAAGCACGGCGCGGACTGCGTTTCCGTGCATGTGAACCTCGGCGACCCCAATGAACGCCTCATGCTGTCCGACCTCGGCAAGGTGGCCGAAGCCTGCGACAACTGGCACATGCCCTTGCTGGCCATGGTCTACGCCCGCGGCCCGCAGGTCCCCAACGGCTATGATCCCAAGGTGGTGGCCCACTGTGCGCGCGTGGGCGTGGAGCTGGGCGCGGACATCGTGAAGGTCCCCTACACCGGCGACATCGAGAGCTTTGCCGACGTGGTGGGCGCCTGCTGCGTGCCCGTGGTCATCGCCGGCGGCGAGCTCATGGACTCCACCCGCCAGCTGCTCCAGATGGTGCATGATTCGGTCAGGGCCGGCGGCGCGGGCGTGTCCATCGGACGCAACGTCTTCCAGCATCCCCGCCGCATCGAGCTCGTCCGCGCCATGCGCGCCATCGTGCATGACAATGCCGATGTGGAACACGCGCTGACCATCGTGGGAGAATAGCATGGCCAGGGTGTACTTTCGCTGTGATCCCTTCGACAAAGGCGCGGTGACGCTGGCGCTGGAGTCGGGGGTGGACGGGGTCATCGTGCCCCGCGACCAGGTGGAGGCCGTGGCGGGCCTGTCCCGCTGCCCGGTATGGGCGGCGGAGGAAACGCCCGCCGTGGCTCTGACGGTCAAGGCCGACGAAGAGGCCGTGCTCGAGCGTCTGCGCGCCGGGGAACGGGTGACGCTGGCCCGCGGCTGGGAGGTGATCCCCGTGGAAAATCTGCTGGCCCAGAGCGACAACGTGCTGGCCGAGGCGGGCAGCCTGGAGGAAGCCCGTCTGGCGGCGGGCATCCTCGAACGCGGCGTGGAAGGCATCGTCGTCCTGCCGGAAGCCGTGAGCGATCTCAAGGCCATCATCGCGCAATGCAAGCTCTCGCAGGGACGCGAAGACCTGCAGGAGGCCGTCATCACCCGGGTGGAGCCCGTGGGTCTGGGGCATCGCGTCTGCGCGGACACCCTCTCCCTGCTCAAGCGCGGCCAGGGCATGCTGGTGGGCAATTCCAGCGCCTTCACCTTCCTTGTGCATGCGGAAACGGAGCATAACGAGTATGTGGCGGCGCGGCCCTTCCGGGTCAATGCCGGGGCGGTGCACGCCTATGCCCGCCTGCCCCATGACAAGACCTGCTACCTCGGCGAGCTGGCCGCCGGACAGGAAGTGCTCATCGTCGGCGCGGACGGCCAGACCACCGTGGCCACGCTGGGCCGGGTCAAGATCGAAGTGCGGCCCATGCTGCTCATCGAGGCCGAAGTGCGCGGCCCGCAGGGCACGCAGCGCGGCGCGGTCTTTCTGCAGAACGCCGAGACCATCCGCCTCACGGCCCCGGACGGCACGCCGCTCAGCGTGGTGACGCTCCGGCCGGGGGATACCGTCCTCTGCCGCACCGACGAGGCCGGACGCCATTTCGGCATGCGGATCAAGGAAGAAATCAGGGAGGTCTAGCATGTCCGATTCCTCTGCATCGTCCGCCGGGCCCTCCGCCCGGCGGCTGGCCGAGATCCGTGCCCGCATCGAGGAGGTGGACAGCCGTCTGCTGCCCCTGCTCAACGAACGGGCGGCGCTCAGTCTCGAAGTGGGACGACTCAAGGCGGACGATCCCGGCATCATCTTCAAGCCCCTGCGCGAACGCGAGGTGCTGGACAATCTGGCCCGCCAGAACACGGGCCCGTTGCCGGACGAGCACCTGCGCGCCATCTGGAGCGAAATCCTCTCCTCCTCCCGCGCGCTGCAACGCCCGCAGCATGTGGCCTACCTCGGCCCGGAAGGTACCTTCTCCTACTTCGCGGGCGTGGAATATCTGGGGCATTCGGCCATCTTCCACCCCTGCAACGATCTGGCGCAGGTCTTTGAAGAGGTGGCCGGGGGCCAGTGCGAACTGGGCGTCGTGCCGCTGGAGAATTCCCTCCAGGGCACGGTGGGCGTGAGTTTCGACCTCTTCCTGAACCATGACGTGCATATCCAGGCCGAACTCTTCTCGCGCATCTCCCATTGCCTGCTGAGCAACGCCACCTCGCTGGCCGAAGTGCAGACCGTCTACTCTCACCCGCAGCCGCTGGCCCAGTGCGGCGGCTGGCTGCGGGCGCACCTGCCCAATGCCGCCCTCGTGCCCGTGGAATCCACGGCGGCGGCGGCCCGGAGGGCACAGGGCGAGGCCGGCGCGGCGGCCATCGGCAACGGCCGGCTGGCCGACCTGGCGGGGCTCTCCGTCCTGGCCCGCCGCATCGAGGATCAGGCCGGCAACTGGACGCGCTTCGTCATCATCGGGCCGCAGCCCGCGCGCGGACAGCTCGGCGGGGCCATGCGCACCCCGGTACCGGGCTATACCGGCGCGGACAAGACCTCCCTGCTCTTCACCCTGCCGGACAAGTCCGGCGCGCTCTCCACGGTGCTGGACCTGCTGGCCCGGCATCAGATCAACATGCGCAAGCTGGAATCCCGGCCCCTGCGCGGCCAGTGCTGGAAGTACGTCTTCTTCGCGGATGTGGAAAGCGATCTGGAAGCGCCGCAATACGCGGAACTGCTCCAGCAGCTGAACGAAGTCTGCACGAGCTTCCGTATCCTTGGCTGCTATCCCACCGGCCCCCAGCTCGATCGCCCGGAAAACAACAAGGATGACGACCATGCGTAACGTCACGGCTCCGGCCTCCAAGTCCCTTTCTCACCGCTACTGCATCGCGGCGGCCCTGGCCTGCGGCGAATCCACGCTGGAGCATGTGCTGGAGAGCCGCGACCTCCAGCAGACACGCGCCATCCTTATGAGCGCGGGCGCACGCTTCGAGGTGGCGGGCAGCAGCGGCCATGCCGCGGCGCAATGGCTGGTCACGGGCATGCGGCGGCCCCAGGGCGGCGACAACGCCGCCCACGCCCTGTCCTGCGATGTGCACGAATCGGGCACCACCTGCCGCCTGCTCACCGCGGTGCTTGCCGCGGGGCAGGGCTGGTTCCGCATCCACGGGGCCGAACGCATGCACGAACGGCCCATCGGCGAGCTCACCGAGGCCCTCTCCCGGCTGGGCGCGGACATCCGTCACGAGGGACGGCCGGACTGTCCGCCCCTGCTGCTGCACGCCGCCGGCCTGCATCCCGACCGGATCCAGGGCAACATCACCCTGGGCATGGGCGCCTCCAGCCAGTACTTTTCCGGCCTGCTGCTGGCGGCGCCGCTCTGCCCCTCGCCGCTGACCATCACGCTGGGCGGGAAAAAGGCGGTCTCCTGGCCCTATGTGGGCCTGACGCTGCAATGTCTGGAAGATTTCGGCATCAGCTTCACGGTGGAGACGCGCCCCTCCCCCGACGCGGACTGGCAGCCGTCGGCCGGCGCGGCCTGGCGGAAACTGCGCCAGGCCACCCCCGGCTGTCTGCGCATCACGGTACGGCCCGGCGCATACCGGCCCGGCCATCATGTCATCGAGGGCGACTGGTCGGGCGCATCCTATCTGCTGGCCGCCGGGGCGGTGGGACGGCATCCCGTCCGCGTGGAAGGCCTGCGCCCGGACTCCCTGCAGGGCGACCGCGCCATACTGGACATATTGCAGCGCATGGGCGCCCGCGTGAGCGTGGATGAGACGGGCGTGACGGTCTCCCCTTCCGCCCTGCACGGCGTCCAGCTGGATATGGGCGACTGCCCCGACCTCGTGCCCACGGTGGCCGTGCTGGCCGGCTTCGCGCAGGGCTCGACACGCATCGGCAACGTGGCCCATCTGCGCCTCAAGGAATCCGACCGCCTGCGCGCCCCGGCCGAGGAACTGCGCAAGACCGGCGTCATGGTGGACGAGCTCTCCGACGGCCTGCTCATCCACGGGCTTGCCGGACGCAGTTTCGGGCTCAAGGCCCCGGTGCTGCCGGACGAGGTGGCCCTCTGCACCCACAACGATCACCGCATGGCCATGTCGCTTGCCCTGCTTTCGCTGGGGGACGCCACCATCGACATGCGTGAGCGGCTGGACAATCCCACCGTGGTGGACAAGTCCTTCCCCGATTTCTGGCAATGCTGGGAGCAGATCCGATGACGGGCAAGGTCGTTCTGGTAGGCAGCCGGGGCCGTATGGGCGGCATGCTGCTGGGGCGCGCCCGGGCGGCCGGACTGGACGTGGCCCCGCTGGACATCAGCGACGAGCGGCCCGCCGCGGAGGCCTTCGGCGTGGCGGTCTCCGGCGGGGGGGCGGCGCTCTTTGCCCCCGAGGCCGTGGCCGCCGCCTGCCGGGGGGCCGCGCTGGTGTTGCTCTGCGTGCCGGCCGCGGCCCTCAAGGAAACGGCGGCGCTGCTCAGCCCCCACTTGCCGCCCTCGGCCGTGCTGTCGGACATCGTCAGCGTCAAGGAGCAGCCCATGCGGCAGATGTGCGACGTCTGGCCCCATGCCGTGGTGGGCACGCATCCGCTCTTCGGCCCCCGGCCCGCCGAGGGAGACGAGCTGCCCGTGGCCGTCACCCCGGCCGCCGATACGCCGGATGACGCCGTCCATGTCGTGGAGGACTTCTTCGCCGCGCTGGGCTGCCGCTGCTTCCGCACCACGGCGCAGGCGCACGACCGGGCCATGGCTCGCGTGCAGAACATGAACTTCATCACCACGCTCGCCTACTTCGCCCTCCTGGCCGGCGACGAAGAGCTGCTGCCCTACATCACGCCGTCCTTCCGGCGGCGGCAGGCGGCGGCCCGCAAGATGCTCACCGAGGACGGGGCCATGTTCTGCGCCCTCTTCGAGGCCAATCCCCACAGCCACGAGGCCGTCCGCCAGTACCGGCAGATGCTCAACGTGGCCGCGGGAGGCGACATCGACCTGCTCTGCCGCCGGGCCCGCTGGTGGTGGCGCGAGGAGGAAGGAACGGCGGACGGCGCGGAATGCGCGCAACAAGGCTGACCCGCTTACCTGACGAAAAAGTTTCCCTTCTCCATAGAGAGCCGGTTAACGATTTCGCGATGTGGAGCCTGCCGACACGAGAGCGGATTCGCATTGAAATTGTGTCCAATTTCAATGCTGACGCTGCCCTCACGCTACGGAAAAAGCGTGGTTTTTCCGTGTGTTCGGTTGCGGGTAGTCGCTCTCGCGACTACCAGAGCAATCCACATTTTCAATGTGGAATTACTCCATTCGCCGCTTCTTTGAGCGTTTTATCTTTGAAAAAGGGAAGACGCGAGACGGCGGCACAGCGCCGCCCGGCCCAGGGTGAGTGAAAAGAGCGCGCTTTTTCCGCAAGCGGCAGGCCGTATGGTTTGCAACGCTTCGCGTTTCAAACTGAAAATGCTCCAATGTTCACGGCAGCCCCGGCGAACCCGCTGGGCTGCCGCCGGGCCCGCTGGTGGTGGCGCGAGGAGGAAGGGACGGCGGACGGCGAGGATGCGCGCGGCAAGGCCGAGCCGTCCGCCTGCCGAAAACGTTCCTCCTTCTCCATGAGCGCCGGTCTACGCCATTCGCTGCCTGTTCTGGGGGAGGGGGGATCCCCTCGCGTCGCTGTCGATGTCCGCGGCTTCCCGCAGTCGCAACGGGCCTTTCGGTCGCCGCCGGGGCGGGAGGGGCTTGGGGGGAGGAAACCCCGCTCCCGCGCCGGCGGAGGGGGTCCCTTCCCCCAAAACAGGCAGCGAATGGCGTCCACAGGCCCTGGCCGGAACGGCGGCGACAGAGCAGCCCATGTGAAAGCGAAACAAACAGTCCGCGGCGGTCGCGGGACGGCCACTTCAGCTTCCGGCTCCGACATTGATACGATCATCAGTGTACGAGACCCGCTCTCCTCGGAAGCGTTCAATATAATCAAGCAGGAAAGCCCGATCTTCACGGCGGGAATGTTCCTTGTTGCGCTGCATCTCCCGTTCAGCGGCCGAAATGAATTCCCGCAATTCCGCTTTTATGATCATCGATGACGTTCCGGCGGCGAACAGCACGGGAACTTCCTGGTCACCGCGCAGCAATTGCGCCTTTTTCAGATTTTTCGCGCACTCGGCGGCAAGCGCGGCCGTGCAGTTCGGCAGGATGATAAGGAACTCGTCCCCACCCATCCTGATGGAGAATTTGGGCATCTGGATGACCTTGTCAACAAGCTCGGCCGCTGTGAGGATCATCCTGTCACCCTGCGCATGGCCGAGGGTGTCGTTGACCATTTTCAGGCCGCAGATATCAATGTACAAAAAGCTTATGGGGAACACGTTGCTCTGCAGGATTTCGAGCCACTCCTTTTTGAAAAAATCCCTGTTGTACATGCGCGTCATCGGATCAAACTTGGCATCCCGCAGAGAGGTCTCATACTTTTGCCGGATTATCTCCACGCTCTGGTTCGTTCCGCGAAGGGCGAGGGCGTGCCCGAGGTAGTTGCGCTGCGTGACGAAGCCCGATCCGATGGTCCAGACATAATGCCCATTCTTGTGCCTGAGCCTGATCGAACATTCAAAGCTGTCGCCGAATTCGGGATGAATGGCCAGCTCTCGCTGAAAATCCACAGCATCAAGGTCGTCGGGATGGACGATGGTCGCCCATTCCTCGAAAGTCGCGGGAAAATGCTCCCTCGCATCGTAACCCAGCATAGCGCGGTAGCTTTCGCAAAACCGGCACTCTCCGGTTATGCCGTTCCACTCCCATATGCCCATCTCATTGGCCTGGAAAAGCCGCGGGAAAGAAAATTTCGTTCGCAGCTCAACGCAATAGCCGGAGCAGCATGCCACCCTTCCCGAGGAATCCCTGTTCAGAACGCCTCCCTGGATGAGTATCCACTTTTCGGGGGAATGCTTCATGGTGAACTTGAGCACCAGGGTGTCTGCATGCAAGGAAGAAGAAAACTTCCGCAAAAAATCAGCCGAGCGCTCGTCAATGATTTTCAGGAAATCTTCCAGCGCCACTTCAGGGGAGTCAAGTTGAAGAAGCGTTCGCGCCTGCTCGTCCATCTTAACCGAATGGCCGTCAAAGAACCAGAACCCTGGCGAAAAGGGGGTCAATTGCTGCTTGATGCTTTCGACTATCTGCACAGACATTACGACCTCTGAATTACTCCGCGCACGCGGGAATCCATCGCAATTCGCCTGATGCGGCAAGTCCGCGACCTAATTCGCGTATGCGTGACGCACGCGCGCGAGTTAGAGAGAGAGAGAGAGAGAGAGAGAGAGAGAGAGAGAGTTGCGCGAAATCATGGGAATTCCCTTGCGCTGGAATTTCACTCCATTTGCGAAGCCACACATGCACATGGACATTTTCACGCCTCTCCAACACAACAGACATACGGCCCCGTGCCGGCATGCCGCGATCCGCCATCGCATGATGGCGACAGCGACACTCTACATGCGCGGCGGGGAAAAGACAAGAGACCATACTCCGCCGGCCGCCCGCGGGTAGAGCCCCCATCCCCAAACGGCCCCGGCCGGGGATGCGTGAGGCGGCTTGAGATTGCCGCGGAACAGGCGTAGCATAGCGCACTTCCCGGTTGCAGGAGGCTCGCATGACCTACGCTTTTCCGCTCATCGCGCTTGCCGGAACGGCAGGCGGCCTGTTGTTCCACTGGCTGCATGTGCCGGGCGGGCCCATGTTCGGGGCCGTGCTGGCCGTGCTGGCCGTCAAGCTGCTCGGGCAGGTTATGACCACGACACCGCAGTTCTTCCAGCTGGCGGCCCAGATCGCCATCGGCATCTTTGTGGGCAACATGCTGACCCGGGACGGCCTGCTGGAGATCCGCAAGATGGCGGGCCTCATGGTCGGCTCCACCCTGCTGCTCGTGCTGGCCGGCTGCCTGGGGGCCTGGTTCGTCTCCCGTCAGGCGGGCATGGATGCGGCAAGCTCCGTGCTGGCCACCAGCCCCGGCGGACTCCAGGCCGTGGTGGGCATGGCCGTGGACATGGGCGACAACGCCCCGGCGGTCATGGCCTTCCATATCGTACGGCTGTACACGGTCATCATCCTTGCGCCGCTGCTCAGCTGGCTGCTGCATCATTTTCTCTCGCGCTGAGGACGGGCGGAGGGCGGCCATACGGCCATCCCCTCCCCCGGCCCCGGCGTTCTAGCTCTCTACCGCAGGAACGTCCCGCATGTTCGGCAAGCAGTCCGACCCCAGCAGAACGGAAGAAGCCACCCCCAAGCGCAAGCGCAAGCAGCGCCAGGAAGGCAATGTGCCCAAGTCCCAGGAGCTCGGCAAGGTCGTGAGCATCGTGGGGGGGCTCATCATCCTCAACATCTGGCTGGGGCCCATGGCGGACAAGATCACGCTCATCTTCCGGCAGTTCCTCCAGCATTCCACCACGTTCGACGTGACCGAGGAAAGCGTCTACGCCCTGTTCTTCTCGCTCAGCATCGACATCGCCTATCTGCTCATGCCCGTTCTGCTCTTTCTGGCCGGCCTGAGCTTCCTGGCCCAGCGGCTTCAGGTGGGCAAGCTCTGGACCTTCAAGGTCTTCAAATTCAGGCTGGAACGGTTCAACATCCTGCGGGGGATCAAGCAGTGCTTCTTTTCGCCACAGACGGTGCTGCGGGCCCTGAAAAGCCTGGTCTTCTCCCTTATCCTGGGCTGCATCCCCGGCTATATCCTCTGGACGGAATACCTCAACTTCCTGCCCATGTACTACGCCACCCCGGAAGGCGTGGCCGCCTACATGCTGGAAACGGCCCTCAAGGTCGTCAAGTATTCTCTGATACCGCTCATCGCCATCGCCATCTTCGACGTCTGGCAGTCCCGCTACGCCTACAACGAAAGCCTCAAGATGACCAAGGACGAAGTCAAGGACGAACGCAAGCAGGCTGAAGGCGACCCCGTCATCAAGAACAAGCAGAGACAGAAGATGATGGAGGTCATGGCCCGGCGCATGCTGGCCGACGTGCCCAAGGCCGACGTGGTGGTGACCAACCCGACCCATATCGCCGTGGCCCTGAGCTACAATCCTTCCGAGGCCCCCGCGCCGGTGGTGCTGGCCAAGGGGGTGAACCGCCTGGCCGAAAAGATCAAGGAAGTGGCCCGGGAAAATCGCGTGCCCATCCGGGAGAACGTACCTTTGGCACGGGCTTTGTATAAGTCTGTCGAGGTGGGGGAGATGATCCCCGAGGACTTGTACAAGGCGGTGGCCGCGGTGCTGGCGAGCATCTGGCGGCTGAAGCCCAGAAACCGCTGACGGCGGGCGTTTGCGCCCCGTCGTCCCCCGTGCGGGAGCCGGGGCGGACGGGCGGAATTGAGGTGTCAGAAATATGGCGTCAGTCAGCCTTCCCAAACTGGATTACGGTCGCTTCGCCAGGCAGGGCGACGTCATGCTCGGCGTGGGCGTGGTGGTCATCCTCTTTGTCATGCTGGTTCCGCTGCCGACCTTCTTTCTGGACATCATGCTCTGCGTGAGCATCTCCGCCTCCCTGCTCATCCTTATGACCACCATGTTCATGACCTCCCCGCTGGAGTTCACCATCTTCCCGTCGCTGCTGCTGGTGACCACCCTGCTGCGGCTGGCGCTCAACGTGGCCTCCACCCGTCTCATCCTGCTCAACGGGGACATGGGCGTGGAAGCCGCCGGGGAAGTGATCCGCTCCTTCGGCGAGTTCGTGGTCGGCGGCAGCTATGTGGTCGGCGGTGTCATCTTTATGATCCTGTTCATCCTGAACAAGGTCGTCATCACCTCCGGTACGACCCGTATCGCCGAAGTGGCGGCCCGCTTCACCCTTGACGCCATGCCCGGCAAACAGATGGCCATCGAAGCCGACCTCAACGCCGGCCTCATCGGCGAAGAGGAGGCCACGGAACGCCGTAATGCCCTGCGCAAGGAAGCCGACTTCTACGGCGCCATGGACGGCGCGTGCAAATTCGTGTCCGGGGACGTGAACGCGGGCATGCTCATCACCATGGTCAACCTCATCGGCGGCATCATCATCGGCGTCGTGCAGAAGGACATGGACTGGAACACGGCCCTCACCACCTATTCCCTGCTGACCATCGGTGACGGTCTGGTCTCCACCATCCCGTCCATCGTCGTCTCCACCGGCACGGGCCTGCTCGTCTCCCGCGCGGCCTCCGAAGCCAAGATGGGCGAAGAATTCCTTGCCCAGCTCACCTTCAACACCCGCGCCCTCAAGCTCGTCTCCTGCGTGCTGGTGGTCTTCGCGCTGGTGCCGGGCCTGCCCACCCTGCCCTTCCTCGTCCTTGCCGGTCTCGTGTACATCGCCGCCCGCGTCACGTCCCACAACGAGGAAGACGCCAGGGAAGCCGAAGGCGGCGCCAAGGGCAAGAGCAAGGGCAAGAGCCCCACGGCGGACACGCCGGAAGAAGTACAGGCCCTGCTGCCGCTGGACACCCTGGAACTGGAAGTGGGCTACGGCCTCATCCCGCTGGTGGACGAGGAACAGAGCGGCAACCTGCTCTCCCGCATCCGCTCCATCCGCCGTCAGTTCGCGCTGGACATGGGGGTGGTCATCCCCTCCCTGCACCTGCGTGACAATCTCCAGCTCAAGCCCGGTCAGTATGCCCTGCTCATCAAGGGCAATCAGGTCGCCACGGCGGAGATACTGGTGGATCACTTCCTGGCCATGGACCCGGGCAACGTCAATACCCAGATCCGCGGCATCGAAACGCGCGAGCCGGCCTTCAACCTGCCGGCCCTCTGGATACCCGACAGCCAGCGCGAAGAAGCCATGATGGCCGGCTATACGGTGGTGGACCCGGCCACGGTCATCGCCACCCATCTTACGGAGGTCTTCAAGCGCCATCTGGCCGAATTCCTGGATCGGCAGGCCGTACAGGGCCTGCTGGATACCGTGGGCAAGACGGCGCCCAAGGCCGTGGAGGATCTCGTGCCGGGGACCCTGCCGCTGGGCACGGTTCAGAAGGTGCTGCAAACGCTGGTGCGCGAAAACGTCAGCATCCGCGACATGCTCACCATCGTGGAGACCCTGGGCGACTACGGCGGCGGCGTGAAGAATCCCGACGTGCTGGCCGAATACGTCCGCGAGCGTCTTTCCCGCTCCATCGTCCGGCCCTATCTGGACAGCCAGGGGACCCTGCCCGTGCTGACCCTCACCGGCCAGACGGAACGCATGCTCCAGGAGGCCATCCGGCAGGCGGACAACGGCGCGACCTTCCTGTCGCTCAATCCGGCAACGGCACAGCGGCTCATCCAGCATATCAATACGGCGGTGGAGAATGCCGTCAATACCGACGGCCAGCCCGTCGTGCTGACCAGCCCCCCCGTGCGGCCGCATCTCGCCCAGCTGGTCACGCGCTTCCTGCCGGCCGTGCCGGTCATCTCCCAGGCGGAGATCCCCCCGGACATCCGCCTGCAGAGCGTGGGGACCGTGGGCGCGGAATGACCGTCCGCGGCACGGCCCGTCGCCGGGGCCGCCAGCCCTCTGGACGGGCCGCGGCCACAAGGGGGAACCTGTCCCGCGTCAGGAGTCTGACAGGGCGGGACGGAGTACAAGGGTCTAGACATTTCAGGCACAAGACTCTATGTCTTTCTGGTTGTGCCTCCGGCCACGCCCGGGATTGCCGGCCGCTCCGCCGCCTGATGCGCGGACTGCCGACAACCCCGACCGTCTCCCGTCGTCCCGCGCATCCGCCCGGCCGGCGGCACGCCGGTCAGCCTTGCGTGGCGCACGGTTCCGCCGCCGGGGGGAGAAGGCGGACGCCGTGCCCGACGCCGGCCGGCACACACAATGGAGGCGTTCGGGGAAGGGGTTTTACGCATAGCCCGTTGCGGGCAAGAGGCTTCTAAGGAATGCGTGCATGCAAGTAAGAACATTCACGGGTGCCAGCTCACAGGAAATTCTGGCCCGCATCAAAGCGGAAATGGGGCCTGAAGCTGTCATCATCGGCAATCGCACCTTCAAGAAAAACGGGGAGATTTGCCACGAGATCACGGCGGGGATCGACCGTAATCCGGTGAGCGCGCAGCAGCCCGTGGGCACGATGCCGGGGGGCGGCATGCCCAGCGGCTGGAGCGACTGGCACAAGGACTGGCTGCAGATCAAGGAGCAGATCTTCGCCCTGATGAAGCCCGCCATCCAGATGGACCGCCTGACGCCGCGCCAGCGCGTGGCGCTGGAATACCTCCAGCGGGAGGGCATCTCCGATTCGGTGGCGGTGGATCTGTACAAGCATCTGCTCGCCCAGCCCGGCAGCTCGGTGCTCGAATGTCTGTGCGGCATGGTCCCCGTTCAGGGCTGGGGAGCCGGAAGCTGGCCGCAGCGCTGGCACATCATGGCCGGCCCCTTCGGCAACGGCAAGACCACCACGGCCCTGCGCTACGCCCTGCAATGGCGTCAGCGGGAGCCGGAAGCCCGCATCGCCTTCATCAATGCCGACTGCCTGCGCGGCAACGGCCGGCTCGTGCTCCGGCACTGGGCTGAACTCTCGGATTTCCTCTACCTGGAAGCCTCGGACCCCGTCAGCATGGAAAAGGCCCTGCGCGCCAGCCGCGAAGCCGCCCTCGTCTTCATCGACGCGCCGGGACTGGGGCGCAACATGACCCTGGCCGAATGGCGGGAAAGCATGGGCCTTGCCAGGCTGCAATGCGCCACGCATCTCGTGCTGACGCCCCTGCTTTCCGGCGTGCAGATGGATCATTTTCTGGAGCGCTACCGCCCCGAAGGGTCGGCCAGCCTCGTCTGGACGCATCTTGACGAAGCCGCCAGCTACGGCAGCCTCGTCAACGTGGCCTGCGCCACGGGCCTGCCCGTTTCCGGGCTTTCCTACGGCTCCGAACTCAAGGAGAGCCTTGCGTCCGCCACGGAACCGCTGATCTGGCGCCTGATCTTCAAACGGCAACTTCCCGGCGAGCCGGCCGGAAGCACAACCTCTACCCCCCAGTCTGGAGCATAAGCATGAGCGGCGATTTTCCTCTCGTATTTTCCGTAACGTCCGGCAAGGGCGGAGTGGGCAAAACCAACCTCTCCGTCAATCTGGCCCTGTGTCTTGCGCGGAAGAACAAAAAGGTCGTCCTCATCGATGCGGACCTCGGGCTGGCCAATGTGGACGTCCTGCTGGGCCTCACGCCGGCCAAGAACCTTTTCCACCTCTTCCACGACGGCGCGAGCCTCGGGGAGATCCTCTTCCCCACCCCCTACGGCTTCTCCATCCTGCCGGCCTCCTCGGGCGTGAGCGACATGCTCACCCTTTCCAGCGGGCAGAAGCTCGAACTGCTCGAAGCCGTGGACGAGCTCGAAGACCATGTGGACTATCTCATCGTCGACACCGGCGCGGGTATCAACGACAACGTGCTCTATTTCAACCTCGCCGTGCAGGAGCGGCTTGTGGTGCTGACGCCCGAGCCGACCTCCCTGACCGACGCCTACGCCCTCATCAAGGTGCTCAAGCTCACGCACGGGGTGGAACACTTCAAGGTATGCGTCAACATGGTGCCGGACGTGAAGATGGCCAAGGAGATCTTCGCCCGGCTGCACCAGGCCTGCGACACCTTCCTGAGCGGCGTCTCGCTGGACTTCGCCGGCTTCGTGCCGCGGGACCCGGCCATGCGCAAGTCGGTACTGGCCCAGAAGCCCCTGTGCGAGACCCAGCCGGACAGCCCGGCGGCCCGGGCCATCGACCAGCTGGCCACGACCATCAGCCAGTGGGAAGTGGCCCGGCAGCTTGACGGCAACATCAAGTTCTTCTGGAAAAAGCTGCTGTTTTGCTGAACGGAGGCTCACGGACCAGGCCACCCATGACCTGACGCGTCGGACGCAAAGGAAAGGCATGCATACCGGGACAGCACGAACAGACGAGTCCGCCCCCTGGGAGGCTCTTGAGACCGGCGCCACTGCCTGGGAGGATTTCTCCCCGGCGGAGCAGGAAGCCGTCGTGCGGCATTATGCCCCCAAGATCCGCTTCCTTGCGTTGCGCCTCAAGGTCAAGCTGCCGCGGAGCGTGGAACTGAACGAGATGATCAGCTCCGGCACGCTGGGACTCATGGAAGCCCTGGGCAAGTTCCGCCCCCAGCTCGGCATCCGGTTCGAGACCTATGCCGAGACCCGCATCCGGGGAGCCATGCTGGACGAACTGCGCCGGCTCGACTGGTTCCCCCGCTCGCTCAGGCAGCGCATCCGCGTACTGGATGAGGCCATGCGAAAGGTGGAGTTCGAGGAGGGGCGGCAGGCGACGGAAGAAGAACTGCACGAGATGACGGGCCTCGAGTTGCGCGACGTGCGCCAGGGGCTCGAGGCCCTGCAAAATCAGCTCTGGCTCTCCCTGGACGCCATCCAGGATACGGTCTCCGGCGAGGGAGGAGAAAACGGCGGCCAGCCCTTTTCCTCCACGGCGCATCAGGAAATGATCGAGCGCATAGCCCCCCTCATTGACCGTTTGACACCTAGGGAAAAGCTGGTATTGTCACTCTATTACACGGATGAACTCAATATGCGGGAAACGGCTGAAGTCATGGGCATAACCGAAGGCCGCGTCTCGCAGTTGCATTCCCAGGCCCTGAACCGCTTGCGGAAGGAATTCCTCAACCAGTACGGGGACACCCCGCTCTCCTAGGAGAGCGCCGGGGCCTGCTGGCGTGCCATCAGCGCTCATTTGCCGCCACCGGCGGAATCAAGGGAGGAGATACTCATGTCGTACGATACCAATATGCGCGTCCTCATCGTGGACGACTTTTCCACCATGCGCCGCATCGTCCGCAATATCTTGCGCCAGATCGGTTTCAACAACGTCGTGGAAGCCGACGACGGCACCACCGCGTGGGATGTGCTCAACCGGGAAAAGATCGACTTCATCGTTTCCGACTGGAACATGCCCCAGATGACCGGCATCGACCTGCTGCGCAAAGTGCGCGCCAGCGAACAGTTCGCCAACATTCCTTTTCTGATGGTGACGGCCGAAGCCCAGCAGGAAAACATCATCGAAGCGGTGCAGGCCAAGGTGTCCAACTACATCGTCAAGCCCTTCACCGCCGATACCATGAAACAGAAGATCGACAAGATCTTTCAGTAGGCGCTCGTTCTGGCCTGCATGGAATGGAGGCAGCGGCGGGCCTTGCCCTGTCGTTGCCCTTTTTTTGCCGCACGGCGTCCTCTCGCCCATGAGTGGACGCAAGACGCAGCCCGCACGGATGCCCGGAGGAAGTCGTGGCCGACGAGAAGGTAAAGGAAAAGGACGACGTCCAGGTCGAGGTCGCGCCGTCAGCGTCGCCGTCCACCGGCGGCGGCAAGGTCGAACTGGACCTCGACGACGCGCCTTTCTTGCGTGAACCGGAAGAAAAGCCGCTGCCTCCCGTGGAGCGGCGCTCTACCGCCCCCGCGCCGGTGGTGCAGGAGGCTCCCAGGAGCAAGAAAAAGCTCATCATCGGCGGCGTCGGCCTGCTCGTCGTGCTGGCGGCGGTCGCTGTCTGGTGGTTCTTCTTCCGGGTGCCGCCGGTGGTGGTGGAGCCGCCCAAGCCCGAAGTCATCGTGGTCAAGCCGCCGGAGGCCGCCCCCATGGAGCGGGACTACGTCTACGAGCTGGAACCCTTCTGGGTCCCCGTGAAGGATGAAAAGGGCAACACGAACTTCCTTGTGTGCCGGTTCTCCACCATCGCCAAGTCGGAGATGGTGAGCAAGGAAGTCGAAAAGCAGCTTATGACCGTGCGCGACGCCATGTATTACTACCTGCGCAACAAATCGCTGGAGTTCCTGCTGGCCGCCGCCAACAGGGAAACCATCAAGAAGGACCTCACGTCCGTGGTGAACAGCTATCTGACCCTCGGACAGATCGAGGACGTTCTGGTGGAAAGCTATCTGGGCCATTGATGCCGGAACGGTTCCGGCAGCCCCGCGTATGACAACCTTGACACGAGGGATGAATGGAGAGAGCGCCTGACGGCCGCACACCCGTCACCTGCGGCTTTTGAGGGGAACGAAAGCTGCATCCCGAGTCGCCCGTACGGCAGGAGCCCGCCCGCAGCGGGCACAGCCAATACCTGCCCTTTCAGGGGGCGCGCCGGGGGAGTCGGGCCGCTGGAAGCGCCAGGACGCATCATTGTTTATTCCGATAAAGGGACGGAAGCCTGTCCGGGAGGGGAACCGGTGAGCATCCAATCCACCATGGCCGTGCTGTATGCCCAGACCGGGCTTGCCGCGCCGCTGGTATCGGCAACGACCAACGCGCCGCAAGCCGCGCTGGCCATGTCACAGGCGCTTGCCACGGAAATGGCCAAGCAGCAGATGCAGCACGTCGAAAAGAGTGAACCCAAGACCGAGGGCAGCGCCATCAATACAGACGCCCACGATCAGGGACAGGCAGGCGCACAGTTCGGCAGTCGGAGACGGCGCAGGCCGCCACTTGTGCCGCAAGAGGAAGAAGAACCCCGGCCCTCCGGCTCGCCGCTGGTGGGAAACCTTCTGAACGTACGCGTATGAACGATTATATCCAACTTGGCCTGATCATTCTTTTTTCCATCATGGAACTGCTCATCCTGAGCGGCGTGCTCTTTTTTTATCTGCGGCTCCGCAATTCGGAACGCCTGCTGAACACGTTGCAGGGCAATCAGGAGGCCCTCCTGGCCCGCATCGAGATGAACGCCCGGCTGGAAAAGGAGATCGTGGCGACGTTCGCCCAGCGTCAGGCCGAATTGCGGAGTCTTGACGAGAAACTCGAACAGCGGGCGCAGACGCTGCGCCGGCTGCTCGACCAGGCCGAGGGCATCACGCGCTCGCCGCAATTCCTGCGCGAGCTGATCCTCAACGGCCAGCGCAAAGGGCTTTCCGCCAAGCAGATCGCCCGCAACGCCGGCCTCAGCGTGGACGAGGTCGAGCTGATTATGAGCCAGAATTCCTGACCCTTTTCCCCCAGAGGCATTATGGAACCGTTTGAAGCTGCGGGCTGGCTGTCGCTGCTGCCCCCCCTCATCGCCATCACCCTTGCCCTGCTGACCAAGGAAGTGATCTCCTCGCTGTTCCTCGGCATCCTCAGCGGCACGCTCATCCACACCATCGGCACGGGCTCCGGCCCGCTGCTGGTCAAACCCGTGGAAACGGCCTTTGCCGTCATGGTCAGCAAGCTGGACTTCAACATCGTCCTTTTCTGCACCCTGCTCGGCGCGCTGGTCTACGTCATCGCCATGGCCGGGGGCACACGCGCCTACGGCAAATGGGCCACACGCCACATCAAGAGCCGCCGCTCGGCCATGCTCTCCACCACCGGTCTGGGGGTCTTCATCTTCATCGACGACTACTTCAACTGCCTCACCGTGGGGACGGTCATGCGGCCCGTCACGGACAGTTTCCGCATCTCCCGCGCCAAGCTCGCCTACATCATCGACGCCACCGCCGCCCCCATCTGCATCATCGCCCCCATTTCCAGCTGGGCGGCGGCCGTGGGCAGCAGCCTCAAGGCGACAGGCGCCTTTGAAAGCGACTTCGCCGCCTTCGTGGCCACCATCCCTTACAACTTCTATGCCCTGCTCTCGCTGGTCATGGTCGTCATGGTCTGCATGGGCCGCTTCGACTTCGGCCCCATGCGCGGGGCGGAAGAACGGGCCCGGGCCGGCGACATCGGCGAGGATGGCGATGCCGTCGAAGAGGCCCGGCGGCAGCCCGAAGTGACGGGCAAGGGCCATCTGGCCGATATGCTCGTGCCCATCGGCAGCCTCATCGTGCTCGCGGTGCTGGCCCTGCTCTATAACGGCGGCTACTGGGGCGACGATCCGCAGTATCACAGCATGGGCGCGGCCTTCGGCAACTGCACGGCGGCCAAGGCGCTGGTGCTGGCCTCCTTCGGCGCGCTGGTGGTGGCCTTCATCCAGTTCGTGGCCCTCGGCCGCATGTCGCTCAAGACCTTCATGGACGGCGCCACCCAGGGCATGAAGGCCATGATGCCCGCCAACATCATCCTTGTGCTGGCCTGGACCATCTCCGGTGTCTGTCAGAACCTTTTGCAGACTCCCGCCTATGTGCGCACCCTCGTGGAAGCCGACGGCGGCATGACCGGCGGCCTGCTGCCGGCCATCATCTTCGCGCTGGCGGGCTTCCTCAGCTTCTCCACGGGTACGGCCTGGGGCACGTTCGGCATCCTCATCCCCATCGTCGTGCCGGTGGCCCAGCAGGTGGATCCGGGGCTCGTGCTGGTCTGCCTGTCGGCCACGCTCGCCGGCAGCGTGTTCGGCGATCACTGCTCTCCCATTTCCGACACCACCATCCTGTCCAGCGCCGGCGCCGCCTGCACCCACATCGAGCATGTGTCCACCCAGATGCCCTATGCCTGCATCGTGGCGGGCAGCAGTCTGGTGGGCTATGTGGTGGCGGGCTTCACCGACGGCTCCCTGCCCGCCAGCCTCGGCGCGGGGCTGCTCGTCATGGTCGCCACCATGTTCATCTTGCGGGCCCGGGCCGAAAGACGTCCGGCGGCCTGATTCCCGTTCCGCGCTCTCTGCCGCATCCCGTCCGCACCGCGCGGGCGGGATGCTTCGTTTTTTTGCCGTTTGCCCGCCCTGCCGCTGCCGCCACGGAAAAATCTTTCCGCCGGAGCCGCCGGCGGCAGCTTGCCAAGCGGGATTGATGCGGATAAAAAGAAGTTTTCCGGCTTCACGCATGGTTGTCGAACCTTCACCCGCCCCACTGGCCCGGCAGGCCGCCGGCAACCGCATCTCCGCAAGGTAGGTACAGGTCATGGCCCACAAGGGACCGCATATCTCCATATCGCCCGATTACGTCGTCAACCGCATTTTGCGCATCAATATCAGCGACTTTGAGGAATGGCCGGAATCTGTGCGCCACCTGGCCATCGCCATTGCCGAAGAACTCTTCCTGGTGGCCTACAATCCCTTTATCGACGCTGAGACGGTACGCGCCAGCGTGCGAGAACGCTTCGAGCGCGAAGCGCTGGCGCTGGCGCACTATTACGCCACGGCCATCAGCGAAGGCATCACCATGTTCTGGTCCGCCTACGAGGCGGAGGCGGACTTCCGGCAGCGGCTGGCCGAGACCCTGCGCGGCATGCTGCCCGCCGAATGCGTGCTGACCCATCCGGCCGCCCTTGTGGAAACGGCCACCGACGCCACCGACCTGCGCATGGAACTCCCCCTGCTGGTGGTGGAGCCGGACACCACCGAGCAGGTGGC
>NZ_CALUYG010000041.1 GCF_944324935.1 uncultured Desulfovibrio sp. | reverse complement strand
AGGATTCGTCATAAGCACATCCTTGTAGAATTGATGCGCTTCTTATAACATAAATCTCGTGTAAACACTACCTAGTTGAGCAGCGAGCTCAAGCCGAGCACCGTGCCTGCCGAGACGGCCACCTGCATGAGCACGGTGGAAACGTCCTTGACGGCCTGCATGTTCTTGGACTCCACCTTGGGCAGCACCAGGATCTGATCCCCGGGCCGGATGTCGTCCGTATCCCCGGAGACGGAACCGTTCTGGCGCATGACCAGCACATGGGCGCGGTCGGCACGGCTGTTGTAGCCGCCCGCCCCCTTGATGTAGTCGGCAAGGTCGTTGTCCTCGTTCCAAAGCATGGCCTGCGGGATCATGACTTCCCCGTTGACCAGCACCACGTCGCTCTTGGCGGGGATGACGATGATGTCGCCGTCCTCCAGCGTGAGATCCCCCACCTTGCCCCCGCGGCCCAGCACCACGATGCCTTCCGGCTCGATGGTCTTGGCCCGCTCCACGAACTTGGTGATCATCTCCGCTTCCTTGGCGCGGATCTGGGTCTCTTCGGAGCTGGAAGAGGACGCGGTAAGGGCGGTCTCCTCCAGACGGTGCAGGCTGTCGGCGAGCGCCTTTTTCTGCTGCTGCACCACGCTCTTGCGCTTGATGTGGATGGCGTCGATATTGGCCCGTCCGGGCTCCACGGCGATGAAGTTCAGCACTTCGGCCAGCCGCGCGCCGCGACGCACGGGAAAGCTGCGCGCCCCGCGCACCGCCCCCTGTACCTGCACGGAAATGGTGCTGCCGGGATTGTCGGCCATGAAGGTCAGGCTGTCGCCGTCCTGCAGCGGCAGGGAGGCCAGCTCCCGCAGGGGCAGATAGGTATTGTAGGGCGCGCCGTTGCGTATGCCCTTGAGGGCGATGTGGCTGGCGGTATTTTCCGGCTCGGCGAGCGTGAGGAGGTCCTTGCCGCTGGTCTGGCCCGCGCGCAGCTCGAACAGGGCCCCGTTGCGTACCGCGCCGGCAACGCTGACCGCCGGGCCCTTGTCCAGCACCACCAGCGTGTCGTTGTCCATGAAGCGCACGCCCGGCAGCTGCCCGCGCTGCACGAAGGGATAGAGGTCGAACTCCTGCAGGGTGCGCCCGCCGCGGTTGAGCTGGATGCGGCGATAACTGCCGCGCTGCGGGTCGATGCCGCCGGCCTTGTCCAGAAAGCTCAGCACCGTGTCGTTGGGCGTGCCGCTGTACCGGCCGGGCCGCACCACGTTACCGGTGATGAAGACCGATACGGGCTGATTGTCCAGGGGGGCCATATAGATCTGGCTGTCCGCGTGACCAGAGGCGGCCAGCTTGCTGCGCAGGGCGTCCGTCAGCTTGTCGTAGGCCAGCCCCGCCACCAGCATGTCGCCCACTTCGGGGATGGTGACGTGGCCGTTGCCGTCCACGGTGAGCGTGGTATCCACTGTCAGCGACCCGCCCCACAGCCGTAGGACGATGCGGTCACCGGGCAGCACCTGACCGCTCTTGCTTTCCTTGCTGAAATTTCCCTGAAAGAGATTGGCCCCGTAAGGAGCCGGCGTATCCGCCGCCTGCGCGTCCTGCTGCCAGAAAAGCAGGCCCAGCAGCAGGAGCGCCGTATAAAGAAGAGGACGTTTCATGCGAGTTCCTCGCTCTATTTAAGGGGACTGGAGAAACTTTTGCTCCCTCGTTGCTTCGAAGGGGCGACGAGGGAGCGGGAGAAGGTCGTGGCGGGGCGTTCCCCTGTGCGGCGGCGTTACAGGGAGGACGCCGGACGTTCCGTGCCGCCGTCCTTGTCCGCCGCCGGGGCCTCGGAGACAGCCGGAGCGGCGGGCTGGGCCGGCGTGTCCGTGGCCGCCGGACGGGTTGCCGCCGGCTGCTCGGCCGATGCCGGGGCCGGCGCGGCCTGCTTCGCCTGCGGGGCGGCGGCCTTTGTCGCGGGGGGAGGCGTCAGGCCCTGTCCCCAGACGCGGGGGGCCAGACGCCAGATACCCTGCCCGTCCCGGCAGATGACGACCACTTCGGCCTCCTGCCGCTGGCTGCGCACCGTGGCGCGGCGGCAGTTCTCGCCCGAGGCGGAGATGAAGTTGTCTTCAAGCAATACATGGACCTGCGGGCCGAACTGGGGATCGTCCACCGTGGTGCTTGCGCCCGGTGCGGCATTGATCAGAAAAGTCTCCACCGGGCCGGGCGGCGGCGGAGGCGGCGTGCTTTCTCCGCCGAAGCAGCCCGCCAGCGGAACCGTCAGGGACAGGGCAAGCAAAAGGACAGTTTTTTTCATGAAGGGCTCCTTGCGGGCCTTTGCCCGCCTGATTCATCTTGCAAAGATTACCGTTGCTGTCAATGCGCGCATGGCAGGCGGCATGGCCCGCATCGCCGCCGGGCTTGCGCTTTGGCGGCAATGGGCTAAAATGGTCGCTGCGCCGGGATGGCGCGCTTACGGAGGAAACATGGCGAAACTGGATATGCAAATCATTGATGTGCGGGATGCCGTGGGGACGGTGCTCTGCCATGACATCACCCGCATCGTGCCCGGGGAAAGCAAGGGGCCGGTGTTCCGCAAGGGGCATGTGGTGCGCGAGGAGGACATTGCCGTCCTGCTGGATGTGGGCAAGGAACACCTCTACGTCTATGCGCCCTGCCCCGGGCTGGTGCATGAGAACGACGCCGCCGCCCGCATCGCCGCGGCGGTGTGCGGGCCGCACCTGCGCCTGAGCGAGCCCAGGGAGGGCCGCATCAACTTTTCGGCGGACTGTCGCGGCGTCCTGGAAGTGGATGTGCCCACGCTGGCCGCCATCAACAGTATAGGGGAGATCACCCTGGCCACCCTGCACAGCATGCGGCTTGTGGAAGCCGGGCAGGATGTGGCCGGGACACGCGTGGTGCCGCTGATGATCGAGGAAGACCGCCTCCGCCGCCTGGAAGAGCTGGTGAGCGCGCCGGTGCTGCGGGTGCATCCGCTGGCCGCCGCCGCCGTGGGCATCGTGACCACGGGCAGCGAGATCTACAGCGGCCGCATCAAGGATGCCTTCGGGCCGGTGCTGCGGCAGAAGTTCGCCGATCTGGGCTGTACGGTGCTGGGCCAGACCCTGACCAGCGACGACGAGGCCATGACCTCGGCGGCCATCACGGATTTTGTGGCGCAGGGCGCGGACATGATCGTGGTGACGGGCGGCATGTCCGTGGACCCGGACGACAGGACGCCCGCCTCCATCCGGGCCACGGGGGCGCGGATCGTCACCTACGGCGCGCCTGTCTACCCCGGAGCCATGTTCCTGCTGGCCTTCCTGGAGACGGCGGGCAGGCGCATACCGGTGCTGGGCCTGCCGGGCTGCGTCATGTACCACAAGGCCAGCATCTTTGAGCTGATGGTGCCGCGTCTGCTGGCCGGGCTGGACATCCGCGCGGAAGACATAGCGGCGCTGGGGCATGGCGGCTTCTGCTCCGGCTGTCCGCAGTGCCGTTATCCGGTGTGTCCGTTCGGCAAGTAGACGAAAAAATTTTTCCGAATCCCGCAAGCGCCCGTATCTTGTGATGCGGGCGCTTGCGCGTTCGGAGATCCTTTTTCGGAGCGGAAAGTCGTTGACAATGATTCGATGTCGAACTATATGAACTCCATGACATACCGTTCCATCTTTGCCAATGCCTCCCGCCTGCGCGAAATGGGCAACGCCTATATCCAGGCCGAATTGCAAAGCGCCGGGTTGACGGGGCTGGCTCCGAGTCATGGTGATATCCTGGCCTGTTTGCTTGCGCAGGATGCCTGCCCTATGAGCGAGCTGGCCCGCCGGGTGCGCCGCAGCAAATCCACGGTGACCGCGCTGGTGGAAAAGCTGGAGCAAAGCGGCTTTGTGGATCGGATGCCGGATGGGCGGGATTCCCGCAGCGTGCGCGTATGTCTGACCCCGCGCGGAGAAGAGCTCCGCCCGGTTTTCGACAGGGTGTCTGCGGGGCTGGAGCAGTTGCTTGCCGAGCGCCTTGCGCCGCAGGAGCTGGACATGCTGGACAAGCTTCTTGTCCGCTGTCTGGAGAGGTAATGAATTTTTTTTATGTTTAAAGTTCGATGTCGAACTAAAGGAGAACATGATGTCACACTATCTGCTTGCCCGCATCGACATGGCCGAAGGCCGCAGCGAACTCCATGAGCTGCTGCACCTCACAGGAGCCGAGATCTCCTGCAATACCCTCCCGGCCGGCGTGAGCATCCCTTTTGTTCATGCCCATACGGAGAATGAGGAGATCTATCTTGTCCTGGACGGCTCTGGCTGGTTGTATGTTGATGGCGAGGAAGTCGCGATACGCCAGGGAGACTGCTTCCGCATCGACCCGCAGGGACAGCGCTGCCTGCGGGCAGCCGACGACAGTCCGCTGCGCTATGTGTGCATCCAGGTTCGAGCGGGCAGCCTCGGCAACTTCACGCAGTCCGATGCCGTCGTGCTGCAGGATGGCCCGAAGCCCAGCTGGTTATAGGCTGACCATCTGTCCGGTGCATCTTATGCGTGTACGGCGGGGAGAGCGCTTGCTTTTCCCGCCGTACTTCTATGCTTCGCGCCGCAGGAGGTAGACGGCGCGCTGCGGGCGGCTCAGCACAAAACAGGTATGGCGCACGAGGCGGAAGCCGTTTTGCTCCGCCAGTTCCCGCACTTCTTCGGGATCGAGCCGCAGCGTATATTCCGAAGGGCGGCGCTGTGCTTCCGGCAGCCCCCTGTCCTCGGAATGCCACTGATTGCCCGGCATCTGATCGTAATGGCGCGTCACCATGTCGCAGGCAAGGTAGCCGCCCGGTTTGAGGGCAGGCCCGTAGAGTCGCAGGAAAGCGCCAAGATCCGCACCGGGGATATGGTACAGCCAGTTGACGGAAAGGATGCCGTCCAGCTGCTGCGGCAGACGTGCGGGATGCAGGGCGTCGTCAGGCCAGACTTCGAGCGGAAGATGCAGGTTGCCCGCCAGCCGCATGCCCAGCTCCAGCGCCTCGGATGAGATGTCCGACCCTGCCAGCCTGCGAAAGCCCCGCTGCCCCAGCCAGAGGAGATTGGCGGCACTGCCGCAGCCAGGTTCAAAAACGACCGCGTCACGGGGCAGCACGCCGCACAGCCAGCGGCAGGCCGTACAGGCATGACGACGCCACTGGCGCTTGCGGATGGCGTATTCATGCCAGTGCGGCGCTCTCGTTTTGTGCATGAAGCCCTTCAACATCTCAGGCGAGATGCCTTTCAAGGCATTGCCGATGGGCAGACGATCCAGCACATAGGATACCAGCGGGATGAACATGGAGTTTCCCTCCTCGTTTTTTCTTGGAGAAAAATATCCTATTTTGGGATATTATGCAAGCTCAACTAGCCTCGTCGAAAAGATGAGGTCCAATCACCATGTCCACAGGAGAAACTCGAGCGTATGAGGCGTTGACGGCAGTCCTCAAGCGGACACGCAAGCAGTGCGGTCTTACCCAGGTGGCGCTTGCCGCACGCCTCGACAAGCCGCAATCATATGTATCGAAATATGAAAGCGGTGAACGCAGGCTTGATATCATTGAATTTTTTACCATTGCGCAAAAGATGGAGGTCGATCCCGTGGCCATGCTCAGGGAAGCCGGCCTGCTTGACTAGGCATTACGCTTGCCGCGATCCTCACCAGACAGAGGCATCATTTTTGCTGCTTTTTTGAGAGGATATGAAATTTTTGTTACGTTCTTATGACACGATGGCGCTTTTTCAGGAAAAAGGGATGCCGCGTGTTCAATGTGGAGCGGAGATGTGAGGCTCCGCGCTGGCGTCATCCATGTGCAGGATGGGCGCTGTGCGGAACTGAGGGGAAGGGAGGAGGAAGTCGGGATCAGGTTGAGGACAGGCAGACCCTGTGCCGGTGGCGTTTGGCGCGGTAGGTCCGGGCCGGAAAAAGAAAGAGACAGGCGTGGACCTGTCTCTTTTCTTCAAGGTGTGGTTGGGGAAGCCGTTTTACTGCACGTCGCTCTTCCTGCCGATGCAGAAGTAGGCGAAGCCGCGTTCGGCCATGGCCGAGGGCGAATAGAGGTTGCGTCCGTCAAAGAGCAGCGGAGCGGTCAACAGGCTGCGGATGCGTTCGAAATCCGGGTTGCGGAACTGGTTCCATTCGGTGACGACCAGCAGGGCCTGCGCCCCGTCGCAGACGGCGTACTGCTCGTCGCAGATCTCCACCAGCGGATTGTCGGCGAAGATGGTGCGGGCATTGTCCGCCGCCACAGGGTCAAAGGCGCGGATGCGCATGCCCTCCGCCGTCAGCGCGGAGATGATGCTGATGGCGGCCGCCTCCCGCATGTCGTCGGTATTGGCCTTGAAGGCCAGCCCCCAGACGGCCAGCGTCTTGCCCTTCACCCCACCTTGCGGCGCGAAATATTCCTTGATGCGTTCGGCCATGTGGCGCTTCTGCCGGGCATTGACGGCTTCGACGGCATGCAGCAGCGTCGGGGTGACGCCGGCATGCTCGGCCGTATGGATGAGGGCCTTGACGTCCTTGGGGAAGCAGGAACCGCCGTAGCCCACGCCCGGATAGATGAACTGGTAGCCGATGCGCGAGTCCGAACCGATGCCCGTGCGCACATCGCGCACGTCGGCCCCCACCCGCTCGCAGATGGTCGCGATCTCGTTGATGAGGGGGGTCTTGGTGGCCAGCATGCAGTTTGCCGCATACTTGGTCATTTCCGCGCTGCGGATGCCCATGACGATGAGCTTGTCCCGCGTGCGGGCAAAAGGAGCGTACAGCTCGCGCATGAGGTCCGCCGCCTTTTCGGACTCCGTGCCCAGCACCACGCGGTCGGGCTTCATGAAGTCGTTGATGGCGTCCCCTTCCTTGAGGAATTCGGGATTGGACACCACCTCGAAGGGGATGCTGACGCCGCGCCGCTCAAGAGCCTCGCCGATGAGCGTCCGCACGCGGTCGGCCGTGCCCACGGGCACGGTGGACTTGTCCACCACCACAAGCTCATGCTGCATGTGGCTGCCGATGGCCGTGGCGACCTGCTCCACATAGTGCAGATCGCAGGAGCCGTCTTCGCCGGGAGGCGTGCCCACGCAGATGAAGGCGCATTCCGCTTCGGCGAGACCGTCCTCAAGGCTGGTGGTGAAGGTCAGACGCCCGTCCGCCCGGCTGCGCTGCACCATGTCTTCCAGCCCCGGCTCGAAGATATGCACCTTGCCCGCATTGAGTTTGGCGACCACGGCGGGATTGACGTCCACACAAACGACGGTATTGCCCATTTCGGCGAAACAGGCGGCGCTGACAAGGCCCACATAGCCTGTTCCCACGATGCAAAGTCTCATTCTTGCTCCTGGAGGCGTCATCGGCCGGGCCGCTTGACGCCGGTAAAGGGATACGTTCAAATGCGTAAGACATTCTACGTTTTTTTGGCGCGATGGGCAACGTCCGGCAAGCGCCTGACGGTCAGCGCGGGAGACAGGGCGCAGGAGAAAGGGCATGGTGGTAGGCATGGGAACGGATATCGTGGAGGTGGACCGCGTCGCTGCCGGGCTGGAGCGCTTCGGACGGCGTTACGCCGCCAGAATCCTCAGCCCGGCGGAGCTCGCGTTGCTTGCTCCGGGCGGCGGTCTGCCGTCCGCCGCCCGTCTTGCCGGGCGCTTTGCGGCCAAGGAGGCCGCGGTCAAGGCGCTGGGCACAGGCTTCAGCGCGGGCATCGGCCTGCATGATGTGGAGATCCTCGCCGATGCCGGCGGCGGGCCGCGCCTTTGCCTCTCGGGGCAGGCCGGGGCGCGCCGGCAACGACTCGGGGCGCGCAGCCTGCATGTGTCCATCAGCCATGAGCGGCATTATGCCGTGGCGGTCGTCATTCTGGAGAAGTAAGCATGGTCATGTCCACTCTGCCTCCCCTGCCGCTGCCGGAAGAGATGCGGCAATGGGACGAAGCCTCCTTTGCGCTGGGCCTGCCGGAAGTCATGCTCATGGAAAACGCCTCGCGCGCGGCTCTGCGGGCGCTGGAGGATTGCGGCGTGCCGCTGGCGGGACGTCGGGTCTGGCTGTTCATGGGCGGCGGCAACAACGGCGGCGACGCCGCCGCGCTGGCCCGTCATCTGCTGGATGCGGGGGCTCAGCCCACGGTCTGGCATACACGGCCCCTGGGGCAATACCGGGGCGCGTGCGGCCAGCATGTACGCATGGCGCGCCGTTGCGGCGTCTCCTTCCTGCCGGTGGGGCGCTGTCTCGCCGGCGACGGGCGCAAGGGGCAGGCCCTGCCGCATGTGGTGGTGGACGGCCTGCTCGGCACGGGCTTCCACGGGGAGCTGAGGCCGGACATGCTTGCCCTCGTCCGCCGCATCAACGCCCTGCGGCGCGAGGCCTTCGTCCTGTCGCTGGATGTGCCTTCCGGTCTGGATGCGGCGAGCGGACGCCCCCTGCCGGAAGCCGTGCGCGCCCATGCCACCGTGACCTTTGAAGCCGCAAAGTTCGGTCTCGTCCTGCCGGAAAGCGTTCCCTTCACGGGACGGCTGCTCATCCTGCCCATCGGCATCCCGCTGGCGGTGCGCCGTACGGCGCCCTGCTCCGCCCGTCTGCTCAGTGCGGACGTCCTGGGGCATCTGCCGCCCTTCCGGCCGCAGGGCTACAAGAACTCTTACGGCCATGTGCTGGTGGTGGGCGGCGCGGAGGACCTGTGCGGCGCGGCCCATCTTGCCGCGCGGGCCGCTCTGCGGGCCGGGGCCGGGCTGACAAGCGCGCTCGTGCCCTGCGGCAACGGTCTTGCCGTCCGTAACGGGCTGGCGGAGATCATGGTGCGGGAAATGCCGGGAAGCGCGCCGGGGCTGTGGCCGTCGCTGCCGTCGGGCAATCTGCGGCTGCTGCTGGAAGGGAGCGTGGACAGGGTGCAGGCGCTGGTCATCGGGCCGGGCATGGGCCGCGGCGAGGCGGCACAGACCCTGCTGCGCGCCCTGCTCTCCTGCCCGCAGCGGCCCAGCGCCGTGCTGGATGCGGATGCGCTGGTGCTGCTCTCTCGCGAGCCTGAGCTTTTGCGGGCCCTGCGGGAGCAGGATGTGCTGACGCCGCATCCGGGCGAAGCGGCGGCACTGCTGGGCACGACGGCCGCCCGGGTGCAGGCGGATCGTCGCGGGGCCCTGCGAGCCCTCTGCGCCCTGACGCCGGCCTGTGTGGTGCTCAAGGGGGCGGGGACCCTCATCGGGCAGCAGCGGGGGCAGCGGCTGCGGCCTGTCTGCGTGAGCCCGTGGGATGTACCCGCCCTGGCCGTGGGCGGCAGCGGCGATGTGCTGGCGGGCTGCATGGGCGCGCTGCTGGCCCGCCGTGCGGCGCATCCCGCCGCGACGCCGGAAGAAGACTGCCCCGTGGATGTGCTGACGCTTGCCGCCGTAGGCGTGAGCTGGCATGCGCTGGCCGGCCGCGCCGTGGCCGGGCAGTACCCGACGCGCGGCAATCTGGCCCACGAACTGGCCGACGTCCTGCCGTCCGTGCATGCGGCGCATGGCGGATGCCGGCCCGCCACGGGAGACGGCAGATGCTGAAGGAATGCTCCCTCGTACTGGCTTCCCTCGAGGATACCCGGCGGCTGGGCCGCCTGCTGGCCGCCCTCCTGCGGGAGGATGCCGCCGTGCGGCTCTGCCTGCTGCACGGCGAGCTGGGCAGCGGCAAGACGACGCTCGCCCGCGCCGTGGTGGAGGCCCTGCCCGGCGGCGACCGGGCGGAGATCTCCAGCCCGACCTTCACGCTGTGCAACAGCTACCCCACCTCGCCGCCCGTCCTGCACGCCGATCTCTATCGTTGTCCCGGCGGAGCGCCTGACGAACTGTGGGATGCGCTGGACGACGGGAAGAGCCTCTGTCTCGTGGAATGGGGAGAAGCCCTGCCGGCGGCGGATTTGCCCAAGGAATATCTGGACATCCGGCTGGACTCGTGCGAAGAAAAACATTTTGTGACGCTGCGGGCCGGAGGCCCGGCCGCACAGCGCCTGGTTGAACGGCTGCAAGAGGGATGGCCCAGCCTGCAAGGGGTCGATCCTGTTGCCTTGTGATTCACTTGTTGCAGTCAGGTGGCGTGAGAGTGGCATGAAGATTCTCGTGCAAAAATTTGGCGGCACTTCGGTAGCTGATCTGGAGTGCATGAAAAAGGTTCGTGAAAAGGTCCTTGCCGGTCTGGCCAGGGGCAACAAGATGGTGGTGGTGCTCTCTGCCCGTTCGGGCGAGACGAACCGCCTGCTTGCCTTGGCGGACGAATGGTCCAATACGCCGGACAAGGCCGAATGCGATGTGCTGGTTTCCACCGGGGAACAGGTGTCCATCGCCCTGTTCACCATGCTGCTCAAGGATGCGGGCGTCCGCGCGTGCTCCCTTCTGGGCTGGCAGATCCCCATGACCACGGATGACGACTACGGCCGGGCGCGTATCACGGATATCGACAGCGCCAGACTGCGTGTCTTCCTGGAAGACTACGATGTGCTGGTCGTGGCCGGTTTCCAGGGCTGCACCGATGGGGGCCGCATCACCACGCTGGGCCGGGGCGGGTCGGACACGTCCGCCGTGGCGCTTGCCGCGGCGCTCGGTTCCGTGGAATGCGAGATCTATACGGATGTGGACGGCGTCTACACCACCGACCCCAACATCTGTTCCACCGCGCGCAAGATGGATCGTGTGGCCTACGAGGAAATGCTCGAGATGGCGAGCATGGGGGCCAAGGTGCTGCACATCCGCTCCGTGGAATTTGCCAAGAAGTACAAAGTGCCGGTACGGGTGCGCTCGACCTTCACGGATGATCCCGGCACCCTAGTTACCCAGGAGGATTCGAGCATGGAAGCTCTTCTTGTTTCCGGCATCGCTTACGATAAGGATCAGGCCCGCGTGACCCTGCATGAAGTGCCGGACGTGCCCGGCGTGGCTGCCGCCGTTTTCGGCCCGCTCTCCGAAAAGGGCGTGCTTGTGGATATGATCGTGCAGAACACGAGCCTCGACGGGCATACGGACATCACCTTCACCGTTTCCCGCAAGGATCTCAATCAGACGCTGGCCATCATGGACGAAGTGGCCAGGAAGATCGGCGCTTCCGAAGTGGTGCACGACGTCAACGTGGCCAAGGTCTCGGCCATCGGCGTGGGCATGCGCAACCATTCCGGCGTGGCCGCGCGCGCCTTTGCCGCCCTCACCCAGGAAGGCATCAATATCCTGATGATCAGCACCTCGGAGATCAAGATCACCATCCTCATCCAGGAAAAGTATGTGGAGCTTGCCGTGCGCATCCTGCACGATACCTTCGGCCTGGACTGGGACATCAACTAGACCGGCGTTTCTTCCGCCAGCAAGAGAAAAAGGCGGCGCTGCCCCGGGGCAGCGCCGCCTTTTGCCGCGGCATCGCGGAGATCGGCGGAAGGCGACGAAAGTCGCTCCGCTTTCGGTCATTCCTTGGCGGGCAGTTCCCGTCCGCCTTCCTGAAGGCGCTTGAGGAACTTGTCGCGACAGTCGTAGCTGCAGAAGCGGTAGACCTTTTCGCCGTCCCGCACGGTGATGCTCTCATCCACGGAAACGTAGGCGCCGCATTCCGGGTCCTTGACCATTTCCCCGGCGGCGACCTTGCGTTCCATTTCGGCGGCGTCTTCCTTCTTGTCCGCCTGTTTCTTCTTCAGGATGTCATTGGCAAACATGCGGTACAGCACATAGACCGCCACGGCCAGGATAAGCCATTTCCACATAGATACTCCTTGACGGTAGGATATGCACACGCGGACGGCGCGGCAGGCTGTTCCAGCCTGTAGCACGGCCGCGCCGAAAGGTCACTGAAAAATTGCCCGCCCTTCCCTGCGCCAGACCAGACGCTCCAGCCATTGGGCGATGCTGCGCCCGTTGACGACGAGATCCGGCGTCAGTTCCGCCAGCGGCACGAGCACGAAGGCCCGCTCGCACAGCCGCGGGTGCGGCAGCAGGCAATGGACATCCGCACTTGTCACATCGCCAAACAGCAGCAGATCCATGTCGATGCTGCGCGGGCCGAAGCGCAGGGCCGGGTCGCGACGCCGGCCCAGCGCCGCCTCCATGCCCAGCATGGCGGCCAGCAGTTCGCGCGGTCGCCAGCGCTCCGTCTCCACGGCCAGCTCCAGCACGGTGTTCTCAAACCACGGCTGTTCGCCATAGCCCTGTGGCTCGGTGGCGTAGCGGGAGGCCGCCCGCACAAGGCGCAGGCCTTCCAGCCGTTCCAGCGCGGCGCAGGCGGCGTCGAGCATGTGCGGGGCATCGGGCGTATTGGAGCCGAGGCTCACATAGACCGGCAGTTCGGCAGTGAAGGTCATGTGCGAGAAGTAGCGTACAACGGGCGGGGATGTCAAAGCATGGGAGGCTTGCTCCGCCGGCTGAGGCAGGCTACCATGAGCGTATGGAGAACGCCGCCCCCTCCCCTACGTCCTCCCTTGCGGAGCTGCGCGCCGCGCTGGCGCGCCTTGTCCCTGTCTGGTGCGATGCCCTGCTGGCCGAGCGGGGCCTTTCCGTGCGGACGGTGGAAGCCTACCGGCAGGACATGGACTTGTTCCTTCTTTATCTGGATGAATGGAACATGGGGCGGGGAGCCGCCCTGAGCGCCGTCCAGCTCGGCGAACAGGACGTCATGTTCTTTCTGGCCTGGCTGCGGGCGCGACAGAACACGGGGCGCAGCCTGGCCCGGCGGCTGTCGGCCCTGCGCAGTTTTTTTGCCTTTGCCGTGGAGGAAAGGGTCCTTGCGGCCAATCCCGCCGCCCTGCTGGAAAGCCCCCGGCTGCCGCAGCATCTGCCCGAGGTGCTGAGCCGCGAGGAGATGGACAGCCTGCTTGCCCAGCCGGATCCGCGCGACAAGTCCGGCCGGCGGGATCGCTGCCTCATGGAGGTGCTGTACGCGGCGGGCCTGCGGGTGTCGGAGGTCTGCGGGCTGACGCTGGAGGATGTGGACTTGCAACGCGGTCTCCTGCGGGTGTTCGGCAAGGGCAGCAAGGAGCGCCTCGTGCCCCTGCATGCCGAGGCGCAGGCCCGTCTTCAAGACTATATCGCCCATTGCCGTCCCGATTTTTCGCCCAACAGCCGCCTGCTCTTCGTCAATCGTTCCGGCAACGGCCTCACCCGGCAGTACGTCTGGAAAGCCATCAAGAAATACGCGCTGGCGGCGGGCATCCGCCGTGAGATCTCGCCGCATACCTTCCGGCATTCCTTCGCCACGCATCTGCTGGAAGGGGGCGCGGATCTGCGCTCGGTCCAGGTGCTGCTGGGCCATGCGGACATCAGCGCCACGGAGATTTATACCCATGTGCAGGCCGAACGCCTGCGCAGCATCCATCGTGCCCATCACCCCCGGAGCCAGTCCCGATGACAGCCGTTTCCACTCTCGTCACCTGCCATGCCAATGCCGATTTCGACGCCTTTGCCGCCATGCTGGCCGTCCGGCATCTGTACGGCCCCTGCATCCTGCTCTTTCCCGGCACGCAGGAGCGCGGCCTCCAGAAGATCGTCGCCTCCGTGGACAGGGAGCGGTACGGGCTGTGCGAGAGCGACGACATCGACTGGGAGGCCCTGACCTGTCTTGTGGTGGTGGATACCCGCCAGCGGGATCGTTTGCAGCATGTGGGACGTCTGCTGGATCAGGAGGGGATGCGCGTCGAGGTCTGGGATCATCATCCCGATTCCGGGGATGATGTGGTGGCGACGGTGACCCATCGGGCCGAGGTGGGCGCGGTGACGAGCCTCATCGTCAAGGCCCTGTCCGTCGCCGATGTCCGGCTGGAGGCGGACGAAGCCACCCTGCTCGGCCTCGGCATCTACGGCGATACCGGTTCGTTCACCTATTCCTCCACCACGCCCCAGGATTTTGAGAGCGCCGCCTGGCTCCTGACGCAGGGCATGCGCGTCAACGACATCGATGACATGGCCGCGCATGAGCTCACCAGCGCCCATGTGCGGGCGCTGAACAGCCTGCTGGAGTCGGCCCGCACCTATACCATCAACGGCATCCCCGTGGTCATCGCCGAAGCCTCGATGGAGCATTACCTCGGCGACTTCGCCTATCTGGCCCACCGGCTCATGGAAATGGAAAAATTCACGGTGCTCTTTGCCATCGGTCGCATGGAAGACCGCATCCAGGTGGTGGCCCGCAGCCGGACGGAGCTCATCAACGTGGGGGCCGTCTGCGCGGAGCTGGGTGGCGGCGGGCATGCCTATGCCGCCTCGGCATCCGTGCGAAACATGATGCTCAACGAAGTGCATGACGCCATCGTGCGCAATCTGCGCGGCCAGCTCGGGGAGGACAAGACCGCCCGGGACTACATGTCCACCCCCGCCGTGGGCATCGAATCGGACAAGTCCATACGCGCGGCCGACGAGCTCATGCTCCATTTCGGCCTCAAGGCCGTGCCCGTCTTCGTACCCGGCACGCGCCGTTGCTGCGGCATACTGGACGCCCAGACGGCCTCGCGGGCCCGTCTGCACGGTCTGGGCGAATTCACGGTGGAAAACTACATGCTCCGCACCCCTGCCCTGCTGCCGCCGGAAGCGCCGCTCAGCGAGCTTTCGGCCATCATCGTGGGGGCGCGCCAGCGCCTTGTGCCCATCGTGGAGCATGACGAGGTCGTCGGCGTGGTGACGCGCACCGACCTCATCAACGTCTTTGCCAACGAGCCCGTGCAGCTCAAGGAGAACGACCAGCCGGTCATCAAGCCGCGCAATGTGGCCAAGCTCATGCGCGACAGGCTCTCGGCCCACACGCGTTCCATCCTGGAGCTGGCCGGCAATCTGGGCCGCAAGCTGGGACTGCCCGTGTATGTGGTGGGCGGCTTCGTGCGCGACATCCTGCTGGACCGGGACAACGAGGACATTGATCTGGTGGTGGAGGGCAACGGCATCGAGCTGGCCCGGGCGCTGGCCGAGGCCCTCGACGGGCGCGTGCGCGAGCACCAGAAGTTTATGACGTCGGTGGTCATCTATACCGGCCCGGAGGGCGAGGAGCTGCGCATCGACGTGGCCACGGCCCGTCTGGAATATTATGAATATCCCGCCGCCCTGCCCACGGTGGAACTTTCCTCCATCAAGATGGACCTGTTCCGGCGGGATTTCACTATCAATGCCCTGGCCATCCGGCTGGACTGTTCGCCCTACGGGCAGATGGTGGACTTTTTCGGCGGCCAGCGGGACATCAAGGACGGCAACATCCGCGTCCTGCATACCCTGAGCTTCGTGGAAGACCCCACGCGCTGCCTGCGGGCCGTGCGCTTCGAGCAGCGCTACGGCTTCCATATCGATCCGGCGGCGGAAAGGCTCATCAAGAACGTCCTGTCGCTCAATCTGCTGGACAAGTTGAGCAGCCCGCGCATCTACCATGAATACAGCCATATGTGCATGGAACCCAATCCGCCGGCCTGTTTCATCCGCATGGAGGAACTGGGGCTGCTCAAGGCCGTCAGTCCGCTGCTGACGCTCATCCCCACCCGGCGCGAGACCCTCATGCGCATGCGGGAAATGATAAGCTGGTATCATCTGCTCTATCTGGAAGAGCCGGTACAGCACTGGCTGGCCTATTTCCTGGCTCTTTGCCATAACCTCAACTACGAGGACGCCCGCAGCGTCTACGAGCGTCTCGGTCTGCCGCCGCAGCGGCGGGCGGCGGTCTTCCACCTGCGGGAAAAGGCCCGCTACCTGTGCACGCGGCTGGAGAGCTGGCAGCGCAAGCAGAGCGATGCCCACACGGACGTGTTCGGCTTCTGGAAGATGCTGGAGGGGCTTGAGCTGGAGTTTTTGCTCTATCTCATGGCCGCCACCGATGAAGAGGGCCTGCAGAAGAATTTTTCCCGCTACATCACCCAGTGGCGCAAGGAAAAAACGGATATCGGCGGCTCGGATCTCATCGCGCTGGGCCTGCGTCCCGGTCCGCGCTTCACCGAGATCCTGCGGCAGGTACTGGCCGCCAAACTCAACGGCACGGCGGTCAGCCCCGAAGCGCAGTGGGAGCTGGCCCGCGATCTCGTTCAGGAGGCGCTGGCCCAGGCGGCCGCGTCCGGGCCGGAGACCGGACGGGCGCACAGGGCCGTGTGAGCGCATGGCGCGGGCATCTCACGAACGTCGGCCTGCGGGCTTGCCCTCGGCGCGGAGGAGGTATATAGTCACCAACTATGAAACAGCTCTGGGCGCCGTGGCGCATCGAATATATCCTGGGGCCGAAGCCTGATACCTGCGTGTTCTGTCTGCCGGAAACGACGGAAGAGGACGAGGAACGCCTTGTCCTGCACCGTGCAGGGCGCGCCTTTGTCATTATGAACCGTTACCCCTACAATAACGGACATATCATGGTCTGCCCCTACCGCCACGTTTCCGAACTGACGGAACTCACCCGCGAGGAAACCCATGAAATCATGGATCTTGTGCAGCGTTGCAGCGGGATCCTCAAGCAGCACTTCAACTGTGAGGGCATCAATGTGGGGCTCAATCTCGGCAAGGCCGCCGGCGCGGGCATCGGCGAGCATCTGCATTTCCATCTTGTGCCCCGCTGGAACGGGGATTCATCCTTCATTGCCGTGATGGACGACGTACGGACCGTCCCCCAGCACATTCGCGAGACGTACAGGGCCCTGCGGGCCTGTTTTTAACGAAAAGCGCCATGAGGAGGAGCTATGCGCTTTCTTAAAGTCCTGATTCTGGTTGTGGCAATCTTTCTGGCGCTGGTTTTTCTGTTCCAAAACCAGACGGCCCTGTCTCAGGACATGGTGCTGACGCTGAATCTTTTCTTCATGGAGCCCATGTCGTCCATCCCCCTGCCTTTCTACTTCATGCTCATCGTCGCCTTTGCGCTGGGCGCGCTGCTGTCCGTCTGTTTCCTCGTCTGGGACAAGATGCACGGCACGGCCCGCTTCATGAAGGCCCGCTGGCGCATCAGCCAGCTTGAACGCGAAGTGGAAAAGCTGCAAAAGCAGCTGACCGCCGAAGGCAAGAAGCAGTCCTTCTTCCAGCGTGCCCGCCAGAACAAGGAAGCCGCCGCGCAGGACAAGCCCGCTGAGAAGCCCGTCGAGGCCCCTGCGGAAAAGCCCGCCAACACCAAGCCGCTGGAAACGACGGCCAAGGAAGCTGAGGCGGCCGCTCCTGTCGAGGACATCGTGGCGCCCGATCCCGACAAGCCCTAACAGGGCCATTTCATGGGTGGTTTTCCCGGGGGCGGCATCATCGTCTGATGGTGTCGCCCCGTTGTGTCTGTCCCTCTTGCCCGATATGTGCCGCCATGCCCCTCACCCCCGATCTTTCCGCCGCCACTTCGTCAGCTTCGCCGGTGCAGACCCCCGCCGGCGCAAAGCTTACCCCCATGTTCGAGCAGTACCTCCGCATCAAGGCCGAGCATCCCGATGCCCTGCTCTTCTATCGCATGGGGGATTTTTACGAACTCTTTTTCGACGATGCGGTCACGGCCGCCCGGGAATTGCAGATCGCCCTGACCAGCCGCAGCAAGGACAGCGAAAATCCCGTGCCCATGTGCGGCGTGCCCTGGCATGCCGCGCAGAGCTACCTTGCCCAGCTGGTGGACAAGGGCTACCATGTGGCCATCTGCGATCAGGTGGAGGATCCGCGGCAGGCAAAGGGGCTCGTGCAGCGTGCCGTGACGCGCGTGGTGACGCCGGCAACCGTGCTGGACGACGCCAATCTGGACAGCAAGAGCCATAACTACCTCGGCGCGCTGCTGCTGGAGGACAACGGCCGGGGAGGCTTCACCTGGGCCGACATCTCCACCGGGCAGTGGTCGGGCGTGGAGCTGCGCCGGACAAGCGAGCTGTGGCAATGGGCGCAGAAGCTGGCGCCGCGCGAGCTGCTCGTCCCTGACGACATGACCCTGCCGCCGCACTGCCTGCTGGAGGGCATTCGCCTCGTGCGGCTGCCGCGCACGGCCTTTGATGCCGGCCGGGCCGCGCAGCGCGTGCTTCGCGCTCAGGGCGTGCAGGAGCTCCAGGCCCTTGGTCTTCAGGACAAGGAAGCGCTCCTGCGGGCCTGCGGCGGTCTGCTGCACTACCTGGAGCAGACGCAGAAGCGCCTTCCCGAGCATCTCCTTCCTTTCCAGCCGCTCGATCTGGGGCGGCGCATGCTCGTCGACGACGTGACGGAGCGAAACCTGGAGATCTTTTCGCGCCTGAACGGCCGCAAGGGCAAGGGGACGCTGCGGCATGTGCTCGACCAGACCATGACCCCCATGGGCGGGCGTCTGCTGGAGGACATGCTCCGCCACCCGTGGCGGGAACGCGGGCCCATCGTCCGCATTCAGGACGCCGTGGCCCTGCTGCACGGCGATGACGTGCGGCGCGAGCGCCTGCGGGAAGCGCTGGATGCCGTCTACGACATCGAGCGGCTTTCCACCCGTATCACGCTGGAACGCGCCACGCCGCGGGATTTCATCGCCCTGCGCAACAGCCTTGCGGCCCTGCCGCGCGTCTATGCGGCCCTGACCACGCCGACGGACGGACAGTACGCCACGGACGAGCAAAGCCTCGGCAACGACCTGCCCGCCGCCCTGCACGAACTTTGCGCCGGCTGGGATTCGCTGGAGGACTGTGCCGCCCTGCTTGCCCAGGCGCTGGTGGACAATCCGCCCACGGTCATCACCGACGGCGGTCTGTTCAAGCCAGGCTACCACGCGGATCTGGACAGCCTCATGGACCTTGTGGAGCATGGCGAGCAAAAACTTCAGGAAATGCTTGAAGAGGAGCAGCGTGCCACGGGCATCGGCAAGCTCAAGCTCGGCTACAACCGCGTGTTCGGCTACTTTTATGAGGTCAGCAAGGCCGCCCATAGCGGCCCCCTGCCCGATCACTTCATCCGGCGGCAGACGCTCGCCAATGCCGAGCGCTTCACGACCCCCGCTCTCAAGGAGCTGGAAGATAAGCTCCTTTCCGCTTCGGACAAGCGGAAGGAACTGGAATATTCCCTCTTCGTGGCCCTGCGGGCGCACATGGCCGCCCAGCGGGAGCGCCTGTTGCATATGGCGGATGTGCTGGCCCAGCTGGACTACTGGCAGTCACTGGCCCATGTGGGACGACGGAACGGCTGGTGTCGTCCCGCGCTCGAGGATGCTCCTCAGCTCTTTCTGCGTGAGGGCCGGCATCCGGTGGTGGAAGCCATGGTGGGCAGCGCCAATTTCGTGCCCAATACGGTGGTGCTGGACGACAGGCGGCGGCTCTGCCTGCTCACGGGGCCCAATATGGCCGGCAAGTCCACCGTCCTGCGTCAGGTGGCCATCATCTGCCTGCTGGCCCAGATGGGCAGTATGGTCCCGGCCGCCGAAGCGCGTATCGGTCTCGTGGACAGGCTGTTCTCGCGGGTGGGCGCATCGGACAATCTGGCGCAGGGGCAAAGCACCTTCATGGTGGAGATGATGGAGACCGCCCGCATCCTGCGGCAGGCCACCCGGCGCAGCCTGGTCATCCTGGACGAGATCGGCCGCGGCACCAGCACCTATGACGGCGTGGCCCTGGCCTGGGCCGTGGTGGAGAATCTGGCCGGACGTCTTGGGGGCATACGCACCCTCTTTGCCACCCACTACCATGAGCTGACCGCGCTGGAGGGGCGCATCCCCGGCGTCTTCACCATGAATATCGCCATCAGGGAGCATAACAACGACATCCTGTTCCTGCATCGTCTGGTCCCCGGTCCGTCCGACCGCAGCTACGGCGTGGAGGTGGCCCGTCTGGCCGGGGTCCCTGCCCCGGTGGTGCAGCGGGCGCGGGCCATCCTGGCCGATCTGGAGCGCGGCAGGGACGGACGGCGCGGCGAGGCGCCGGTCTCCCTTGCCCTGCCCGGTCTGGACCTGCCGGCCGCTCCCGCAAAACGGAACAGGGGTACTGCCGCCGTCGATCCGCAGGAAGCCTGTCAGGCGCTGCCGCAGGAACATCCCCTTGTCCTGCTGCTGCGGGATGTGGAGCCGGAGAAGCTGACTCCGCTGGAGGCGCTCCGCCTGCTGACGGAATGGAAACAGCTCTGGGGCATGCCGCCGCGTCCTGACGGCGGAGCGGAAAGCACGGTTGTCCTGCAGGATGCTGCCGCGGGAGAGGAAGCTCGCGACCATGCGGGGCTTTCCTATGCCGTGTCGCCCGCCGATGCCGGGGATATGGACGAACCGCCATTTTAGCGCTTTTTGTGACAGGTGTGCCGGCGCGGGGACAGGACCGCCCGCATGGCTGCGGCCGGACAGCCCTGTTATTCCCCGTCATGCGGCAAGCGTGGCGGCAAGCGTGACGGAAGGAAAGAAATATGAGTCAGCCCAATCCGTGGAGCGTCATCCAGTCCATTGCCGAACAGCGCATCGCAGAGGCCCAGGAACAGGGCGCATTCGATGATCTGCCCGGGGCGGGACGTCCGCTGCGACTGGAAGACGACAGCCATATCCCGGAGGAGCTGCGCATGGCCTACAAGGTGCTGCGCAATGCCGGCTGTCTGCCGCCGGAGATGCAGGAGCGCAAGGACATCGCCAATCTGGCGGACATGCTGGAACAGTGCGAGGACGAACAGGAGCGCGTGCGGCAGATGCAGAAGCTCCGCCTGCTCGTCATGCGTGCCAAAACCCGCCATGAACGCGTGCTGCATCTGGACGACGAACAGTATTATGACCGCCTGCTGGACAGGCTCTCCCGCAAGACGTCCGCTGTCCCTTCGCCGGAGAAAACACGGTAGAGCCCATAAGGGCATCTCCAGAGCATTCCCGCCTGAGGTTGCCCCTGAGGTCGCCGTGCTCTCGTCAGGTCGGCCTGGCATGGCAGGTCGTACCACTGGGACGGGCCGCCCGAACTCCTGTTCCGTGCATGCGGCCAGGGGAATGTGCTCCGCTTCCCGGCACATCTCGGCAAATTATACTCCCCTTTTTGATTCGGTACGCAAACTGTCGACAGGGCTGCGCGTGGAGCAGGCGGCTACCGGCACTTATGATTCCACCCAGCGCCTGATGCTCGACAGCGAATTCCAGCAAATGGCCAAAGAAATAGACCGCATTGCCCGATCGACGGATTTTAATGGCATAACCTTGCTGGATGGCACGCTTTCCGGCAGGCATGACGGTTCCGGTCTTGTCTCCACGGGGTCGGCCAAGATCCACTTCGGGACGGCCAATGACAGCGCGGAAGACTATTTTATGTGGATATGGGCAGAGTGGATACCGTCGGGCTCCAGCTCGGCGGTTTTCTCCAGACGCAGGAGTTTGACTGGCCGCCGGACGCATCCCCTTCCATCATGAATCCCTGGGCAGTTATATTACGCGGATATCTCCACAGCGGCGAATTCCATCGTCAGTGATGACGTGACGCTGGTCGCCGCGACCTATACAGGGCACAAGAAATCACTGGGAACGTTCACCAACGGAGCGGGAGCCGGACTTGGGGAAACCATGGGCAACGGCCTTATCCTCAGCTCCGGCAACGTGGTCGATGCCGATTCTCCGCCCAGCGGGACAGTAAGTTCGTCCATGAATACGGCGGGGGATTTCTATCTCGAGACAGGTATGGGCAGCCATGCGGGATGGCGGGCGCTGATGCGTGGGGATCGCATACGAAAGACGGTACTGCCGTGCCTTGCCGCAGGGCTCCTTTTTCTGGCGTTCTGCACGGAGTTTTTCGCCAATGCGGGAGCTCTCGTGGCGAGCCGGGGATATTTCATCCCGAAGGAATCCTCTCTTTTTACCTTCCATGTGACGCAGGACAATACCGGCAATGGGGAATACTGGCTGTAGGGAGAAGATGATGCCTTCTTCTATTATGTCGGCGTGACCCCCTATGCCGTCATGGCAAAGGATGTGCCCTGTCCCGGTTTGGACAAGCTGGATTATCGGACCTGGTGCGGCGTTGCCGTCCCGGCGCATGACGGCTATCCGCAATGATCCTCTTTTCCCTTCTCTCCTTGCGGACTAGACATGCCGCTCCGGCTGCCGGGCATCGCCGGGCAGGCGGATGCACATGTCCGTATCCCAGAGGCTGCGGTAGCCCCAGAGCAAGGCGCTGAGCACCGTCAGGCAGACAGTGGCGCAAATGGCCATCATAATGCTGCCCTGATACAGGATGGCCGTGGCCGGATCGGCTCCGGCAAGGATCTGACCGGTCATCATGCCCGGCAAAAAGACGATGCCCATGCCCAGCATGGAGTTGAGCGTAGGCAGAAGCGCCGTCTCCAGTGCCGTGCGTACCAGCGGGAAAAGGATGCGCTGCGGGCGCACGCCCAGATTGACCAGGGTGCGGATGCGCGCCTGTTGCCCCTGCAGGGCCGTTTCAAAACTCTTGAGCGCCAGACTGAGGCCGGTCATGGCGTTGCCCATGAGCATCCCTCCCAGCGGGATGGCATATTGCGGATCGAGGGCGTTTTGCCGCGCGATGCAGGTCACGAAAAATACGGTGGAAAGCAGGCCGCAGCAGGCAAGGCAGCAGGCGACGCAGCGGGCAAAGCGCCGGTTGAGCTGCGGGTGGCGTCCCAATACGGTACGGATGGTGAAGCAGGTCATAAGGGCCAGGTAGGCGGCCGTGAGCAGCGGATGAGGGTGGGCAAACAGCCAGGTCAGCACAAAACCGGCCAGGATGAGCTGGAGGGTCATGCGCAGGCCGGCCATGAACAGCAGGCGCGTCTGTGCGATGCGGCAGACCTTCATAATGCCGCCGACCATGAGCAGCAGGACGTAGGCCAGCAGAAAGGGCAGTATCTGGGCGATCAGAGCGGATTCCATGTCATCTTCCGTGGGTATTGGACAAAAGGGGCCGGACGGCTCAGGCAAGTTCCAGCAGGCTGTCGGCAAAGCGGGCGGCCAGTTCCCGATCATGGCTGACCAGAAGAACGCTCATGCCGTGCTGCGCGGCAAAATCGCGTACACTGGCCATGAGGCGGTGGGCCGTGGCGCCGTCCAGGGCCGATGTCGGCTCGTCGAGCAGCAGGACGCGCGGCACAAAAGAAAGGCAGACGGCCAGAAAGACCCGCTGCCGCTCCCCGCCGGAAAGCGCGCCGCAGGGACTGCCGATGGACAGGGGGCAGGCGCAGAGGTCAAGAAAGCGCCGCATGCCGCCGGGGCGTGGCTCCGGCAGCTCGCGCAGCGCGTAGAACTGGCGGAAGGTGTCGGCGATGCTGCCGTCAAAGAGGAAGACCTCCTGCCCGGCCAGCAGAACGTCGCGCCGCAGCTGCAACGGATCAAGGGAGCGGACATCCCGACCATCAAGACAGACCTGTCCTGTGGTGGGGACAAGGGTACGGTTGCAGAGCCGCAGCAAAGTACTCTTGCCGCAGCCGCTGGGCCCGCAGATGACGTTTATGCCCTGCCGCTGGAAGGTGATGTCAGGATAACGGGTCCCGGCAAAGGAGAGGTCGTGGGTGGTCAGGATGGGCTGTAAGGCCGGGGTGCGGGACATCACAAGGCATTCCTCCTGCCAAGATGGGATGTGGATCGAGCGGGGGGCAGTGCCGCCGGCCGTGCCTGCCCTCCGAAGTGGGAGCGTTACGTATTTTCCGCCGCCTGTTCCCAGCGGCTGAAATCCAGCTCGCTTGCTCCCCCTCCCTCTCCGTCAAGCAGACGTGACGCCCGCTCCCGTATGGCGGTCTCAATGAGCGTCAGCCGCCGCGGAGAAAGGTTGTAGCGGGGATGCCGCTTCAGCCTGACGTGCAGCAAACGGCCCAGGCCTTCACGATGACGGTCTTTCAGGCAGGCCTTTGCCACGGAAAAAAAGTCGCTGTAGCAGGCGGGCGTCTGGGCATCCGCAAATGCAAGAAAGGCCTGCCTGCTCTCCAGTTCGGCCTGAGCGGCAAAGTTGAACAGGGAGTTGCCGTGATCGAAAAACGGCGCCGGTCCGGTCAGACGGTTGCTTTCCGATGCGACGAGAAAGCCGAAGTTGCCCAGATGCCGGTCGGTATTGCCGATGACCGCATCAAGGACGAACATGTCTTCCAGGGCTGACCTGCATTCCTGCCCAAGCCCTGCGTAGTGGTTGATGACGGCCTGCATGCCCCCACTTTGCACGATCTGCCCGACAGGCACGAATCCGCTTTCCTTGCTGGTGAACAGCTCGCAGCGAGAACAGAGCGTTTCCTTCCATCGGGTCAGCGTATAGGGAATGGCGTTGACGCCCAGCAACTGGGCGACCTGCCATGCATAATACTCCGAGTAGGGTTCGTTGCCGGTATTGGATGCGCCTTCCGTCCCTCCCTTGTACAGGCAGATCTTTCCTGACAGTCTCCGCCAGCACTTGGGGAGCATGCCGTTGGTCGTGAATTCGGGACTGGATGCCACGGGGCCGCGTACGGCGCTTCCCTCGCCGGTAAAGGCCATATGGGCCAGCAGCTCGCTGAATTTGTTGTCGTAAAGATTGCACTGCGCAAAGCTTTGGGTGAAATCGGAGCGGACGACCCAGTAGCTGTCATTAAGCGACAGTCCTTTGCTGACGTCCATGATGGCCAGTGTGGCATTGGGTGACAAGCCGAGTCTGGCCAGAAAGGAATGGATGAAGGCCCTGTTCCTGGGGATTTTACGAGAACGCAGCCAGCGGGCCACGCCCGTATTGCTCGCCTCCATCCCCAGCGGCAGCAGCGGTAAGGCTTCCTGCTCCATGCGGGTTATGCTGACTTCGGGCATATCGCCCGTATCAACAGCGGAAAATCGGATCAGCTCCCTGTCAAAGAGCTTCAAAATATAGTCAGTCATATCAGCTCCTCCATTGGGGCTTCCGCTTTGCCGGCAAGAGGATATGCTCCCTGCGCTTGCCCGTCTGTTTTTTTCGAACGCCCGCGACTATCCCGCCTCGTCCTCGTGAGGAAAGCCGCTGGGGAGGGGAAAGCCCTGCCGCGCTGGCAGCGACCGAAAGGCGGCCGCAGGCCGTGCCCGTTACGACGAAGGAAGTTACGGGCATCGACAGCAGAGCGCGACCGAA